>NZ_JBHYOP010000012.1:0-282483 GCF_042745235.1 Streptomyces sp. NPDC058796
TTCTTTTTTTTGTTGGTGGTTTTTTTTTTTTTTTTTTTTTTGGGGGGGGGGGGGGGGGGGGGGGGGGGGGGGGGGCGGCGCCCCCCCCCCCCCCCCCCCCCCCACCCCCGCGCACGCGCGGTGTCTACTTGTTCAGACCCGGGTACAGCGGGTGCTTGTCGGCCAGGGCCTTCACCCGGGCCTTGAGGGCTTCGGCGTCGTAGGACGGCTTCAGCGCCTCGGCGATCACGTCCGCGACCTCGGCGAAGTCCTCGGCCGTGAAGCCGCGGGTCGCCAGGGCCGGCGTACCGATGCGCAGACCGGAGGTCACCATCGGCGGACGCGGGTCGTTCGGGACGGCGTTGCGGTTGACCGTGATGCCGACCTCGTGGAGACGGTCCTCGGCCTGCTGGCCGTCCAGCTCGGAGTCGCGCAGGTCGACCAGGACCAGGTGGACGTCCGTGCCGCCGGTCAGGACGGAGACGCCCGCCGCCTTCGCGTCGTCCCGCACCAGGCGCTCGGCGAGGATGCGGGCACCCTCCAGCGTACGGCCCTGGCGCTCCTTGAAGTCCTCGCTCGCGGCGACCTTGAAGGCGACGGCCTTCGCGGCCACCACGTGCTCCAGCGGGCCACCCTGCTGACCGGGGAAGACGGCGGAGTTGATCTTCTTGGCGAGCTCGGCAGTGGAGAGGATCACACCGCCGCGCGGGCCGCCCAGCGTCTTGTGTGTGGTGGTGGTCACGACGTGGGCGTGCGGGACCGGGTTCGGGTGCAGGCCCGCCGCGACCAGACCGGCGAAGTGCGCCATGTCGACCATCAGGTACGCGCCGACCTCGTCCGCGACCTTGCGGAACGCGGCGAAGTCCAGCTGCCTCGGGTACGCCGACCAGCCGGCCACGATCAGCTTCGGCTTGGTCTCCTTGGCGAGGCGCTCCACCTCGGCCATGTCGACCTGGCCGTCCTCGCCCACGTGGTAGGGGACGACGTTGTAGAGCTTGCCGGAGAAGTTGATCTTCATGCCGTGGGTCAGGTGCCCGCCGTGGGCGAGGTTCAGACCCATGATCGTGTCGCCCGGCTTGAGCAGCGCGAACATCGCCGCCGCGTTGGCCTGGGCGCCCGAGTGCGGCTGCACGTTGGCGTGCTCGGCGCCGAAGAGCGCCTTGACCCGGTCGATGGCGATCTGCTCGACCACGTCGACGTGCTCGCAGCCGCCGTAGTAGCGGCGGCCCGGGTAGCCCTCGGCGTACTTGTTGGTGAGGACCGAGCCCTGGGCCTCCATGACCGCGACCGGAGCGAAGTTCTCCGAGGCGATCATCTCCAGGGTGGACTGCTGGCGGTCCAGCTCGGCGTCGACGGCGGCGGCGACGTCGGGGTCGAGCTCGTGCAGGGGTGTGTTCAGAAGCGACATGCGGTCCGTGTCTCCTCAGCCGGCGGTGAAGGCGGTGTACTCGTCGGCCGAGAGCAGGTCGGCCGGCTCGTCGGTGACCCGCACCTTGAACAGCCAGCCGCCCTCGAAGGGCGCGGAGTTCACCAGCGACGGGTCGTTGACGACGTCCTCGTTGACCTCGGTGATCTCGCCGGAGACGGGGGAGTACAGGTCGGAGACCGACTTGGTGGACTCCAGTTCGCCGCAGGTCTCGCCCGCGGTCACCGAGTCGCCGACCTCGGGGAGCTGGACGAAGACGACGTCACCGAGCGCGTTGGCCGCGTGCTCCGTGATGCCGACCGTCGAGGCGCCGTCCTCGGCGGCCGACAGCCACTCGTGCTCCTTGCTGTAACGCAGCTGCTGGGGGTTGCTCATGGCCTGAATTCTCCTGTACGCGGGGGAGTGCTGATGAAGGGGGGGACTACGGAAACCGCTGGTGATCAGCGAGAACGTGCGCGGGACGGCGAAGGTCCCGCCGCCCAGTGTCTACTTCTGGCGCTTGTAGAACGGCAGCGCCACGACCTCGTACGGCTCGTGGCTGCCCCGGATGTCCACGCCGACACCCTCGGTGCCCGGCGCCGCGTGCGCGGGGTCGACGTACGCCATGGCGATCGGCTTGCCCAGCGTCGGGGACGGCGCGCCGGAGGTGACCTCGCCGACGACCTCGCCGCCGGCGACGACCTGGTACCCGGCGCGCGGGACCCGGCGGCCCTCGGCGACCAGGCCGACCAGGACGCGGGGCGGGTTCTGCTCGGCCCGGGAAGCGGCCTCGGTCAGCGCGGCGCGCCCCACGAAGTCGCCCTCCTTCTCGAACTTCACCACCCGGCCGAGCCCGGCGTCGAAGGGCGTCAGCTCGGTCGTCAGCTCGTGCCCGTACAGCGGCATGCCCGCCTCCAGGCGGAGCGTGTCCCGGCAGGACAGACCGCAGGGGACCAGCCCGGCGCCCTCGCCCGCCTTGGTCAGCGCCTGCCACAGCTCCACGGCGTGCTCGGGCTTCACGAACAGCTCGAAGCCGTCCTCGCCGGTGTAGCCGGTGCGCGCGATGAGCGCCGGGACGCCCGCGACGGTGCCGGGCAGCCCGGCGTAGTACTTCAGGCCGTCCAGGTCGGCGTCGGTGAGCGAGGCGAGGATGCCCGGGGACTCGGGCCCCTGCACCGCCAGCAGCGCGTACGCGTCCCGGTCGTCGCGCACCTCGGCGTCGAAGCCGGCGGCCCGCTCGGTCAGCGCGCCGAGCACCACCTGGGCGTTGGAGGCGTTGGCGACGACCATGTACTCGGTCTCGCCCAGCCGGTAGACGATCAGGTCGTCCAGGATGCCGCCGTCCTCGCGGCAGATCATGGTGTAGCGGGCGCGGCCCGGCTTCACGCTGCCGATGTTGCCGACCAGCGCGAAGTTCAGCAGGTCGGCGGCCTGGGGGCCGGTGACCGTGATCTCGCCCATGTGCGAGAGGTCGAAGAGCCCGGCCCGGGTACGCACCGCGACGTGCTCGTCGCGCTCGGAGCCGTAGCGCAGGGGCATGTCCCAGCCGGCGAAGTCGGTCATCGTCGCGCCCAGCGCGCGATGCGTGGCATCGAGCGCGGTACGGCGGAGTTCTGTGCTGCTCATCGGTCGGTCGTCTCCCAGGACAGGACGGCACGGGCGAGGTCGTTCCTCCCCATCTGTCATCGGAACCTGAGAGGTTCGCCACGACCACCGGAGTACGGCGATCAGGGCTTGCACCTTGGGTGGGGCCGCCGTCGGGGGCGGCCCGCTTTTCAGATGTGCCTCGCCCGCGCGGTAACGGTGCCTGAGAGATTCAAGGGAGGGACTTGCTCCTTCGGCGCCCCGGCGCGGCCGGGGACTCTCCCGCGCGGATTCAAACGGCCGGTATGCAGTTGGCGCCGCCATCATTGCACGCCCCGCCGATCCGTGGCAGACCGTGATCTGTAACCGGCCTGTGGCAGTAAGCGCACGAAAACGCGAGACCTGCGCATTACCTTCTCTTTACACTCGACGGGGATGGGAACTCGTGAACCGCCCCAGGGGAGGACGATCACGGTGAACAGGACCACGGCGTACGCCACCACCTCGGGTCTCGCGCTGCCCAAACAGCCCGTCGCCCCGGCCCCGGAGGCGTGCGCCGAACTGCCCGCACCCGTCGTCCGCGACCTGAGGGACCGCGGCGGCCGCAGCCCGCACGCCCTGCTCTTCGGACCCCGGGACCTGGTGGTGATCACCGGCCTGCCCGGCAGCGGCAAGTCCACGCTGATGGAGCGCACCGTACGCGGCCGGCGCATCGACTCCCAGGACACCCGCGACCGCTGGGACCGCCGCATGCCGCGCTTCCTGCCCTACGCCCTCTACCGCCCCCTCGTCCGCCTCGCCCACTACGCCGGACTGCGCGAGGCGCTGCGCTCCGGCGAGGGCGTCGTCGTGCACGACTGCGGCACCCAGTCCTGGGTGCGTGCCTGGCTGGCCCGCGAGGCCCGCCGCCGCGAGGGCACCCTGCACCTGCTGCTCCTCGACGTCGACGCCGACGAGGCGCTGGCCGGCCAGCGGGAGCGCGGCCGGGGCGTGTCGCGGTACGCGTTCCGGCGGCACCGGGCGGCCAACACCCGTCTGCTGCGCGCGGTGACCGAGGGCACCCTGCCCGCGGGCTGTACCTCGGCCGTCCTGCTGGACCGGGCCGCGGCCGACACCCTGCACCGGATCGCGTTCACCGGGTGACGCACCACAGGGCGGCGCACCCGAAAGGGTTAGCCTTTTCAGCCACAGCAGCGGTACCAGGCAGGCGGTAGGCGGACAGATGGACTTCCCGGCACAGGCGCACCCCCACCCGCACGGCGGATGGCCCGGCAACGAGCTGGAGGAGGTGCTGTCCGCCTCCCTCGGCGTCCCGTCGGCCGGCGGACGGATCGTGGAGGTGCTCGGCCGCAGCTTCCTGTGGATACCCCTGCCGAACGGCGGCGGCCCGCACAGCGGCCCCCTCGACCTGCCCTCGCTGGAGATCGACGGCCAGGCCTACGTCCCGGTGTTCAGCTCCGAGGAGCAGTTCCGCCAGGTCGCCGGCGCGCAGATGGCGTACACCATCGCCCCGGCCGTGGAGTTCGCCCGGGGCCTGCCCCCGCAGGTCGGCATCGCCGTCAACCCGGACGGCATGGTCGGCATCCCGCTGCCGCCGCCCGCCGTGGCCGAGCTGTGCCGGGCCGGCCGCACCCCGCTGGACGGGCCCGCGTCCGGCGGCCGGGTCCGTCTCTTCGAGCCGGACTGGCAGGACGACCCGGTGGACTTCCTGGCCGCCGCCTCCGCCGAGTTCGCCGCGACCGGCGTCGTCCGCACCGCCCGCCGCTGCATGGCCGCCATCGAGACCGCCGACCCGGTGGTCTTCGTGGGCGTCGAACTCACCCACTGGGAGGGCGACGCCCGCGCCCTCCCCCTGGACGCCCTCGGCCGGGCCCTCACCAAGGCCCCCTTGAAGACCCAGGTCAACCTGGTCCTCCTGGAGGCGGCCCAGGACCCGGTCTGCGACTGGATGCGGGCGAACGTTCTTCCCTTCTACAACCGCGACTTGTCATCACCGGGCAGGGAAACGCACCCCAGGGGCGCGGGGCTGTGACATATGCGGCTCCGCCGCGCGGGCGCGCCCAGCCACAACGCACCCGCACCCGCCAACGCACACGGCACCCCGAGCTCATAGGCGCCCCCCGCCCGGCGGAGCCTTAAGCTGGTTTCACAACCCGGGAACTTTTCGAAGGGGCGATACGCGTGAGCGCCAGCGGCACCACGACCGGACAGGTCGAGCACATGCTGCGCCAGGTGACCCCCGGGCGCTACGACGCCTACGAGGCCTTGCTCCGCGCGCTCGCCACCCCCACCTCCGGCCAGGTCTGGATGCTGCTCTGGCACGGCCAGGCCGGCTCCCCGGACGCCCAGTACGGGAACATGGAGGTCGACGGCTACGGGTACGCGCCCTGCGTCACCTCCGCCCAGGAACTGTCGGCCAGTGGCTGGAACCGGTCGTACGAGGTGGTCGACGGTCTGGAGGCGGCCCGCGCCCTCTACCCCGACCACTACGGCCTGTGGCTCAACCCGCACGCCCCCGGCGGCGGCGTCGGCATCCCCTGGCTCGACCTGCGCCGCATCGCCTCCGGCCTGGACCGCCAGCCCGCCGGCCCCCTGCGGCTGTCCGAACCCGCCATCGAGATCCCGCAGTTCTACGCCCTGCTCGCGCAGAACGCCCACCGCACACCCGCGGTCCGCGCGCTCCGCCGCGCCTGGGTGCAGCCGGCGCTCGGGGCGCCCTACCTCGCCATCGGTCTCGACGTGTACGACACCTCCCCGCCGGCCGTCGACGCGGTGCGCGCCATGATGCAGCAGTCGGTCGGCGCGGTCCCGGACGGGCTGCCCGTGTCGACCGTCGCGATGACCGACGCCCACGACCCGGTCGCCATGTGGCTGCGTGCCAACGCCCGCCCGTTCTACGACCGCGAGGCCCACGCGGCCGCCCCCGCACAGGCACCGGTGGGCGGGTACGGATACCCTCCGGCGCAGGGCCGGTACTGACCGCCCGGCGGCTCCTCCCGTCCGCGGTGGGCGGACATCTTCGCGCGTAGACGAGGACGTATGGCACCACTGTGCCGCCGATGCCCCAACTCGTCCGCGTCCGGCCCCCGTTACCCACTGTCCGGATAACGGAACACCTCGAACAGCATCACGGTTGCGCATCCATTCCCCGTCAAGTCTGGCTACAGATCGCCAAAGCGTTGAAGACTCCCGCACCAAGGGGTGGTTGTTCGCCCTTGTGTACGACGGACTGATCACGCCGCTACAGCGGCAAGTGCGGGCCGGCTACCGCCGGTTGAGAGGGGTCCCTGCCAGATGACGGCACCATTGCACGAGCCGACCGCGGAGGCGGCCCCGAGCGCGGCCGAGGAAGCGGCGGTTGCCGGCACCGAGGCCAAGGCGGTTCAGGGGCGTTCCCTCGGCCGCATCGCCTGGGAGCGCCTGAAGCGGGACAAGCTGGCCCTCGCGGGCGGCATCGTCGTGCTCTTCCTCATCGTCGTCGCGATCCTCGCGCCCCTGATCACCTCGCTCTACGGCCAGGACCCCAACGAGTTCCACGAGGACCTGATCGACCCGCTGTTCGGTACGCCCACCGGCTCCCTGGGGGGCATGAGCGGTGAGCACTGGCTGGGCGTCGAGCCGGTCAACGGCCGCGACATCTTCGCCCGCATCGTCCACGGCGCCCGGATCTCGCTGCTCGTCGGCTTCCTGTCCGCGATCGTGGCCGTGATCATCGGTACCGTCCTCGGCGTCCTGGCCGGCTTCTTCGGCGGCTGGGTCGACGCCCTCATCAGCCGGATCATGGACGGCCTGCTGGCCTTCCCGCAGCTGCTCTTCATCATCGCCCTGGTCTCGGTCATGCCGGACAGCATGCTCGGCCTCAGCGGCACCGGCGTCCGCCTGCTCATGATGATCCTGGTCATCGGCTTCTTCGGCTGGCCCTACATCGGCCGTGTGGTCCGCGGCCAGACCCTCTCCATGCGCGAGCGGGAGTACGTCGAGGCCGCCCGGTCCCTGGGCGCCGGACGCTTCTACATCCTGTTCAAGGAACTGCTGCCCAACCTGGTGGCGCCGATCATCGTCTACACGACGATGATGATCCCGACCAACATCCTCACCGAGGCCGCACTCAGCTTCCTGGGCGTGGGCGTCAAGCCGCCCACCTCGTCCTGGGGGCAGATGCTGTCGAGCGCGATCGACTACTACAAGTCGGATCCCATGTACATGGTGATCCCGGGTGTGGCGATCTTCATCACCGTTCTTGCCTTCAACCTCTTCGGTGACGGCGTACGCGACGCGCTGGACCCGAAGGGCTCCCGCTGACCTGCCGTTCCCCAAAGCGACCCGTGGCACCTGCACGGGGTCTCTCATCTAATCCGGAGGATCCGAGATCGTGACTACCCAACGCACCAAAGGGCGGCGCAAGCAGGCTTTGGCCGCTGCCGCAGTGGTCGCCGCGCTGCTGACCACGGCGGCGTGCGGCGGCGGAGGCGACGACAGCAACGGCGGCTCGAAGAACGGCGCGCCCGGCTTCGACGCGGCCAACAACAAGGTCGCCCAGGCCTCCGCGGCCAAGAAGGGCGGCACCCTGAAGTTCGCGAGCACGCAGGACGCCGACTCGTGGGACACCACGCGCGGCTACTACGGCTTCATGTGGAACTTCTCCCGCTACTACAGCCGCCAGCTCGTCACGAACAAGACCGAGCCGGGTTCGGCGGGCGCCGAGGTCACCCCCGACCTCGCCACCGGTCTCGCCAAGGTCTCCGACGACGGCAAGACGTACACGTACACCCTGCGTGACGGCGTCACCTGGGAGGACGGCAAGCCGATCACCTCCAAGGACGTCAAGTACGGCATCGAGCGCGTCTGGGCGCAGGACGTGCTGTCGGGCGGTCCGACGTACCTCAAGGAGGTGCTCGACCCCAAGGACGAGTACCCGGGTCCGTACAAGGACAAGTCCGCGGACAAGCTGGGTCTGAAGGCGATCGAGACGCCGGACGACAAGACCATCGTCTTCAAGCTGCCGAAGGCCAACTCGGACTTCGAGGAGATGCTGGCGCTGACCTCTGCGTCCCCGGTCCGCCAGGACAAGGACACCAAGTCCAAGTACGGCCTGCGCCCGTTCTCCTCGGGCCCGTACAAGTTCGAGTCCTACAACCCCGGCAAGGACCTCACCCTGGTCCGCAACACCGAGTGGAACCAGGAGTCGGACCCGGTCCGCAAGGCGTACCCGGACAAGATCACGATCAAGTTCTTCTCCAACGCCAACGACCTGGACGCCCGTCTCGTCGCGGGTGACTACGACCTGGACCTCGCCCAGACCGGTCTGTCCCCGCAGGGCCGCACCACCGCCCTGAAGGAGCACAAGGAGAACCTGGACAACCCGGTCTCCGGCTACATCCGCTACGCGACCTTCGCGACGAACGTGAAGCCGTTCGACAACATCCACTGCCGCAAGGCCATGATCTACGGCGCCGACCACGTCTCGCTGCAGACCGCGCGCGGCGGCCCGGTGGCCGGCGGTGACATCGGCACCAACATGCTGCCGCCGTCCGTCCCGGGTTCCGAGGGCCAGAAGTACGACCCGTACGAGATCGCCGGTGCCAACAAGAAGGGCAACGTCGAGAAGGCCAAGGAAGAGCTGAAGGCCTGCGGCCAGCCCAACGGCTTCAAGAGCAAGATCGCCGTCCGCAACAACAAGCCGGTCGAGGTTGCCACGGCCGAGTCGATGCAGGCGTCGCTGAAGAAGGTCGGCATCGACCTGGAGATCGAGCAGTACGACGGCTCGCAGTACGCCAGCGTCGTCGGCAGCCCCTCGAACGTGGCCAAGAAGGGCTACGGCGTCATCATCATGGGCTGGGGCCCGGACTTCCCGTCCGTCCAGGGCTACGGTCTGCCGCTGTGGCACAGCGACTACATCCTCGAGAGCGCCAACAACAACTTCGCGCTGATCAAGGACAAGGAGATCGACGGCCTGTTCGCCGACTACCTGACCGAGCTGGACGACGCCGGCAAGGCCAAGATCGCCACGGAGATCAACCACAAGGTGATGGAGGGCGCGTACTACCTGCCCTTCGTCTTCGAGAAGTTCATCAACTGGCGCTCGGACAACCTGGCGAACGTGTACACCACCGACGGCTACAGCGGTATGTACGACTTCGTCAACCTCGGTCTGAAGAACCCGAAGAAGTAACCGGCACACCCGCCGTACGGCACGAAAGGCAGGTGAAGGCCGGCGCGGCGTGACCGCGGGCCCGGGACGATCTCCCGGGCCCGCGGTCCGCGGCGGGCCGCACGCTGTGCTCGCTTACCTCATCAGGCGGCTGTTCGCCGCCGCAGTGATGCTGGTGGTCATCATCCTGGTGGTCTTCTGCATCTTCTTCCTCGTCCCCAAGTGGGCGGGCGTCGACATCGCCCTGAACTACGTGGGCAAGCAGGCCGGCCCCGACGCCGTCGAGGCCGTGCGGCAGAAGCTGAGCCTCGACGATCCGGTCGTCGTCCAGGCCTGGGAGTTCATCAAGGGCATCTTCGTGGGGCGCACCTACGCCTCCGGCGGCGACGTGACCAACTGCACCGCGCCGTGCTTCGGGTACTCCTTCAAGACCGAGCAGGCCGTCTGGCCGGTGCTGACCGAGCGTTTCCCGGTGACCCTGGCCCTCGCTCTCGGTGCCGCCGTGCTCTGGCTGATCTTCGGCCTCGCCGCCGGTGTGCTCTCCGCGCTCAAGCGGGGCACCCTGTGGGACCGCGGCGCGATGATCGTCGCGCTCGCGGGCGTCTCCCTCCCCATCTACTTCACCGGTCTGCTCAGCCTGGCGATCTTCTCCTACGGCCTGGGCTGGATCGACGGTGAGTTCGTGCCCCTGGAGGACAGTCTCACCGGCTGGCTCGGCGGCATGATCCTGCCCTGGGTCACCCTGGCCTTCCTCTACGCCGCGATGTACGCCCGGATCACCCGGGCCACCATGATGGAGATCCTCGGCGAGGACTACATCCGCACCGCGCGCGCCAAGGGCCTGAGGGAACCGGTCGTCATCCGCAAGCACGCCATGCGGTCGACGCTGACCCCGCTGCTCACCATGCTCGGCATGGACCTCGGCGCCCTCATGGGCGGCGCGATCCTCACCGAGACGACGTTCAGCCTCCCCGGTCTCGGCCAGAAGGTCCTGGACGCGATCCAGAACAACGACCTGCCGTTTATCCTGGGCGTCACCCTGATCACTTCTCTCGCGGTGCTGATCGCCAACCTCGTGGTGGACGTCCTGTACGCCGTGATCGACCCCCGAGTGAGGCTCGCATGACCGAACTCAGCAAGAGCGGAGCAGCCGTGGGCGAGCCCACCGGCAGCTCGCCCGCGCCGAACGCCTTCCTGGAAGTACGCGACCTGAAGGTGCACTTCCCGACCGACGACGGCCTGGTCAAGTCCGTCGACGGGCTCAGCTTCCAGCTGGAGCGGGGCAAGACCCTCGGCATCGTCGGGGAGTCCGGCTCCGGCAAGTCGGTGACCTCGCTCGGCATCATGGGCCTGCACACCGCCGGCCAGTACGGCAAGCGCAAGGCGCAGATCTCCGGCGAGATCTGGCTGGACGGCACCGAGCTGCTCTCCGCCGACCCGGACCACGTGCGCAAGCTGCGCGGCCGCGAGATGGCGATGATCTTCCAGGACCCGCTGTCCGCGCTGCACCCGTACTACACGATCGGGCAGCAGATCGTGGAGGCGTACCGCATCCACCACGACGTGGACAAGAAGACCGCCAAGCGCCGGGCGGTGGAGATGCTCGACCGCGTCGGCATCCCGCAGCCGGACAAGCGGGTGGACAGCTACCCGCACGAGTTCTCCGGCGGTATGCGCCAGCGCGCGATGATCGCGATGTCGCTGGTCAACAACCCCGAGCTGCTCATCGCGGACGAGCCGACCACCGCCCTGGACGTGACCGTCCAGGCGCAGATCCTCGACCTCATCCGGGACCTGCAGAAGGAGTTCGGCTCCGCGGTCATCGTCATCACCCACGACCTGGGCGTCGTCGCCGAGCTGGCCGACGACCTCCTGGTGATGTACGGCGGCCGGTGCGTCGAGCGGGGACCGGCGGAGAAGGTGTTCTACGAGCCCCGGCACCCCTACACCTGGGGCCTGCTCGGCTCGATGCCGCGGCTCGACCGCGACCAGCAGGAGCGCCTCATCCCGGTCAAGGGCTCCCCGCCCTCCCTGATCAACCTCCCGTCCGGCTGCGCCTTCAATCCGCGCTGCCCGTACGCCGACGTGCCCAAGGACGACGTCACCCGCACGGTCCGCCCCGAGCTGACCGAGGTCGGCAGCAAGCACTGGGCCGCCTGCCACATGTCGCAGGAACAGCGGGAGCGGATCTGGACCGAAGAGATTGCGCCGAAGCTGTGAGCGACGAAGCAAAGGCAAAGGCAGAGGACGAAGCGGTGACCATCCCCGCACAGAGCGACGGCTCGGCAGGCACTGCCACCCTCACCAAGGGCGCCGCCCGCGGCGAGACCCTGCTGAAGGTGACCGGGCTGCAGAAGCACTTCCCGATCAAGAAGGGCCTGCTGCAGCGCCAGGTCGGCGCGGTGCGCGCCGTCGACGGCATCGACTTCGAGGTCCGCTCCGGAGAAACCCTCGGTGTCGTGGGCGAGTCGGGCTGCGGCAAGTCGACCATGGGCCGGCTGATCACCCGGCTGCTGGAGCCGACGGCCGGCAAGGTCGAGTTCGAGGGCAAGGACATCACCCACCTCGGGGTCGGCGGCATGCGCCCGCTGCGCCGCGACGTGCAGATGATCTTCCAGGACCCGTACTCGTCGCTGAACCCGCGCCACACCATCGGCACCATCGTCAGCGCGCCCTTCAAGCTGCAGGGCGTCCAGCCCGAGGGCGGGGTGAAGAAGGAGGTCCAGCGGCTGCTGTCGGTGGTCGGTCTCAACCCCGAGCACTACAACCGCTACCCGCACGAATTCTCCGGCGGTCAGCGCCAGCGCATCGGCATCGCCCGCGCGCTCGCGCTCAACCCCAAGCTGGTCGTCGCCGACGAGCCGGTCTCCGCGCTCGACGTGTCGATCCAGGCCCAGGTCGTCAACCTCCTCGACGACCTCCAGCAGGAGCTGGGCCTGACGTACGTGATCATCGCGCACGACCTGTCCGTGGTCCGGCACGTCTCGGACCGCATCGCGGTGATGTACCTCGGCAAGATCATGGAGCTGGCCGACCGCGACCTGCTCTACAAGTCGCCGATGCACCCGTACACCAAGGCGCTGATGTCGGCGGTCCCGATCCCGGACCCGGCGCGGCGCGGCGCCAAGAGCGAGCGCATCCTGCTCAAGGGCGACGTGCCCTCGCCGATCTCCCCGCCGAGCGGCTGCCGCTTCCACACCCGGTGCTGGAAGGCGACGGAGGTCTGCAGGACGACCGAACCGCCGCTGAAGGAACTGCGGCCCGGTCAGCAGGTCGCCTGCCACCACCCGGAGAACTTCGAGGACCAGGCCCCGCAGGACGTCGTCCTGCTCTCCGACGCCAAGGAGGCGGTGGAGCTGGTGGCCGAGGACGCGCTCGCGGAGTCGGCCCGGACCTCGGCGGCGGTGGCCGCGGAGGTGGAGGCTCCGGAGGCCGAGGCTCCCGAGGCCGGGGACCCGGAGGCCGAGGCCCCCGGGACGGACCCGAAGGACGCCAAGGCCGGCAAGGACGCCGGGGACGGCAAGGACGCCGAGGACGCCGACGAGGAGCCTCCCGCCAAGAAGAAGTGACCCCGCGGCCCCCTGCCGCACTGCCGGTGAGCCCCCGCCTTCGTTTGCAAGGCGGGGGCTCACCGGCAGGTGAGAATGGCAGGGTGTACGAGCAACTCTTCACCCCCACCGTCCAGCACACGCTCGACCTGGTCGGCATCTTCGTCTTCGCCATCTCCGGCGCGCTGCTGGCCGTACGCAAGAACTTCGACGTGTTCGGCATCGCGGTCCTCGCCGAGGTCACCGCGCTGGGCGGGGGACTGTTCCGGGACCTCGTCATCGGCGCCGTACCGCCCGCCGCCTTCACGGACCTGGGGTACTTCGTCACCCCGCTGTTCGCCACCGCGCTGGTCTTCTTCCTCCACCCGCACGTGGAGCGCCTCCAGACCGGCGTGAACGTCTTCGACGCGGCGGGCCTCGGCCTGTTCTGCGTCGCCGGCACCACCAAGGCCTATGACTACGGGCTGGGCCTGACCGCCTCCGCCTGCCTGGGCCTGGCCACCGCCGTGGGAGGCGGCGTGCTGCGGGACGTCCTCGCCAACGAGGTGCCCTCGCTGCTGCGCTGGGACCGCGACCTGTACGCCGTCCCCGCGATCGTCGGCGCCACCATGGTCGCCCTCTGCATCCGCTACGAGGCCCTCACCCCGTTCACCACCGGGCTCGCGGTGGTCACCGCCTTCGTCCTGCGCCTGCTCGCCCTGCGCTTCCACTGGCGGGCACCGCGCGCCTGGAACCGGCGGTCGGGTGTGGTGGAGGGGGAGTGAGTCACGGGCGGCGCGGGAGGTCCTTGCCCGGCAGGTCCTTGATGAAAACCACGCCGTCGATCGTGGGCAGGTGGTCCGGGGCGAGCGGCGCGTAGCCGAACCAGGGGGACTCGCGGGGAGCGGGCGCCGGGTCGCCGAGGGCGGCGGCCAGCCGGGCTGCGTCGACGAGGCAGCGGTCCTGAGGGAGCGCGTACAGGAGCCCTTCCAGGGTGTCCGGCGGCGGGGTGTCCACGCCCCGGTGCCGGATGGTGCCGAGGGCCGTGGCGACGAAGGCGTACTCCCCGCCGAGCCGCGCGCTCACCAGCGCACCGGCACCCCACCACTCCACCGGCCCCTGCCACATCCGCATGCCGCTCTTCTCCCGCTGGAGGTGGGCGTTCTGCGCGTGGACGAGCACCGGGCCCCGGTCCGCGAGCGCCAGCAGGTTGTCCGCCATCATCCGGTCGCGCAGGCTCAGCAGCCGGTTCATGCGGGCCGGCGAGGGGTCGGCCACCCAGGAGTGGTAACGCAGCAGGCCGGTGGCGGTACGTCCGTACAGGCGCGCCCGCTCCAGGCCCTCCCGCGAGTCCGCCGCGAGCAGCCGGGGCGTCTGCTCGTCGAGCAGCGACACCAGGTCGTCGGCGAGCAGTCGCAGCTCCCGGGCCTCGGCCGACCGCCCCACCGACCGGGCCGGGTCCGTCATCGCGGCGGGTTCCGTCCACTGTTCGTCCGTGCCCAGGAGACGGTCCAGCGTCTCCCGTGTGCAGGGGAGCAGGCCGGTGTCCACCCGGTCCGCGAGGCAGGCGTGCAGTGCGGTGAGGGCCCGCCTCGGGCTCTCGGCGTGGGTGATCTCCAGCGGGCCGTCGAAGCCGGCGAAGCGGACGCGTTCGGGGGCGGGCCGGTCCTCGTTGTACGCCCGCATCCAGCGCACCAGGTCGCGATTGGCCGCGGACGCGCCCCAACCGTGGCTGAAGCCGCGTTCCACGGCCTCGTCGAGCGTGCCCCTGCCCGAGGTGACGTAGCCGTCGACGACCAGTCCCGTCAGGCAGTCGCTCTCGATCGCGATCGTCCGGTAGCCCTCCTCCTCGACCAGTTGCCGGAACAGCTCGTTGCGCACCTCGAGCAGCAGCTCCTCGCCGTGGGTCGGCTCGCCCAGCGCGAGCATCCGGGGCCGGCCCGGCAGCAGCTCCATGAGGGCGGCGGCCTCGACGGCACGGGCGGTGTCCTTTATGCCGGTAATCATGCGCTCAACGGTATCGTTGAACTTTCGGTGGAAACTTTTCAGCGTTAGCGTCGGTCTCGTGGTGCGAAACCTTCAAACCGACGGACAGCTGAGGCCGGTGGACCTGGCGCGCGGCCACGGTCTGTCCACGCAGGCCGTCCGGAACTACGAGGAGGCCGGCATCCTCCCGGTCGCCGGTCGCACGGCCAGCGGATACCGGGCCTACACCCCGCTGCACGCGTGCGCCCTCGGCGCCTTCCTCGCCCTGGTGCCGGGGCACGGCCACCAGACCGCGGCGTCGATCATGCGGGCGGTGAACCGGGACGCGCAGGGGGAGGCGTTCCGGCTCATCGACGAGAGCCACGCCCAGCTGCTCGCCGACCGGCGGACCCTCCGGGCGGTGGAGCGCGCGCTGCGCGACCTGGCGTCCGCGCCCGTCGCGGAAGCGCCCGGCCGGGGTGGCGTGTTCGTGGGGCCGCTGGCACGGGAGCTCGGCATCCGGCCCGCGACGCTGCGGAAGTGGGAGAGCGCCGGTCTGGTGCACCCGCGCCGCGACCCGCTGACCGGGTACCGCGTGTACGGCGAGACGGACGTCCGGGACGCCCGGCTGGTCCACCAGCTGCGGCGGGGCGGCTATCTGCTGGAGCAGATCGCCCCCGTGATCGCCCAGGTGCGGGGGGCCGGCGGCCCGGAACCGCTGGAGGCCGCCCTGCGGGACTGGTACGGCAGGGTTTCCGCCCGTGGACGGGCGATGCTCACGGGCGCCGCCGAACTGGAGGCATACCTGCGGGAGCGCGCTCGGCGAATTCCGGGCCATCCCTAAAAGCTACCGCTTAGTAATTGCGTGTTGTACCGTACAGCCATGCCAGAAGCAGCCTCCGCAGCGGCCACGCGGGCCACCATCGGCGACAGCGAGTTCGACCGGGACACCGCCGTTTCCCGGCGCGCCCCCGGCGTCTACGACATCGACCTCTCCGCCGGCTGGACGATCATCAACGCGGTCAACGGCGGCTACCTGCTGGCCGTCCTGGGCCGCGCCCTAGGGGACGCCCTCCCCCACACCGACCCCTTCACCGTCTCGGCGCACTACCTCACCGCCTCCCAGCCGGGCCCGGCGGTCGTGCGGACCGAGACGGTACGGACCGGGCGCACCCTCTCCACCGGCCAGGCCTCCCTCTTCCAGTACGACGACGAGGGCAACGAGGTCGAGCGCATCCGGGTCCTCGCCTCCTACGGCGACCTCGACGCGCTGCCCGACGACGTCCGCACCTCGGCGAAGCCGCCCGCCATCCCGCCGGTGGACCAGTGCTTCGGCCCGGAGGACGGCCCCGCCCCCGTCGACGGCAGTTCGGCCATCGCCGACCGCCTGATGCTCAAGCTGGACCCCGCCACGCTGGGGTGGGCGCTCGGGCAGCCCTCCGGCCGGGGGGAGATGCGCGCCTGGTTCGGCCTCGCCGACGGCCGTGACGCCGACCCCCTCTCGCTGCTCCTCGCGGTGGACGCGCTGCCGCCCACCGCCTTCGAGCTCGGGCTGAAGGGCTGGGTGCCGACGGTCGAGCTGACCGTGCACGTGCGCTGCCGCCCGGCCCCGGGCCCGCTGCGCGTCTCCATCACCACCCGCAACCTCGCCGGCGGCTTCCTGGAGGAGGACGCCGAGGTCTGGGACAGCGCCGACCGCCTGGTCGCCCAGTCCCGCCAGCTCGCCCGGGTCCGCCTCGGCTGACCGGTTCCGCCTCGCCGTGCCGGGGCCGCCTCGCCGGGCCGAGACCGTCGCACGCCGCCGGCGCCGGGAGTCAGTCCAGCCAGTGCCGGCGGCCGACGCTGATCAGCCGCATCTGACGCGTCGCGGTGTCCGCCGCGTGCCGGCGCTCCCCCTCCGGCGCCTCCAGCGTCTCCAGGAACAACGAGGCCGTGGCCAGCATCTGGTCGACGTACAGGCCCGCGAGCATCAGCAGGTCGGCCTCGCTCCAGCCCGCCGACACCCGGTCCTTGGCCAGCTCGTCCTTCACCTCCCCGGAGAACCGGGCCAGTTGCTCCCGTATCGCCTCCCGTACCGGCCGCACCCCGCCGTGTCGCTCGCGCGCCACGAAACGCACGTGCGCGGGATGGGCGGCCACATGCCCGGCGATCAACTCCACCGCCCGCGCGATGCGTTCCTCGCTGCCCCCGTCCGGTGACACCGTGGCCCGGATCATCGGATGCAGGCTCCCCAGCGCCTCCTCGACCAGCGCCACGCCCAGGTCGGCCGTGGAGCGGAAGTGGCGGTAGAAGGCGGTCGGCGCGACGCCCACCGCGCGGGTGACCTCCCGCAGGCCCAGGCTGCTCAGGCTCTGGTCCTCCAGCAGCACGAGCGCCGCGTCCAGCAGTGCCTGCCGGGTCTTCTGCTTCTGGGCCTGACGAGCGCCGGAGGTGTGACTCATGCCATGCAGTTAACAACTGTTCTCTGTAATTGGAAAGCGGTGCGGCGCGCTAGACTGGGAAGTCAGTGAACAAGTGTAACTACAGTCGTTCACCGAAGGTTGGGAGATCCGCTCCATGCTGTTTCTCGTCGCCGCCCTCCTGCTCCTCGGCGTGGTCCTGGGCACCGTCGCCCACGCGCCGCTGACCTTCTCCGTCGCCGCCGGCCTGGTCATCGCCGTCTGGCTCGGCATCTTCGCGATCCGCGAACGGCACGGCCGCCGACGGAGCACCTCCGCCCACTGACGCACGGTTCACCGACGCACGGCAGGGAGAACACCATGCAGCTCACCGCACCGGCCACCCGCCGGACCGGCATCCGCGACACCGACGGCATGGCCGTCGCCTCCTTCGTCCTCGGCCTGCTCGGCCTGCTCGTCCTCAACGTCTTCCTCGGCCCGATCGCCATCGCCCTGGCGAGCGTCGCCCTCTGGCGCGGCACCGCGCGCCCCGGCCGGGCCTTCCTCGGCCTCGGCCTGGGCGTCGCCGACCTGCTCGTCCTGGCCGCGTTCATGTCCGCGGACGGCACGATGTCCTGGAGCCTGTGAGCCGCGGGGGTCCGACGAGGCCAACCTTGCTCTGAGGCCGGGCGGGACCGCCCCGTAGAATCGGCCACACCATGGCTTACCTCGACCACGCCGCGACGACCCCGATGCTTCCCGAGGCAGTCGAGGCACTCACCGCGCACCTGAGCGCCACCGGCAACGCCTCCTCCCTCCACGCGTCCGGCCGCCGCGCACGGCGCACCGTCGAGGAGGCCCGCGAGACCCTCGCCGAGGCCCTCGGTGCCCGGCCCAGCGAGGTGGTCCTCACCTCCGGCGGCACCGAGGCCGACAACCTCGCGGTCAAGGGCCTGTACTGGGCCCGCCGCGACGCCGACCCGACCCGCACCCGGGTCCTGGCCAGCCCCGTCGAGCACCACGCGGTCCTCGACGCCGTGCACTGGCTCGGCGAGCACGAGGGCGCCACCGTCGAGTACCTGCCCGTCGACACCCACGGCCGCGTCCACCCCGAGGCGCTGCGCGAGGCCATCGCCCGAAACCCCGGCGACGTGGCCCTCGCCACCGTCATGTGGGCCAACAACGAGATCGGCACGATCATGCCGGTCCGTGAACTCGCCGACGTGGCAGCCGAGTTCGGCGTGCCGCTGCACGCCGACGCGGTCCAGGCGGTCGGTCAGCTCCCGGTCGACTTCGCCGCCTCCGGGCTCGCCGCGATGACGGTTTCCGGCCACAAGATCGGCGGCCCCTACGGCATCGGCGCGCTGCTGCTGGGCCGCGAGTACAGCCCCGTACCGGTCCTGCACGGCGGTGGCCAGGAACGCCACGTCCGCTCCGGCACCCTCGACGTCCCCGCCATCGCCTCCTTCGCCGTCGCCGGGCGCCTCGCCGCCGGACAGCGCGAGTGGTTCGCCCGCGAGATCGGCGCCCTGCGCGACGACCTGGTCGACGCGGTCCGTACGGCTGTCCCGGACGCGATCCTCGGCGGCGACCCGGCACCGGAGGGCCGCCTGCCCGCCAACGCCCACTTCACCTTCCCGGGCTGCGAGGGCGACTCCCTCCTCCTCCTGCTCGACGCACAGGGCATCGAGTGCTCCACCGGCTCCGCCTGCACCGCGGGGGTCGCCCAGCCCAGCCACGTCCTGCTCGCCGCCGGCACCGACCCCGACCTGGCCCGGGGCACCCTGCGCTTCTCCCTCGGCCACACCTCCACCGAGGCGGACGTGGAGGCGCTCGCCAAGGCGATCGGCCCGGCGGTGGAGCGGGCACGGGCGGCCGGGCTGAGTTAGCCGGAGCCGGTGTCAGGCGCTCTGCGAGGCGCCGGGGGAGGGGGCACTCGTCGCCGCCCGCCGCACCAGCTCCATGTACCGGTCCCAGTCCCAGTGGGGCCCCGGATCGGTGTGGTCGGTGCCCGGCACCTCCACGTGACCGATGATGTGCTCACGGTCCAGCGGTATGTCGTACCGCGCGCAGATCCCCGCCGTCAGCCGCGCCGAGGCGGCGTACATCGCGTCGGTGAAGTCCTGCGGGCGGTCCACGAAACCCTCGTGCTCGATGCCGACACTGCGCTCGTTGTAGTCGCGGTCGCCCGCGTGGTAGGCCACGTCCAGCTCGCGGATCATCTGGGTGACGCGGCCGTCCTGCCCCACGATGTAGTGCGTGGCCGCCTTGTGCGCCGGGTCCTGGAAGGCCCGCACCGCGCTGGCGAAGCTGCCCTGCGTGACATGGACGATCACCATGTCGACGCCGAAGTCGTCCGGCCGGTCGGCACGCCGCCAGTTCTCGTCCGAGGCCGCCACCCAGCGGGCCGCCGCGTAGTCGACCGCACCCTCCTCGCGGGGCCGCTCCACGCCCGGAACGCGCCACCACAGGCGGGCCAGCTCGTCGCGCGCCAGCACGGCGGTGCCCACGGCCGCCGCGGTGCCGCCGACAAGCAGCGCCCGCCGGCCGATGCGCCGGTCCCCGTCCTTGGACCCGCCGCCGGATGCGCCTGTGGATTCGTGCTTCGCCCCCATGTGATCGTGAACGCATAGTCGCGCGCTCCGGTTCCCGCCTCCCCGTACCCTGGAAGGGTTATGACTGACACCCCGCAGCGCACCCGCCCCCTCCGCGTCCTCGCCGCCATGTCGGGCGGAGTCGACTCCGCCGTCGCCGCCGCCCGCGCCGCCGAGGCCGGGCACGACGTGACCGGCGTCCACCTCGCGCTCTCCGCGAACCCGCAGTCCTTCCGCACCGGCGCGCGGGGCTGTTGCACCATCGAGGACTCGAGGGACGCCCGCCGCGCCGCGGACGTCATCGGCATCCCCTTCTACGTGTGGGACCTCGCCGACCGCTTCCGGGAGGACGTGGTCGAGGACTTCGTCGCCGAGTACGAGGCCGGCCGCACCCCGAACCCGTGCCTGCGCTGCAACGAGAAGATCAAGTTCGCCGCGCTGCTCGACAAGGCGCTGGCGCTCGGCTTCGACGCCGTCTGCACCGGCCACTACGCCCAGGTGATCCTCCGCGAGGACGGCACCCGCGAGCTGCACCGCGCCTCCGACATGGCCAAGGACCAGAGCTACGTCCTCGGCGTGCTCGACGACCGCCAGCTCGCCCACGCGATGTTCCCCCTCGGCGACACGGTCACCACCAAGGAGGAGATCCGCGCGGAGGCCGAGCGCAGGGGGCTGGCTGTCGCCAAGAAGCCCGACTCGCACGACATCTGCTTCATCGCCGACGGCGACACCCAGGGCTTCCTGGCCGGCCGGCTGGGCAAGGCGGAGGGCGACATCGTCGACGAGGCGGGCAACCGGCTCGGCACCCACGAGGGCGCCTACGGGTACACCATCGGCCAGCGCAAGGGCCTCAGGATCGGCACCCCGGCCCCCGACGGCAAGCCCCGCTACGTCCTGGACATCTCCCCGGTCGACAACACCGTCACCGTGGGCCCCGCGGAGGCCCTGGACGTCGACGCCCTGCGCGCGGTCAAGCCCCGCTGGTGCGGCGCCGCCCCCGCAGGCCCCGGCACCTACACCGCCCAGCTGCGCGCCCACGGCGGCGAGACCGAGGTGCGCGCGGAACTGGTCGACGGCGCCCTTGAGGTGACGTTCACCGAGCCGGTGCGCGGCGTCGCCCCCGGCCAGGCGATCGTGCTGTACGACGGCACGCGCGTGGTGGGGTCGGCGACGATCGCGTCCACCACGCGCGCGCGGGCGGGCGCGGCCTGAGCGGGGGCGGCACCGGGCGGGCCCTGACCTCCGCCCCGGTCACCGCCCGAAGAACTCCGTCAGCACCGGCGCCAGCATCACCGGCTCCACCATGTGGGTCTGCCGCTCGACGGTGCCGTACGTGCCGTCGGCAGCCGCCTCGGCGACCGCGCGTGCCGCGTCGTGCCACCACGCGTCGCTCGCGCCGCCCGCCAGGGCCAGCACGGGACAGCCGACGGAGGCGATCGAGGACCGGGGCACCCGGTTGTCGCCCATCACCGCGGCGTCGTGGGCCAGACTCGGCGCGACCGACTCCATGCCCGCCCACATGGGTGACTCGCGGGCGCCCCGGATCATGTCCTCGCCCAGGCCGGCCAGCCGCAGGAACAGCTCCACCGCGTCCCCGCGCCGGCCCTGCCCGAGCGCCTCGGACAACCGCTCGCGGTACTCCGCGCCCGCCCGCACCGCCGCGTCGTCCATGGCGTACGGCACCTCGTACACGGCGACCCGGCGCACCGGAAGCCCGCTCGCCGCCGCCCGGAGCGCCAGCGCGCCGCCCGACGAGATGCCGTACAACGACGCCTCGCCACCCACCGCCTCGATCAGCGCCGCCAGGTCCTCGACCTCGCGCTCCACGGCGTAGGGCGCCGTGTCGCCGCTCTCGCCGCGCCCTCTGCGGTCGTAGACGGTGACGTCGAAGCGGCCCGACAGCTCGGCGGCCAGCGGCGCCATCGTGGCGCCCGTCGACATGGCGCCGCTGACGAGCACGACCGCCGGCCCCCGCCCCGAGCGTTCGTACGCGATCCGGGTGCCGTCACGTGAAACAGTCGTCTTCTCCATGCTGGTGCAGACTGCCGCACGGCACGCGATTCATCGGTCAGGACACCTCGACGTCGTAGAAGCAGAAGTGCCCCTTGATCTCCGCCACCTCCGGCTTCGGGTCCGGGTACGCCCAGACCAGGTCCGCCGCGTCCGGCAGCGACCAGTAGGACGCGTCGCCCTTGAAGGGGCAGTGAGTGGTCGTGGCGGACGGCGTCAGCAGGTCGGTCCGCACGTCCCCGACCGGGATGTAGTACCGGTCCGGACAGCCCGTCTCGTGCAGCACCAGCGCCGCGTCGCTCTCCGCCAGCACCTGCCCGCCGTGCACCACGCGCACGTGCCGGTCGCTGGGCTCGACGGTGATGCGGTGTCCCTTGAGTCCCTTGGTCACGATCGTCCTCCTGGTGGCAGTGGTGTCCGTCACTACAGCGTGCCGGGAGGCCGGGTTCTTCCCCTCCGGGCCGCGCCGTACGGTGGAGACCATGAACATCTGCGTCTTCCTCTCCGCCGCCGACCTCGACGAGCGCTACACGCGCCCCGCGCGGGAGTTCGCCGAACTGCTGGGCAAGGGCGGTCACACCCTCGTCTGGGGCGGTTCCGACGTCGGCCTGATGAAGGTCGTCGCCGACGGCGTGCAGGAGGCCGGAGGGCGCCTGCTCGGGGTCTCGGTCGACTTCCTGGCGGCCAAGGCGCGCGAGGGCGCCGACGAGATGGTCGTCACGCGGGACCTCGCCGAGCGCAAGCGGCTGCTGCTGGAGAAGGCCGACGCCGTGGTGATCATGGTGGGCGGCACCGGCACGCTGGACGAGGCGACCGAGATCCTGGAGCTCAAGAAGCACGGGCACACCGACAAGCCCGTCGTCCTGCTCAACACGGCGGGCTTCTACGACGGTCTCAAGGAGCAGTTCCGCCGCATGGAGGACGAGGGGTTCCTGCCCCGCCCCCTCACCGAGCTGGTGTTCTTCGCCGAGGAGCCGGTCGGCGCGCTCGCCTACCTGGAGGAGAGCCAGGGCATCGAGTGAGGCGCCGGTGATGCGAGCATGGCGGGCATGGCTACACATGTGATCACCGGAGCGGGCTCCGGCATCGGCGCGGCCGTCGCCCGCCGCCTGCACGAACGCGGCGACGAGATCGTGCTGCACGCGCGCGACGCGGGCCGCGCGAAGGAACTGGCGGCGGCGCTTCCCGGCGCGAGGACACTGGTCGGTGACCTGGCGGACCCGGACAAGCTCTCCTGGGCCTTCTCCCACCAGACGCTGCCCGACCGCGTGGACTCGCTGCTGCACATCGCCGGCGTCGTCGACCTCGGTGCGGTCGGCGACCTCACCCCGAAGACCTGGCGCAACCAGCTCAACGTCAACCTGGTCGCCCCGGCCGAGCTGACCCGCCTCTTCCTGCCCCAGCTCCGCGTCGCCCAGGGCCACGTGCTGTTCGTGAACTCCGGTTCCGGCCTCAACGCCCACGCCGGCTGGTCCGCGTACGCGGCCTCCAAGCACGGCCTGAAGGCCCTCGCCGACTCCCTCCGCCACGAGGAGCACGCCAACGGCGTCCGCGTCACCTCGGTCTACCCGGGCCGCACCGCCAGCCCCATGCAGGCCAAGGTCCACCGGCAGGAGGGCAAGGAGTACGACCCCGCGCGGTGGATCGACCCCGAGTCGGTGGCCACGACGATCCTGATGGCCCTGGACCTCCCGAGGGACGCGGAGGTCAACGACCTGACGGTGCGTCCGGGAAGGTAAGCAGCGGTTGTCCAGCCCGTCCGGCGGGGCGGGAAGGGCAGGGGGCGGCTGGGGCGAAACTCTTCTCACCACACTGCGTACGCTTCCCTCTGTGAACGACAACCTGCGCTTCGGCCCCGCCACCGGCATCGGCTCCCTGCCGGGCCAGGACGCCCGCGAGGCCGCCAAGACCGCCACCGGCACCTTCGAGGACTTCCCCTTCCTCCCCGAGCTGCCCGCCCGCGGCCCCGGCGCCGACATGATCGGCCGCACCGCCGGCCTGCTGGTCGAGCTGTACGCGCGCGTGGAGCCCAGCGGCTGGCGCCTCGGCGACCGCCCGGGCCGGGACACCAAACGGGCCCGTGCGTGGCTCGGGGAGGACCTCGACGCCCTGGAGGAGTTCACCCAGGGCCATGAAGGGCCGCTCAAGGTCCAGGCCGTCGGCCCCTGGACCCTCGCCGCCGCCCTGGAACTGCGCAACGGCGAGGCCGTCCTGTCCGACGCCGGCGCCTGTCGCGACCTCGCCGCCTCGCTGGCCGAGGGCCTGCGCCTCCACCTGGCCGAGGTGCGGCGCCGCGTGCCCGGCGCCCGCATCGTCCTCCAGCTCGACGAGCCGTCCCTCACCGCCGTCCTGCGCGGCCAGGTGCGCACCGCCAGCGGCTACCGCACCCACCGCGCCGTCGACCGGCAGGTCGCCGAGTCCGCCCTGCGCGACCTCGTCGCCGTCCACGCCGACGGCCCGGCCGTCGTCCACTCCTGCGCCCCCGACGTGCCCTTCGCCCTGCTGCGCCGGGCGGGCGTCGCCGGTGTCTCCTTCGACTTCTCGCTCCTCACCGAGCGTGACGACGAGGCGATCGGCGAAGCGGTCGAGGGCGGCACCCGCCTGTTCGCCGGTGTCGTCCCGGGCACGGACACCGCATTGTCAGACCCTGCCGGTAGCGTCATGGGTGTCAGAACGCTGTGGCGCAGGCTGGGGCTGCATCCGGGGCTTCTCGCGGAGGCGGTCACCGTCACGCCGTCGTGCGGACTCGCGGGCGCGTCCCCCGAGTACGCCCGCCGGGCCCTCGCCCACTGCGTCCGGGCGGCGAGATCCCTCGCGGACAACCCAGAGTAACGGGAGGACAACACGGTGGCCGGCGACAAGCAAGCGGAGACGACGAACGTGCCCGCCGAGGCGCGGGAGAAGCACGTGCAGCTCGCTGAGCAGATCGAGGAGCACCGCTTCCGGTACTACGTGAACGACGCCCCCGTCGTCAGCGACGCGGACTTCGACCGGCTGCTGCGCTCCCTGGAGGAGCTGGAGGAGCGGTACCCGGAACTGCGCACCCCGGACTCCCCGACCCAGAAGGTCGCCGGCTCCTACGAGACGGAGTTCACGGCCGTCGAGCACCGCTCCCGGATGCTCTCCCTCGACAACACCTTCAACGACGAGGAGATGGCCGCCTGGACCGAGCGCATCGCCAAGGAGCTGGGCGAGCAGGAGTACCACTTCCTGTGCGAGCTGAAGGTCGACGGACTCGCCGTCAACCTCACCTACGAGCGCGGCCGCCTCGTCCGCGCCGCCACCCGCGGCGACGGCCGCACCGGCGAGGACATCACCCCCAACGTCCGCACCATCGCCGAGATCCCGGACCGCCTGAAGGGCGACGAGGTCCCCGACCTCGTGGAGATCCGCGGTGAGGTCTACTTCCCGATGGAGAAGTTCCAGGAGCTCAACGCCCGGTTGAACGAGGCGGGGGACAAGCCCTTCGCCAACCCGCGCAACGCGGCGGCCGGTTCGCTGCGCCAGAAGGACCCGCGCGTCACCGCCACCCGCCCGCTGCACATGGTGGTCCACGGAATCGGCGTCCTGGAGGGGTACAAGGGCATGACCCGCCTCTCCCAGGCCTACGACCTGCTCAAGACCTGGGGCCTGCCCACCTCCCCGCACAACAGGGTGGTCGACGGCCTCGACGGCGTACGCCAGTTCATCGCCCACTACGGCGAGAACCGGCACTCGGTGGCCCACGAGATCGACGGCGTCGTCGTCAAGCTCGACGAGATCCGCCTCCAGGGACGGCTCGGCTCCACGGCCCGCGCGCCCCGCTGGGCCATCGCGTACAAGTACGCGCCGGAGGAGGTCAACACCAAGCTCATCGACATCAAGGTCGGTGTCGGCCGCACCGGCCGCGTCACGCCGTACGCGCAGGTCGAGCCGGTCACCGTGGCCGGCAGCGAGGTGGAGTTCGCCACGCTGCACAACCAGGAGGTCGTCAAGGCCAAGGGCGTCCTCATCGGCGACACCGTGGTGCTGCGCAAGGCCGGTGACGTCATCCCGGAGATCCTCGGCCCGGTCGCCGACCTGCGGGACGGCAGCGAGCGGGAGTTCGTGATGCCGGCCCAGTGCCCCGAGTGCGGGACGCCGCTGCGGGCCATGAAGGAGGGCGACATCGACCTCCGCTGCCCCAACGCCCGCACGTGCCCGGCCCAGTTGCGCGAGCGCGTCGCCTACCTCGCCGGCCGTGAGTGCCTGGACATCGAGCACTTCGGCGGTGTCGTGGCGGCCGCGCTGACCGGACCGCTGGAGCCGGCCGACCCGCCGCTGGTGGACGAGGGCGACCTCTTCGACCTCACCGTCGAGAAACTGCTGCCGATCAAGGCCTACGTCCTCGACCCGGACAGCGGACTGCCCAAGCGCGACCCCAGGACGGGCGAGGAGAAGATCGCCACGGTCTTCGCCAACAAGGAGGGCGAGCCGAAGAAGAACACCCTCGCCCTGCTCAAGTACATCGAGGAGGCCAAGACCCGCCCGCTGGCCCGCTTCATCAACGGCCTCTCCATCCGGTACGTGGGGCCGGTGGCCGCCCAGGCGCTGGCCCGGGAGTTCCGCTCCATCGACCGGATCGAGCAGGCCACCGAGGAGGAGCTGGCGCTCGCGGACGGAGTGGGCGGTACCATCGCCGCCGCCGTCAAGGAGTGGTTCGCCGAGGACTGGCACCGCGAGATCGTCCGCAAGTGGAAGGCGGCCGGAGTCCCGCTGGAGGAGCAGTCGACCGGCGAGGACGAGGGCCCGCGCCCGCTCGAAGGACTCACCGTCGTCGTCACCGGCACCCTGGAGAACTTCACCCGGGACGGAGCGAAGGACGCCCTGCAGAGCAGGGGCGCCAAGGTGACCGGATCGGTCTCCAAGAAGACCTCGTTCGTGGTGGTCGGTGACAACCCGGGGTCCAAATACGACAAGGCCGTGCAACTGAAGGTGCCGGTTCTGAACGAGGACGGTTTCACCGTCCTGCTCGACCGGGGACCCGAGGCGGCGGCCGAAGTCGCGCTTTCGGCCGAGGAATAGCGGTTGAAGGCCACCCGATCGGCGCATACCAGATGCATACGGGAGGCCGGGTCGCATTCGGGCAACCGTCGACGACCGGTGCCCCTGGAAGCCTTCCGCGGCCTACTGTTGAGGTGTGCGCCTGCCGTGCCCAGCTGCGGTCGGGGCATCCCCCTGCGCCTGAGGGGCGGAGGGAAGGGTTCTCCAACGCGGAACCGTTGAGGGTGGTCGAGGCGGGGGCCGCGTGGTGTGGGCACCGCCGGCTGTGAGAGGGACGGGAATGGAACCGACCGAGAGCGCCGCCGAGGGCTCACGGCTGCGCCTGCGCCGCATGGTGGGCGCGTGGCCCGTGAGCCGGTGGTTCGGGCAGCGGAGCGGTGGCGCACCGCGCCCCGCGGCGGACGCCCGTGCCTCCGCGCCGCCGCCCGGCCGCGGCCGGGCGTGGTCGGCCGACGGCCACGGCTCGGGAGGGACGGCCGACGTCCCCGGCCCGGCGTCCCATGTCCCCGGCCCCGGCCCCGGCTCCGCACCGTCGCGCCCCGGCCACGCCCCCGCGCTCACCGGCCCCGACCCGGACGGGGAACGGCACCTGTCCTGGCCCGCGTTGCCCTCGGCGGTCGTCGCGGCCGCCGCCTTCGTGCTGGGCGCCGGCTTCTACCGGGCGTTCACCGGCGGACACGCGCTCTTCCCGTCCGGCACCGCCGGCTGGGCGCTGGCCGTGCTGACCGGCGTCGTCGTCGGCCACCTGGTCATGCTCGGCCGCTCCCGCTGGTGGGGCGGCACCGGCTCCGGCGCCGCCCTCACCCTCGCCGTCCTGCTGCTGTACGGCTGGGTTCCGGCCGGCATGGTCAGCCTCACCGTCGTCGTCCTGGTCGGCATAGCCCGGCGGGGCCGCTGGCGGCACGGCGTCCTGCACGGCGCGGTGGACATCCTCGGCATCGCCGCGGGGGCGGTGCTGCTCGGTGTCTGCGGCTCCGTGCCGTCCGTGGAGGAACCCTGGGACCCGGACACCTGGGGGGTGTACGCGGCGCCCAAGGTGGTGCTCGTCGCCGTCGCGTACCTCGCCGTCACCCGGGCCCTGCTGTGGTACCTGCAGACACCGCGCGCCGGCCTGCCCACCGTCGCCCGCACCGCCCTGGTCAGACAGGGCCTGGTCGCCGTCGCGCTGCTCGGCATCGCCCCGCTGGTCTGCGTGGTGGCCGTCGCCAAGCCGCTGCTGCTGCCGCTGTTCGCCATTCCGCTGATCGCCCTCGACTACACCCTGTGGATCGCCCGCGCCCGCGCCGAGGAGCAGCTGCGCGACCCGCTCACCGGACTGCCCAACCGGCAGTGGCTGCTGGAGCGCACCTGGACCGCGCTGGACGACGCCGAGCGCATCGGCGCCCGCGCCGCCCTGATGCTGATCGACCTGGACCGCTTCCGTTCGGTCAACGACACCCTCGGACACCTCGCCGGCGACCGGCTGCTGCTGCAGACCGCCGACCGGCTGCGGCAGGCCCTGCCGCGCGGGGCGGAGGCCGCGCGGCTCGGCGGCGACGAGTTCGCCGTCTTACTGCCCGTCGCCGATTCGACCACGTCGGCGACCCGGATCGCCCGGGGACTGGTCGGCGCGCTCAGCTCCCCGATGGACCTGGACGGGCTCACCCTCGTCCTGGAGGCCAGCGCCGGTGTCGCCGTCTTCCCCGACCACGCGCTGGACGCCGAGGGGCTGCTGCGCCGCGCGGACGTGGCGATGTACCAGGCGAAGCGGGACCGCACGGGCGTGGAGGTCTACGAGTCCAAGCGGGACTCCAACACCCCGGACCGGCTCGGCCTGCTCGGCGACCTGCGCCGCGCCCTGGACGCCCACGAGGTGCAGCTGCACTACCAGCCCAAGGTCCGCTTCGACGGGCACGTGGCCGGTCTGGAGGCGCTGGTGCGGTGGGTGCACCCCGAGCGGGGCAAGGTGCCGCCGGACGAGTTCATAGCGATCGCCGAGTCGTCCGGGCTGATGCCCCACCTCACCGAGTACGTACTGGAGACGGCGCTCGAACAGGTCGCCCACTGGCGCTCCCAGGGCCTGTTCGTGCCCGTCGCGGTCAACGTCTCCCCGCGCGACGTGCACACCCCCGGCTTCGCCGGCTCGGTCGCCGCCCGGCTCGCCCGGCACGGCGTCCCGGCCGGAGCCCTCCAACTGGAGATCACCGAGCACGTCCTCCTGGAGGACCCGCAGCGCGCCGCCGACACCCTCAACGCCCTGACCGGACACGGCGTCAAGATGTCCCTGGACGACTTCGGCACCGGGTACTCCTCCCTGGTCCACCTGCGCCGCCTCCCTGTCAGCGAGCTGAAGATCGACCGCTCGTTCGTGGCCCGGCTGGCCATCGACAACGAGGACGCCGAGATCGTGCGCTGCACCGTCGACCTCGCGCACTCCCTCGGCCTGCTGGTCGTCGCCGAGGGCGTGGAGGACGACGAGACCTGGGAACGCCTGCGCGACCTCGGCTGCGACGCCGTACAGGGCTGGCTGGTCGCCGCCGCGATGCCGCCGGAGGAGACCACCGCCTGGCTGCTGGCCCGTGGCGCCCGCGGCTGGCAGCGGCCCGCCGCCGCGCTCCCCGCGGCGGCGGGGGACGACCCGGGCCGGGTCGGCTGACGCTCCGCACCGGGCCCGGGGCGCCCGGGGCACCCCCGCGGGACCCGGCACGCGCGGCGGGCCGAGCGGACGGCGGGGGAAACCGTTTCACGGGCACGGGGCGCCGCCCCATAGGATTGGGCCGAACCGACTTGCCAAAGCCGATTTGCCCCAACCACACACTCACCCCAGAGGAACGCTGCATGCCTGGCATCACGCGCGAGGAGGTCGCCCACCTCGCCCGGCTGGCGCGTCTGGAGCTGAAGCCCGAAGAGCTCGATCACTTCGCGGGACAGCTGGACGACATCATCGGCGCGGTCGCCCGCGTCAGTGAGGTCGCCGACCAAGACGTACCGCCGACCTCGCACCCGCTCCCGCTGACGAACGTCATGCGGCCGGACGAGGTCCGTCCGTCGCTCACGCCCGAGCAGGCGCTCTCCGGCGCCCCGGCCCAGGAGCAGCAGCGTTTCAAGGTGCCGCAGATCCTGGGGGAGGAGTAACGCCATGAGCGACATCATCAAGCTCACCGCGGCCGAGATCGCCGAGAAGATCGCCTCCGGCGAGCTGACCGCGGTCGAGGTCACCGAGGCCCACCTGGCCCGCATCGAGGCCGTCGACGAGAAGGTGCACGCCTTCCTGCACGTGGACCGCGAGGGCGCCCTGGCCCAGGCCCGCGCCGTGGACGCCAAGCGCGAGCGCGGCGAGAAGCTCGGCCCGCTGGCCGGCGTGCCGCTCGCGCTCAAGGACATCTTCACCACCGAGGGCGTGCCCACGACCGTCGGCTCGAAGATCCTCGAAGGCTGGATCCCGCCGTACGACGCGACCGTCACCAAGCGCCTCAAGGACGCCGACGTCGTCATCCTCGGCAAGACCAACATGGACGAGTTCGCCATGGGGTCCTCCACCGAGAACAGCGCCTACGGCCCGACCGGCAACCCCTGGGACCTCACCAAGATCCCCGGTGGCTCCGGCGGCGGCTCCTCCGCCGCCCTCGCGGCCTTCCAGGCCCCGCTCGCCATCGGCACCGACACCGGCGGCTCCATCCGCCAGCCCGCGGCCGTCACCGGCACGGTCGGCGTCAAGCCGACCTACGGCGGCGTCTCCCGCTACGGCATGGTGGCGTTCTCCTCCTCCCTCGACCAGGGCGGCCCCTGCGCCCGCACGGTCCTGGACGCGGCCCTGCTGCACGAGGTGATCGCCGGGCACGACCCGATGGACTCCACCTCCATCGACGCCCCGGTCCCCGCGGTCGTCGAGGCCGCCCGCAACGGCAGCGTCCAGGGCATGCGCGTCGGTGTCGTCAAGCAGTTCCGCGGCGAGGGCTACCAGGCCGGTGTCGTCCAGCGCTTCGACGAGTCCGTCGAGCTGCTGAAGGAGCTGGGCGCCGAGATCGTCGAGCTGGACTGCCCGTCCTTCGACCTCGCGCTCTCCGCGTACTACCTGATCGCGCCATCGGAGTGCTCCTCCAACCTCGCCCGCTTCGACGGCCTGCGCTACGGCCTCAGGACCGGCGACGACGGCACCCACTCCGCCGAGGAGGTCACCTCCCTGACCCGCGAGGCCGGCTTCGGTCCCGAGGTCAAGCGCCGCGTCATGCTCGGCACGTACGCCCTGTCGAGCGGCTACTACGACGCGTACTACGGCAGCGCCCAGAAGGTCCGCACCCTGATCAAGCAGGAGTTCGAGCAGGCCTTCGAGCAGGTCGACGTGATCGTCTCCCCGACGACGCCGACCACCGCCTTCCCGATCGGCGAGCGCGCCGACGACCCGATGGCGATGTACCTGGCCGACCTGTGCACCATCCCCACCAACCTGGCGGGCAACGCGGCCATGTCGCTGCCCTGCGGCCTCGCGCCGGAGGACAACCTGCCGGTGGGGCTGCAGATCATCGCCCCCGCCATGAAGGACGACCGGCTCTACAAGGTCGGCGCCGCCGTCGAGGCCGCCTTCGTGGAAAAGTGGGGCCACCCGCTGATCGAGGAGGCACCGTCGCTGTGAGCGCACTGTCCAAGGCCAAGGGCTTCAAGAAGTCCAAGTCCGGTACGTACATGTCCATGGCCGCCACCGCGTTCGGCGCGATCGGCGTGGCCAAGCAGATCAAGAAGGCCCGCGTGGAGAACGACACGCTGCGCCTCGCCGACGCCGTCGTCACCGCGGCCGGCGTCGTCACCGGCCTCGCCCTGCTCTACCGCGAGCTGAAGCGCCTGGGCGACGACGACGTCCTGCTGGGCTGAGAGGGAAGTTACACCGTGACCACCACGACCGACCTGGTGTCGTACGAGGACGCGCTGGCGTCGTACGACCCCGTCATGGGCCTCGAGGTCCATGTCGAACTCGGCACCAAGACCAAGATGTTCTGCGGCTGTTCGACCGCGCTCGGCGCCGACCCGAACACCCAGACCTGCCCCGTCTGCCTCGGCATGCCCGGCGCGCTCCCGGTCGTCAACGCGACCGGCGTCGAGTCGGCGATCAAGATCGGTCTCGCGCTGAACTGCGAGATCGCCGAATGGTGCCGCTTCGCCCGGAAGAACTACTTCTATCCGGACATGCCGAAGAACTTCCAGACCTCCCAGTACGACGAGCCGATCGCCTTCGACGGCTACCTCGACGTGCAGCTGGAGGACGGGGAGACCTTCCGCGTCCAGATCGAGCGCGCCCACATGGAGGAGGACACCGGCAAGTCGACGCACGTCGGTGGCGCGACGGGCCGTATCCACGGCGCCTCGCACTCCCTCCTCGACTACAACCGCGCCGGCATCCCGCTCATCGAGATCGTGACCAAGCCGATCGAGGGCGCGGGCGAGCGCGCCCCCGAGGTCGCCCGGGCCTACGTCCGTGAGCTGCGCGAGCTCATCCGTGCCCTCGGCGTCTCCGAGGCCCGCATGGAGATGGGCCAGATGCGCTGCGACGTGAACCTGTCGCTGCGCCCGCACGGCACCGAGAAGTTCGGCACCCGCAGCGAGACGAAGAACGTCAACTCGCTGCGCTCCGTCGAGCGCGCGGCCCGCTTCGAGATCCAGCGCCACGCGGCGGTGCTCAGCGGCGGCGGCACGATCATCCAGGAGACCCGCCACTTCCACGAGGACACGGGGTCCACGACCTCCGGCCGCGTGAAGGAGGAGGCGGAGGACTACCGGTACTTCCCGGAGCCCGACCTGGTGCCGGTCGCCCCGTCCCGCGAGTGGGTGGAGGAGATCCGTTCCGCCCTGCCCGAGCTGCCGCTGGTGCGCCGCAACCGGCTCCGCGAGGAGTGGGGGATCACCGGCACCGACATGCAGTCGATCCTCAACGCCGGCGCGCTGGACCCGATCGTCGCCACGATCGACGCCGGCGCCGACGCGGCCTCCGCCCGCAAGTGGTGGATGGGCGAGCTGGCCCGCGCCGCCAACGAGTCCGGCAAGGCGCTGGACGAGCTGGCGATCACGCCGGCCCAGGTGGCCCGGGTCGCCGAGCTGGTCACCAAGGGCGACCTGAACGACAAGCTGGCCCGCCAGGTCATCGAGGGCGTCCTCGCCGGTGAGGGCACCCCGGACGAGGTCGTCGACAAGCGCGGACTGAAGGTCGTCTCCGACGAGGGCGCGCTCACCACCGCCGTCGACGAGGCCATCGCCGGCAACCCGGCCATCGCCGACAAGATCCGCGGCGGCAAGGTGGCCGCGGCCGGTGCCCTGGTCGGCGCCGTCATGAAGGCGACCCGGGGACAGGCGGACGCGGCCCGCGTCAAGGAGCTGATCCTGGAGAAGCTGGGCGTGTCCGAGGGCTGAGCACCCGGCACTCCCGCCGCCCGGCACCGATGGCCCTGGGGAACGCGTCACCACGACGAGTTCCCCAGGGCCACTGTTGTGAATAAGCCCACTAAGTCGGCAAACGATCACTTTCGCCTGCAAGAGTGACTTCGCATTGCTCATGCGTTCTTTGCGGGCGGTTCACACCAAGGAAGACTGTTCCCGGTCAAAGATCCACAATCAGACACCTGGGAGCACGTTCGTGGCAGCCCTCGCACGCTGGTGTGTTCGACGTCGTCTCGTCACCGTCCTGCTCTGGCTCCTCGCCTTCGGCGGGGTCGCCGCGGCCGCCGGCGTCGCGGGATCGGCGTACTCCAACGACTACGGCGTGCCCGGCACCGACTCCGACCGTGCCTCCCGGCTGCTCACCTCCGGCTTCCCCGGCCTGGGTGGCGACAGTGACACGATCGTCTGGCACACGACGACCGACACCGTGCGCGCCACCGACGTCGAACAGACGATGACCCGCACCCTGGACCGCGTCGCGGACCTCCCGGGCGTGGCCTCGGTGACCAACCCCTACGACGACGCCGACTCGCCGCGGATCAGCGAGAACGCCCACACGGCCTACGCCTCGGTCACCTTCGAGGACGCCTCCCAGGACGTCGACCCGGCCGAGGCGCGGGCCGTCGTCGACACCGCGAAGGCGGCCGGGACCGACGGGCTCCAGGTCGAGCTGGGCGGCAGCGCCGTCGCGCTCACCGAGGCGCCGGACGGCCACCTCGCCGAGGCCGTCGGCGTGGCCGTCGCCGCCGTCGTCCTCTTCCTCGCCTTCGGCTCCCTTGCCGCCTCCCTGCTGCCCATCGCCACCGCGCTGGTCTCCGTCGGCACCGCCTACGCCGGCATCACCCTGCTCGGCCACGCCATGACCGTCGCCGACTTCGCGCCCATGCTGGGCACCCTCATCGGACTCGGCGTCGGCATCGACTACGCGCTCTTCATCGTCACCAGACACCGGCGCGGGCTGAAGCGCGGCCTCACGGTCGCCGAGGCCGCCGAGAACGCCGTCGCGACCACCGGACGGGCGGTCGCCTTCGCGGGTGCCACCGTTTGCATCGCGCTGCTGGGCATGCTGATCCTCCGGCTCAGCTTCCTGAACGGCGTGGCCATCGCCGCCTCGCTCACCGTCGTCCTCACCGTCGCCGCCTCCGTGACGCTGCTGCCGGCGCTGCTGTCGTACATCGGCCCGCGCGCCCTGAGCCGGCGGGAGCGGCGCCGGCTCGCGGAGCACGGGCCCGAGCCCGAGCTGCCGACCGGGTTCGCCGCCCGCTGGTCGGCGTTCGTGGAACGCCACCCCAAGCTGCTCGGCGCCCTCGCGCTCGTCGTCATCACCGTCCTCGCCCTGCCCACCCTCGGCCTGCGCCTGGGCACCTCCGACCAGGGCAACGACCCCCGGAGCAGCACGACCCGCCAGGCCTACGACCTCCTCGCCGAGGGCTTCGGCCCCGGTGTGAACGGCCCCCTCACCCTGGTCACCGAGGTCGGCGGCGCCGAGGACCGGCTCGCCCTGGACAACCTTGACGCCGGCCTGCGCACCACCGAGGGCGTCTCCTCGGTGACCCCGGTGTCGTACAACTCGGCCGGCGACACCGCGTACCTCACCGTCGTCCCCGAGTCCTCCCCGCAGTCCCCGGACACCAGCGAGCTGGTCGAGCGGCTGCGCTCCGAGGTGCTGCCGCGCGCGGAGAACGGCACCGCGCTCGACGTGCACGTCGGCGGCGTGACGGCCGGCTACGACGACTTCGCCGACGTCATCGTCGGCAAGCTGCCCCTCTTCGTCGGCGTCGTCGTGGGCCTCGGCTGCCTGCTGCTCCTGCTGGCCTTCCGCTCGATCGGCATCCCGGTCAAGGCCGCCGCGATGAACGTCGCCGCCGTCGCCGCGTCCTTCGGCGTCGTCGTGGCGATCTTCCAGTGGGGCTGGGGGAGCGAGCTGCTGGGCCTGGGCAGCGCCGGCCCGATCGAACCCTTCCTCCCCGTGATCATGGTGTCGGTGCTCTTCGGCCTCTCCATGGACTACCAGGTCTTCCTGGTCAGCCGGATGTACGAGGAGTGGCTGGAGACCGGCGACAACCGCCGCGCCGTCCGGGTCGGCCTCGCCGAGACCAGCCGGGTGATCAACTCCGCCGCGGTCATCATGATCTCGGTCTTCCTCGCCTTCGTCCTCAGCGGCGACCGGGTCATCGCCATGTTCGGCATCGCGCTGGCCGCAGCCGTGGCCCTGGACGCCTTCGTCCTGCGCACCCTCCTGGTACCGGCCCTGATGCACCTGCTCGGCGGCGCCAACTGGTGGCTGCCGCGCCGCCTGGACAAGCTCCTGCCCCGCATCAGCATCGAGCCGCCCGAGTGCCGCCTCGCCCATGAGAGGCTGGCCGCGGCGACGGACGCCGAGGTGGCGGACGTCCTTGCGGAGGAGGAGCGACACCGGGATGTACGCGATACCACTGGGTGACGACGGAGCCGAACTGCGCCCCCTGGAGACCTGGCACGCCGAGGAGTTCCTGGCCCACCTGGAGCGGGGCAGGGAGTTCATCACGCAGCACATCCCCTTCGGCGCCAAGGCCACCGACGTGGCCTCCGCCCGGGAGATCCTCCAGGCCTACGCCGACCGGCACGCCGCCGACAGCGGCTTCCTGCACGGACTGTGGCTGGACGGCAAGCTCGTCGGCGGACTGCTCTTCCGGGTCTTCGACGCCGCCACCGGCGTCTGCGAGATCGGCTGCTGGCTGGAGCCTGCTGGAACGGGCCGGGGCCTGGTCGCACGCGGTGCCCGGGTCCTGATCGACTGGGCGTTCGACGAGCGCGGCATGCACCGCGTGGAATGGCACGCCTCGTCCGCCAACACCCCGAGTGTCAACGCCGCCCGGCGACTCGGCATGATGCGTGAGGGCGTGCTGCGCGAAAGCTCCCTCCACCGGGGTGTCCGCCAGGACATCGAGGTGTGGGCCGTGCTCGCGCCCGAGTGGCGTGCGGCACGTGAGGCACGCGCGCGTGCCTCTCAGAAGGATCATTAAGGGACCTCTCAGACAGCGTCCGTACGGTGCGAGACATGGGAACGAAGACAGTGGACGAGACCGGCGTGAAGACCGACGAGCACAAGACGGACGAGGCGGCGGAGGCTCCCGAGACCACGGAGGTCGAGAAGGAGGAAGGCGCGGACGTCACGCCGGACGATGTCGAGTCGTCCACCTCGGAGAACGAGGGACCCACCGGCGTCGGCCAGGGAGCGGGTGCTGTCGTTTCCGCGGGGCTCGGCATTGTTTCGCTGACGGGAAGCTGGGTCGGCACCGTGGCCAACAGTCGTCAGTCGCTCATCGGGCAGTTGGAGGGAACCGCCTCCTCGAACGCGCAGACCGTGCTCGAGAAGGGTTACGGCGACGCCTGGCAGGCCACAGCTCTGTGGGGCGGGGGCTTCGCTTTGATCGCGCTGATCGTCGGCGTGGTGGTGCTGGTCCGGCCCGCGTTCGGCGCGCCCGGCAAGCCGCAGGCCGCGTGGATCAAGTCGGTTTCCTGGGCCGGCGTCGCGCTCGGCGTGCTCGGCCTGGTCCTGGCCGTGCTCAAGTACACCGACCTCATTCTGTCCCTGCCGTCCATGGGCTGACGTATCCGGGCCCGTGAGGGGTCTTAGGGCATCCACGCGCCCCGGGCGCACGCCCTAAGACCCCTCACGCACGTCTAAGGCCCCGCGCGGTGGCGAAGATGCGGAACTTACCCGATGTGGCGGACCCCCCTGGGAGACGAAGGTTGAGGCATCGCAGTCAGCGAAGCAGCAACCGGCCTCACCACAGGAGACACACCGTGTTCGAGTACGAGATCCAGCAGACCCGCGCCGCCGAACTGATCCGCCGCGCCGACGAGGCCCGGCTGGCCCGCGAGGCCGTCCGCGCCCACCGCGCGGCCCGCCGGGACGCCCGCCGCGCAGCCGCGCCGGAGGAGAGCCATAGCCGGCGCCCGCGCAGGCACCGGTTCGCCCGGGCGGCGTGAACGGGGGAAACGGGGAGGGCGGCCGCACGGCCGCCCTCCCCGCCGCCGTACCGCCCGCCGTCCACCTGCCGAAAACAGCTGCGCCGCTGTCGGACCCCCGTGCGATGCTCGCTTCCGTGGAGACCAGGTCCGTCAGTCCCGTGTTCGTCGGCCGCGCCGCCGAACTGGCCACCTTGAACGACGCGTTCGTCCGCGCCGCCGCCGCCGAGCCGCAGGCGCTGCTGCTCGGCGGCGAGGCAGGCGTGGGCAAGACCCGCCTCGTCGAGGAGTTCGCCGACGCCGCACGCCGGCGGGGCGCCGTCGTCGCGCTGGGCGGCTGCGTCGAGATCGGCGCCGACGGGCTGCCCTTCGCGCCCTTCTCCACCGCCCTGCGCGCCCTGCGCCGCCAACTGCCCGGGGAACTGGCGGACGCCGCCGCCGGACAGGAGGAGGAGCTGGCCCGGCTGCTGCCCGAACTGGGCGAGGGCACCCCGGTCACCGGCGGCGGCCGGCACGACGAGGAGAGCATGGCCCGCCTCTTCGAGCTCACCGCCCGCCTGCTGGAGCGCGTGGCCGCCCGGCACACCGTCGTCCTCGTCCTGGAGGACCTGCACTGGGCCGACGCCTCCACCCGCCACCTGATCGCCTACCTCGTCCGCACCCTGCGCACCGGCCGCCTCGTCGTCCTGGCCACCTACCGCTCCGACGACATCCACCGCCGCCACCCGCTGCGCCCCCTGCTCGCCGAACTCGACCGGCTGCGCACCGTCCGCCGCATCGAGCTGGGCCGCTTCACCCGCGACGAGGTGGGCCGGCAGATCGCCGGCATCCTCGCGTACGAACCCGACCCGCTCCAGGTCGACGAGATCTTCGAACGCTCCGACGGCAACGCCTTCTTCGTCGAGGAACTGGCCGTCGCCGCCCACGAGGGCTGCTGCACCGGCCTCACCGACTCCCTGCGCGACCTGCTCCTGGTCCGCGTCGAGGCCCTGTCGGAGAGTGCCCAGCGGGTCGCCCGGACCGTCGCCGAGGGCGGTTCCACCGTCGAGTACCGGCTGCTCGCCGCCGTCGCCTCCCTCGCCGAGGACGACCTCATCGAGGCGCTGCGCGCCGCCGTCGGCGCCAACATCCTGCTGCCCGCGCCCGACGGGGACGGCTACCGCTTCCGGCACTCCCTGGTCCGCGAGGCCGTCGCCGACGACCTGCTCCCCGGCGAGCGCTCCCGCCTCAACCGCCGCTACGCCGAGGCCCTGGACGCCGACCCCACGCTGGTGCCGGCGGCCGAGCGCGTGATGCGCCTGGCCAGCTACTGGTACCACGCCCACGACCCCGCCCGGGCCCTGCCCGCCGTACTGGACGCCTCCGTCGAGGCCCGCCGCCGTCACGCCTACTCCGAGCAACTGAGGCTCCTGGAACGCGCCATGGAGCTGTGGGACTCCGTCCCCGACGACGTCCGCGCCACCCTGCGCCCCGTCGACTACACCGAGGTCTACCCTCCCTGCGGCTGCGATCCGCAGACCACGCCCCTGCGCTACCTCGACCTCATGGCGGAGGCCGCCGTCGCCGGCCGGCTGTGCGGGGAGCGGGAACGCGCCCTGAAGATCACCAAGCGGGCGCTGCGGCTGCTGGAGGAGGAGCAGGAGGCGGGCGCGGGCATGCCCGAGAGCGGCCGGGACCCCCAGCGCGCCGCCTGGTTCTGGACGCAGCGCTCCCTGCTGGTCCAGGCCCAGGGACGCGGCGACGGCTGGCGGGAGCTCGGCATCGCCCAGGAACTGGTCCGCGGCCTGCCGCCCTCCCAGGTGCACGCCGAGGTGCTGGCCATGGCCGCGAACTGGTCGATGCTCCACGACCCGGGCCCCGACGCGGTCGTCGCCGCCGAACGGGCCGTCGAGTACGCGCGCATGGTCGGCGCCGACGACATCGAGCTCAACGCCCGGCTCACCCTGGGCGGCCTGATGGTCGACGCGGGCCACATCGACGCCGGGCTCGCCGAGATGTACCAGGTCAGGGACCTGGTGGTGGCGCAGGGGCGGTCTGCCGTGGTGGCCCGCAGCCACGTCAACCTGCCGTCCGTCCTGGAGAGCGTCGGCCGTTCCGAGGAGGCGCTCGGCATCCTGCGCGAGGGCGTCGAGCTGACCCGGCGGATGGGGCTGCTGGAGTCCGAGGCCTGGGTGTGGGGCAATCTCTCCGAGTCGCTGATCTCGCTCGGCCGCTGGGACGAGGCACTGGAGGCCGCGGCGCGGGCCTCGGCCCCGGGCCGCGGCCCCGCGCCACGCGGTGGCGCCGCCCTCAAGCGGGCCTTCGTCGCCCTCGCCCGCGGCGGGACGGCCGAGGCCGCCGGGCTGCTCGCCGAGGCCCGTGCCGCCTACGGCACGCACGACCCGATGCCGCAGTACCGCCTCCCGCTGGCCGCCCTCGCCATCGGCATCGCCGCCGCCGAGGGCCGCGTCGCGGACGTCCGCGCCGAACTCGGCCGGGCCCTGGACGCGGGCCTGCCGCCCGGCACCCAGCGCTACGGCTGGCCGCTGCTGCTGTCCGCCGCCCAGGCAGAGGCCGACGCCCGCGGACTGCCGGCCGCAGCGGAAGGACGGGCCGATGCCCTGGAACGGCTCGCCGGCACCGCCAAGTCGCTCACCACCGGCGCACCGGTCTGGCTCGCCCACGAGAAGTGGCTCCGTGCCGAACTCCACCGGGCCGAGGGCCGGGACACCCCGGCGCTCTGGACGGAGGCGGTCACCGCCTTCGAGCGCCTGGAGCGACCCTACGAACTCGCCCGGGTCCGGCACCGGCTCGCCGCCGCCCTCCTGGACACCGGCGGTGAGGACGAGCGCGCCCGCGCCACGGAGCTGCTCCGCCTGGCCGGCACCGTCGCCCGGCACCTCAGCGCCCGTCCGCTGGCCGACGCGGTCGACCTGCTCGGCCGGCGCGCCCGCCTCCCCCTGGGCCGCGCCGCCGGACCCGAGCGCGTCCCCGCCGACCCGGCCGAGGCCCTGGGACTCACCAGCCGGGAACGCGACGTGCTGCGCCTGGTCTCCGACGGCCGCACCAACCGCCAGATAGCGGAGGAACTCTTCATCTCCCCGAAGACCGCCAGCGTCCACGTCTCCAACATCCTGGCCAAACTCGGCGTCTCCGGCCGCGGCGAGGCGGCGGCGGTCGCCCACCGGCTGGCCCTCTTCCCGGCCGACCCGCTCATGTCCGGTTCGGCCGAGTGAGGCTTACGCTGTAAAGGACGCCGACGGACGGAGGCTTTGTGTTCAACGCATTCGAGGAACTGTTCTCCCCCGGCCGCAAGCACACCCGCGACGAGCAGAACCGACTGGAACTGACCCGCGAGGACGTCGGCGACGGCGATCCCGGCCACGGCCCGATAGACCTCTCGTCGGGGAAGGTCGTCGTCCACGTCCCGCGCCCCGCCGAGGCGGCCGACGACTGACGGCGCCCCGGGAGGTTCTAGCCGATCCGCAGCTCCAGGATCCGGTCGTCGTCCTCCTCGGCGTCGCCCCGGCCGTCCGTGTTGCTCGTCACCAGCCACAGCCGGTCACCGCCCGCCGCCACGACCGTGCGCAGCCGCCCGTACTCGCCCTCCAGGAAGGCCTGCGGGTCGGCCGCCGCCTCCGTCCCCTTCAACGGCACCCGCCACAGCCGCTCACCACGCAGGCCCGCCATCCACACCGAACCCTCGGCGAAGGCGACACCGCTCGGGGAGGCCTCGTCGGTGCTCCACTGGGCGAGCGGATCGTGGAAGCCGGAGCCGCCGCCCTTGCCCTCGGCCTCGGGCCAGCCGTAGTTGTCGCCCGGCTTGACCGCGTTCAGCTCGTCCCAGGTGTCCTGCCCGAACTCCGCGGCGAACAGCCGCTGCTCGTCGTCCCAGGCCAGCCCCTGCACGTTCCGGTGGCCGTACGAGTACACGACGGAGTCGGGGAAGGGATTGCCCGGCGCCGGCTCGCCGTCCGGCGTCATCCGCAGGATCTTGCCGCCGAGGGACTCCTTGTCCTGGGACAGGCCCGTGTCACCGCTCTCGCCGGTGCCCGCGTAGAGCATCTTGTCGGGGCCGAAGGCGATCCGCCCGCCGTTGTGGATCACACCCTTGGGGATGCCCCGGAAGACCGTGTCCGGCTCCCCCAGCTGCTCACCGGACGGCTTCTTCCCGTCGTACCGCATGCGCACGATCCGGTTGTCCGAGGCCGAGGTGAAGTACGCGTAGACCATCTGGTCCGAGGCGTAGTCGGGGGAGAGCGCGATGCCGAGCAGACCGCCCTCGCCGGACGCGGCCACCCCGGGCACCTCGCCCAGCTCCGTCTTCTCGCCGGTCTTCTCGTCGACCCGCGTGATCGTGGCCTCGTCCCGGGAGGAGACCAGCAGGCCGCCGCCGGGCAGCGGCGCCAGGCCCCAAGGGCTCTTCAGGCCGGTGGCGACCGTGCGGACCACCTCCACGGAGCCCTTCGCGGGCGGCGTCCGTTCGGCGGCCGGCCCCGAGGGCGACGACTGGGCCGCGGTAGGGCTCGCGGAGGGGCCGCCGTCCGCGCCCGACGGCTCCCCGTCGCCGGAGGAGCAGCCGGCCGTCAGCAGCAGGGCGGCGGCCAATACGGCCGGCACGGCTCGACGTTGCACGATCATGGTCGACGGGTCCCTTCGACGCGGCGGGTTCTCCTTGTCATACACCGCACGCGCCCTCCAAGTTCCCGATCGCCGAATCCCGAACCCGGCGATCGCGCGCGTCACTCCCACGAGCCCTGGGCCGCCGGCAGCCGGCGCACCTCCGCCAGGTCCTCCTCGGTCAGCCGCAGACCGGCCGCCCCCGCGTTCTCGCTCACCCAGCGTTCCCGTTTGGTGCCCGGCACCGGCACCACGTGCGGCCCTTGTGCCAGCACCCAGGCCAGCGCCACCTGCGCGGGTGTGACCGAGTCGCCGTGCCGGGCCGCGATCCTGCGCAGGCCCGCCACGATCGGCTGGTTGGCGGCCATCATCTCGGCGGTGAAGCGGGGGTGCCGGGCGCGCAGGTCCTCCGGTTCGAAGCCCTGCCCGGGCGTCAGCGTGCCGGTCAGGAAACCGTTGCCGAGCGGCATCGCGGCGAGGAAGCCGACGCCGCGCGTCACGCACCACGGCAGCAGCGTCCGCAGCGCCTCCGGCGACCACACCGACAGCTCGGCCTCGACCGCGCTCACCGGGAACACCTGCTGCACCCGCTCCAGCTGCCGGACCGTGGCGTCGTGCAGCCGCGCCCCCGGCCGACGGGCCGACCGCGCGCCGACCGCGCAGAGCCCGAGCGCCCGCACCTTCCCGGCCCGCACCAGCTCCGCCATCGCACCCCAGGTCTCCTCGACGGGCACCTCGGGGTCGGCACGGTGCAGCTGGTAGAGGTCGATGACGTCCGTCTGGAGCCGGCGCAGGGACGCGTCGCAGGCACGTTTCACATAGCCGGGGCGGCCGTTGGCCACGATGTGCTGGTCGCCCACCAGCAGGCCGACCTTGGTCGACACGAAGGCGTCCGACCGCCGCTCCTTCAACACCCGTCCCAGCAGCAGCTCGTTGGTGAACGGGCCGTACATGTCCGCCGTGTCCAGCAGCGAGACACCCAGGTCGAGGGCCCGGTGCACCGCCCTGACCGACTCCTCGCCGCGCTGCCGCGACGCGCTGTACGCCCAGTTCATCGGCATGCACCCCAGTCCGACGGCCCCCACCGCGAGTGCCGTCGCGCCGATCGTCCTGCGCTCCACCGGTCGTGACCCTCCCTCGTCAGGCCACCCAACCTAACCTCTGCCCTTCCGCACCCCTGACATAGCCTCCTGACCATGACTGCTGACGTGTGGCTGCCCATCCCGCCGGACGAGATCGAGGGCCTTCCCGAGGGCCCCGCCTACCGCTACTGGAACGGCGAGGACTCCTTCCCCGCCGACCCGGCCGACTGCGCGTACTACGTCGTCCCCTACATGAAGCCCAGCGGCGTCGGCACCCGCCCGCTGCCCCAGATGCGCTCCGTCCAGGTCGTCCAGACGCTCTCCGCCGGCATCGACCACGTGGAGCCCGGTCTGCGGCACCTGCCCGCGGGCGTCCGGCTGTGCAACGCGCGCGGTGTGCACGAGGCCAGCACCGCGGAACTCACGCTGACTTTGATCCTCTCCTCCCTGCGTGGCGTCCCCGACTTCGTCCGGGCGCAGGACCGCGGCGAGTGGCTGGGCGGTTTCCGGCCCGCGCTCGCCGACCGGAAGGTGCTCATCGTCGGGTACGGATCGATCGGCGCCGCGATCGAGGACCGGCTTGTGCCGTTCGAGGTCGCGCCGGTCGTGCGCGTCGCGCGCTCCGCCCGCACCACGGCACGCGGCCCGGTGCACCCGCTCACCGAACTGCCCTCCCTGCTCCCGGAGGCGGACGTCGTCGTCCTGTCGACGCCGCTCACCGAGGAGACCCGCGGGCTGGCGGACGCGGAGTTCCTGGGCCGCATGAAGGACGGCGCCCTGCTCGTCAACGTCGCCCGCGGACCCGTCGTCGACACGAAGGCGTTGCTCACCGAACTGGAGAGCGGACGCATCACCGCCGCCCTCGACGTGACCGACCCCGAACCGCTGCCGCCCGGTCACCCCCTGTGGCATGCTCCCGGCATACTCGTCAGCCCGCACGCCGGGGGCCCGACCTCCGCCTTCCTGCCGCGCGCCAAGCGGCTGCTGGTGGACCAGTTGAGCCGTTTCGTGAACCGGGAGCCGCTGCGCAACGTGATCCTGACGACGGGCGCGTAATCCGTTTCGGGTACCCTCCGCGACTCTCCGGACGCGGTGGGTGTGCGCATATCCGCTGGTCGTCACGGAGCGTAGAGAACCTATGTCCCTGAGTGACGATCCTGGTGTATCGTCCGACAGGGGACGCGCCGCGCACCGGTCGGCGCCGGGGATGGATCTCAGACTGTGAGGGGGGCGACGGGCGATGCACGGCCTATGGACGAACGACCCGACGCGGCGGAGCCGCCGCCGGCGACCCTGGCGCACGACCGCGACCGCGCGCGGGCGAGACCGGTCCGGCCACGACGGTCCGTCCTGCCCTCACCGGCACCGGCACCGCGGTCGCAGGAAGCAGGCACCGCCCCTCCCGCGGGGCGCGCGGGCCGCGGGACCGGCGCGGACCGGGAGGCCCCGGTGAGTCCGCCGACCCCCGTACCCACGCTGGACGGCGCGCCGAGGGCACAGCCCTCGCCCGGACCGCTGCCGTCCCGGCCGTCGGCCGCCACCGGCGGACCGACCCTCGTCCGCCAGCTCGTCCTGGCCCTGGTCTGCGCGGGATACGCCGTCGGTTCGGCGTTCGGCTGGGGCTCCGACCACGTCGCCAAGATCATGGGTGACTTCGGGCTGAGCGCGGCCGCGGCCGCCGCCGCGGTCTCCTGCTTCGTCTACGCCCGTGGACGCCGGGTCCGTTTCCGGCCCGCCTGGCTGCTGTTCGCCCTCTCGTCGGCGATGGCATCCCTGGGCAACGCCGTCTGGGGGTGGTACGAGGTCGTCCTGCGGCAGCCCGTGCCCAGCCCGAGCTACGCGGACCTGTTCTTCCTGTGCTTCGCGCCGCCCGCCATCGTGGGGCTGCTGGTGCTGGCCAAGCGGCCCGTGACGAAGGCGGGCTGGATCTGCCTGGGCCTGGACGCCTGGCTGATCGGCGGTTCGCTGCTGACCCTGGCGTGGAGCCTCGCGCTGGCCCAGGCGGCGAAGGCCGGGGGCGGTTCCAGTGTGGCGCACGGCGCGCTGTCCGTGGCGTACCCGCTGCTCGACATCGCCCTGGTCAGCATGGTGCTCGCGCTCCACTTCAGGCGGTCGCCCGTCTGCCGTTCCGCGGTCAACACCGCCATCGGCGGACTCGCCCTGACGGTGATGTGCGACGCCCTGTTCACCTCGCCGCTGCTGCACAACAACTACCGCTCCGGCCAACTGCTCGACGCCGGCTGGTTCGCCGGTTCGCTGCTGCTCGCCTACGCCCCCTGGGCCGCGTCCCGGCGCGGGGGGCCGGCGGACGAGGAGCCGACCGGCGGGCACACACGCGTGGTGCGTGAGCACGTGCCCGGCCAGCGCGGCACCACCGGCCACCACCCGGCGTCCGCGTCCGCAGCCGTGCCCGGACCCGGCCCGGGGGGCGAGCGCGGGCGCTATCCGGCCGCCCGGCCCATCGCCGGTTCCCTGGCCGCGCTCACGCCCTACCTCGCCGCCGCCGTCTGCACCCTGGGCATCCTCTACAACGTCCTCAACGGCCGCAGCGTCGACCGCGTGGTGCTGCTGACCGGCGGCACCGTGGTGCTCGCGCTCGTCGTGCGCCAGGGCATCATGCTGCTCGACAACATCACCCTCACCCAGGAACTGGCCCAGAAGGAGAACCACTTCCGCTCCCTGGTCCAGGGCTCCAGCGACGTCATCATGATCGCCGCGCCCAACGGCATCCTCCGCTACGTCTCCCCGGCCGCCGCCGGGGTCTACGGACGCCCGGCCGAAGAACTGGTCGGCAGCGAACTGGCCGGTCTCATCCACCCGGAGGACCTCGGCTGCGTGGTGCACGAGGTGCGCCGGTTCCTCGCCGCCAGCCCGGTGGAGGAGCCCACCACGCGCATCGAATGCCGCTTCCGTTCCGGGGAGGGCGGCTGGCTCAACGTGGAGTCCACCGTCAACCGCCACCACGGCGGCCTGATCTTCAACAGCCGGGACGTGACCGAGAGAGTGCGCCTGCAGGCGCAGCTCCAGCACAACGCCGAACACGACCCGCTCACCGACCTGCCCAACCGGGCCCTGTTCACCCGGCGGGTCCAGCAGGCCCTGTCCGGCCGCCGCGCCAGTGACCGGGGTGCCGCCCTGCGCGGCACGGCGGTGCTCTTCATCGACCTCGACGGCTTCAAGGCGGTCAACGACACCATCGGGCACCAGGCCGGCGACGAGCTGCTCGTCCAGGCCGCCCGCAGACTCCAGGAGACCGTCCGCAAGAGCGACACCGCCTCCCGGCTGGGTGGCGACGAGTTCGCGGCCCTCATCGTCGGGGACGGCGCCACCCGGGAGCGGGCGGCCCGCGAGCGGCACATCCTGGAACTCGCCGACCGTCTCAGGGTGACCCTCTCGCAGCCCTACCTCATCGACGGGAACGACGTCCGCGTCAACGCCTCCATCGGAGTCGCCTTCGCCGAAGCCGGCCTCGGGGCAGGTGAGTTGCTGCGCAACGCCGACCTCGCGATGTACCGGGCCAAGGCGGGCGGCAAGGGCCGCGTCGAGCTGTACAGACCGCAGATGCAGCAGGACGTCGTACGCAAGGCCGAGCTGGCCACGCGGTTGCGGGCCGCCCTCCAGGACGGAGAGTTCGCGCTGCTGCACCAGCCGGTGGTCTCCCTCACCGACGGCCGGATCGCGTCGGTCTGCGCCCAGCCGCGCTGGCGCTCCTCCCAGGGCGTGCTGTTCACCCCCGCGGAGTTCCTGCGCGTGAGCGAGGACGGCGACAAGACCGCCGAGCTGGACCGCTGGGTGCTCCAGGAGGCCGTGGAGCAGGCCGCCGAGCGCGCGGCGGCCGGGCTCCCGGCGGCCGTGGCCATACGCATCGGTGCCCGCCGGCTGCTGGACCGCTCCATGCCGCTGGGGACCGTGGAGGCCCTGCTGACCCGGCACGGACTTCCCCCCGGCGCCCTTGTGATCGAGCTGTCGGACATCGACCCACGGGTCGGCCTGGACGAGCTGGACCGCCGGCTGAACGCCCTGCGCAGGGTCGGCGTCCGCATCGCCCTGGACGGCTTCGGCAGCGGCTACGCGACGATCACCGCACTGCGGCGCCTGCCCGTGGACGTCCTCAAGCTCGAACGTGGCCTGGTCGAAGGCGTCGTGGAGTCGGCACGGCTGCACAAGATCACCAGCGGTCTGCTGCGCATCGCCACCGACCTCGGGCTGAAGTCCGTGGCGGACGGGGTCGACCTGCCCGAGCAGATCGTCGCCCTGCGCGCGATGGGCTGTACGCACGGACAGGGCATGGCGTTCTCCGGTCCGCTCGACGAGTACCGGCTGCGCAGAGCGCTCGGAACCGGCCACTACCCGGTGCCGCACGGACCGGCCGAACCCGCCTTCGCGGGCGGTGTCACGGCCGGGCTGCCCGCCGTCCTGCGTGGTGGCACGGCCCTCCGCTCACATAATGAGACTCCCGTCCCACCCACTTGACAGTGGGTGTGTGCCGGGTGGAGGGTCAGTGCCATGCGCACCCGAATTCTCGTACTTGGAAAGCGCGTCGGCTGAGCAGGTGACGTCCGGACCGTTCCGGACTCCCGGCGACCCACACCCGGCGCGCTCCCCTCGCTTGCCTTTTGGCACGAGGGGTTTTTTGTTGCACCAGCACCCCTGGGCAACAGCCGCACACCGCCTAAATCTCGCAAAAACCTCAGCATCAAAACCCTCAGCATCGAGAAGAGAATGCCGATGACCGAGCAGGCCACCGGGGCCCATCACCCGCAGCCCCGGCCCCGATCCGGAGGACAGTCCGCCCCCGAGCACGTCACGGGTGCGCAGTCCCTCATCCGCTCCCTCGAGGAGGTCGGAGTCGACACGGTATTCGGCATTCCCGGCGGCACCATCCTCCCGGCGTACGACCCGCTGATGGACTCCACCAAGGTGCGCCACGTCCTGGTCCGCCACGAGCAGGGCGCCGGCCACGCGGCCACCGGCTACGCGCAGGCCACCGGCAAGGTGGGCGTCTGCATGGCGACCTCGGGACCCGGCGCCACCAACCTGGTCACGCCGATCGCCGACGCGCACATGGACTCCGTGCCGCTGGTCGCGATCACCGGCCAGGTGGTGTCCTCCGCGATCGGTACGGACGCCTTCCAGGAGGCGGACATCGTCGGCATCACCATGCCGGTCACCAAGCACAGCTTCCTGGTCACCAAGGCCGAGGACATCCCCCGGGTGATCGCGCAGGCGTTCCACATCGCCTCCACCGGCCGCCCCGGCCCGGTTCTGGTCGACATCCCCAAGGACATCCTCCAGAAGAAGACCACCTTCGCCTGGCCCCCGGTCATGGACCTGCCCGGCTACCGCCCGGTCACCAAGCCGCACGCCAAGCAGATCCGCGAGGCCGCCAAGCTCATCACCGCCGCCAAGCGGCCGGTCCTCTACGTCGGCGGCGGCGTGCTCAAGGCGCAGGCCACCGCCGAGCTGAAGGTCCTCGCCGAACTCACCGGAGCGCCCGTCACCACCACCCTGATGGCGCTCGGCGCGTTCCCCGACAGCCACCCGCTGCACGTGGGGATGCCGGGCATGCACGGCGCGGTCACCGCTGTCACCGCGCTGCAGAAGGCCGACCTGATCGTCGCCCTCGGCGCCCGCTTCGACGACCGCGTCACCGGCAAGCTGGACAGCTTCGCCCCGTACGCCAAGATCGTCCACGCCGACATCGACCCGGCCGAGATCGGCAAGAACCGCGCCGCCGACGTGCCGATCGTGGGCGACGCCCGCGAGGTCATCGCCGACCTCGTGCAGGCCGTCCAGAAGGAGCACAGCGAGGGCAACACGGGCGACTACAGCGCCTGGTGGAAGGACCTCAGCCGCTGGCGCGACACCTACCCCCTGGGCTACGACCAGCCCGAGGACGGTTCGCTCTCCCCGCAGCAGGTCATCGAGCGCATCGGGCAGCTCGCGCCCGAGGGCACGGTCTTCGCGGCCGGCGTCGGCCAGCACCAGATGTGGGCCGCGCACTTCGTCCAGTACGAGCAGCCCGCCACCTGGCTGAACTCCGGCGGTGCCGGAACCATGGGCTACGCCGTGCCCGCCGCCATGGGTGCCAAGGCCGGCGTCCCCGACCGGACCGTCTGGGCGATCGACGGCGACGGCTGCTTCCAGATGACCAACCAGGAACTGACCACCTGCGCCCTGAACAACATCCCGATCAAGGTCGCCGTCATCAACAACGGCGCCCTCGGGATGGTCCGCCAGTGGCAGACGCTGTTCTACAACCAGCGGTACTCCAACACGGTGCTGCACTCCGGACCCGAGGACATCAACCCGCAGGCCCGCGGCACCCGCGTCCCCGACTTCGTGAAGCTGTCGGAGGCCATGGGCTGCTACGCCATCCGCTGCGAGGACCCGGCCGACCTCGACAAGGTCATCGAGGAGGCCAACTCCATCAACGACCGCCCGGTCGTCGTGGACTTCATCGTCCACGAGGACGCGATGGTCTGGCCGATGGTCGCCGCCGGCACCTCCAACGACGAGATCATGGCCGCCCGGGACGTCCGCCCCGACTTCGGCGACAACGAAGACGACTGAGCGAGAGAGACCGAAGAGACCATGTCCAAGCACACGCTCTCCGTCCTGGTGGAGAACACCCCCGGCGTCCTGGCGCGGATCACCGCCCTCTTCTCCCGCCGCGGCTTCAACATCGACTCCCTCGCCGTCGGCGTCACCGAGCACCCCGACATCTCCCGCATCACCATCGTGGTGAGCGTCGAGGACTTCCCGCTGGAGCAGGTCACCAAGCAGCTGAACAAGCTGGTGAACGTGCTCAAGATCGTCGAGCTGGAGCCGACCCAGGCCGTCCAGCGCGAACTCGTTCTGGTGAAGGTGCGCTCCGACAACGAGACGCGTTCCCAGATCGTCGAGATCGTCCAGCTCTTCCGCGCCAAGACCGTCGACGTCTCCCCGGAGGCCGTCACCATCGAGGCCACCGGCAGCAGCGACAAGCTGTCCGCCATGCTCCGGATGCTGGAACCGTACGGCATCAAGGAACTCGTCCAGTCCGGCACGATCGCCATCGGCCGCGGCGCCCGTTCGATCACGGACCGCTCGCTGCGCGCACTCGACCGGTCCGCATAACAACGGAACCCGCCGCACAACGACGGAAACGGGCGGCCGCGGACACCACCGGCCGCCCGCATTCCGAGACCCCGAGACTTCCCTTCCCCCCACCGGCATACGGTGGGACGCAACACCTGCACACAAGGAGAGAACCCAGTGGCCGAGCTGTTCTACGACGCCGACGCCGACCTGTCCATCATCCAGGGCCGCAAGGTCGCGGTCATCGGGTACGGCAGCCAGGGCCACGCCCACGCCCTGTCGCTGCGCGACTCCGGCGTCGACGTGCGCGTCGGTCTGCACGAGGGCTCCAAGTCCAAGGCCAAGGCCGAGGAACAGGGCCTGCGCGTGGTGAGCCCGTCCGAGGCCGCCGCCGAGGCCGACGTCATCATGATCCTGGTCCCGGACCCGATCCAGGCCGAGGTCTACGAGAAGCACATCAAGGACAACCTGAAGGACGGCGACGCCCTGTTCTTCGGCCACGGCCTGAACATCCGCTACGGCTTCATCAAGCCCCCGGCCGGCGTGGACGTCTGCATGGTCGCCCCCAAGGGCCCGGGCCACCTGGTGCGCCGTCAGTACGAGGAGGGCCGCGGCGTTCCCTGCATCGCCGCCGTCGAGCAGGACGCCTCCGGCAACGCCTTCGCGCTGGCCCTGTCGTACGCGAAGGGCATCGGCGGCACCCGCGCCGGCGTCATCAAGACGACGTTCACCGAGGAGACCGAGACCGACCTCTTCGGCGAGCAGGCCGTCCTCTGCGGTGGCACGGCCGCGCTGGTCAAGGCGGGCTTCGAGACCCTGACCGAGGCCGGCTACCAGCCGGAGATCGCCTACTTCGAGTGCCTGCACGAGCTGAAGCTGATCGTGGACCTCATGTACGAGGGCGGCCTGGAGAAGATGCGCTGGTCGATCTCCGAGACCGCCGAGTGGGGCGACTACGTCACCGGCCCGCGGATCATCACCGACGCCACCAAGGCCGAGATGAAGAAGGTCCTCGCCGAGATCCAGGACGGCACCTTCGCCAAGAACTGGATGGACGAGTACCACGGCGGCCTGAAGAAGTACAACGAGTACAAGCAGCAGGACTCCGAGCACCTGCTGGAGACCACCGGCAAGGAGCTGCGCAAGCTCATGAGCTGGGTCGACGAGGAGGCGTAAGCCTCACTGCCGGGGGCCGGGGCGACGCCGCTCCGGCCCCTTCGGCGAACCCGGGGTAACGTCGGAGGCACGGCGTTGTCCAACCCGTCCAGCCACGGACGGGTGATCCTTCCGCAGAGGCGCAGGACGACCCGCGTCACGCCACTAGACTGCTGCACAACATACGCGTCAGGCCCACAGCGTCGTGCGTCTTCCACGCGGCTCAGCGACACCGAATGCGGCCGTCGGGACGGCCGTCCGCATTGGACTTGTGAGGACTCACGTGAGCTCGAAACCCGTCGTACTCATCGCCGAAGAGCTGTCGCCCGCGACCGTGGACGCGCTCGGCCCCGACTTCGAGATCCGCCAGTGCAACGGCGCGGACCGGGCCGAACTGCTCCCCGCCATCGCCGACGTGGACGCCATCCTGGTCCGCTCCGCGACCAAGGTCGACGCCGAGGCCATCGCCGCCGCCAAGAAGCTGAAGGTCGTCGCCCGCGCCGGTGTCGGCCTGGACAACGTGGACGTCTCCGCCGCCACCAAGGCCGGCGTCATGGTGGTCAACGCCCCGACCTCCAACATCGTGACCGCCGCCGAGCTGGCCTGCGGCCTGATCGTCGCGACGGCCCGCAACATCCCGCAGGCCAACGCCGCGCTCAAGAACGGCGAGTGGAAGCGCAGCAAGTACACCGGTGTCGAGCTGGCCGAGAAGACCCTCGGCGTGGTCGGCCTCGGCCGCATCGGCGCCCTCGTCGCGCAGCGCATGTCGGCCTTCGGCATGAAGGTCGTCGCCTACGACCCCTACGTGCAGCCCGCGCGGGCCGCACAGATGGGCGTCAAGGTGCTGTCGCTGGACGAGCTGCTGGAGGTCTCCGACTTCATCACCGTCCACCTCCCGAAGACGCCCGAGACCCTCGGCCTGATCGGCGACGAGGCGCTGCGCAAGGTCAAGCCGAGCGTCCGCATCGTCAACGCCGCGCGCGGCGGCATCGTCGACGAGGAGGCGCTGTACGCGGCGCTCAAGGAGGGCCGCGTCGCCGGCGCCGGCCTCGACGTGTACGCCAAGGAGCCCTGCACCGACTCGCCGCTGTTCGAGTTCGACCAGGTCGTCTGCACCCCGCACCTCGGCGCCTCCACCGACGAGGCGCAGGAGAAGGCCGGCATCGCCGTCGCCAAGTCGGTCCGCCTCGCCCTCGCCGGCGAGCTGGTCCCCGACGCGGTCAACGTCCAGGGCGGCGTCATCGCCGAGGACGTCAAGCCGGGCCTGCCGCTCGCCGAGCGCCTCGGCCGCATCTTCACCGCGCTCGCCGGCGAGGTCGCCGTCCGCCTCGACGTCGAGGTCTACGGCGAGATCACCCAGCACGACGTGAAGGTGCTGGAGCTGTCCGCCCTCAAGGGCGTCTTCGAGGACGTCGTCGACGAGACCGTCTCCTACGTCAACGCCCCGCTGTTCGCCCAGGAGCGCGGCGTCGAGGTCCGCCTGACCACCAGCTCGGAGTCCCCGGAGCACCGCAACGTGGTCACCGTGCGCGGCACCCTCGCGGACGGCGAGGAGGTGTCGGTCTCCGGCACGCTGGCCGGCCCGAAGCACCTCCAGAAGATCGTCGCCGTCGGCGAGTACGACGTGGACCTGGCCCTCGCCGACCACATGCTCGTCCTGCGCTACGAGGACCGTCCCGGTGTCGTCGGCACCGTCGGCCGCGTGATCGGCGAGGCCGGCATCAACATCGCCGGCATGCAGGTCGCCCGCGCGACGGTCGGCGGTGAGGCGCTGGCCGTGCTGACCGTCGACGACACGGTGCCCTCCGGGGTGCTGGCGGAGGTCGCGGCGGAGATCGGCGCGACGTCGGCCCGGTCGGTGAACCTGGTCTGAGGCGACCGTCCCGGGGGCTGCCGCCCCCGGGACCCCCGCTTCGGCCCTGAACGGGCCTCGTCCTCAAACGCCGGACGGGCTGACTTGATCAGCCTGTCCGGCGTTTTCCGTGCAGGGCTCCTCGCGCACCCGCACCCTCCGCAGCGTCACCGACGCCAGGACCGCCGCCCCGGCCAGCACCACCGCGCCCGCGATCGCCGCCGCGTGCATCCCGCTGGTGAACGCCTCCCGCGCCGCCGTCGCCAGGGCGTCCCCCGCGCGCCCCGGCAACTGCCCGGCGACGGCCAGCGCCCCGCCCAGCGTCTCCTGCGCCACCGCCGGCACCGAGTCCGGCATCTCCTGCCGGTAGACCGCCGTGCCGATGGAACCGAGCACCGCCATCCCCAGCGCCCCGCCGAACTCCGCGCCGGTCTCCATCAACGAGGAAGCGGAGCCGGCCCGCTCCACCGGGGCGGCACTCAGCGCCAGGTCCATGATCTGGGACATCACCATGGTGACGCCGGAGGCGAGGACACCGCAGGCCACCAGCCCGAGCGCCAGCGCGTCCGTGTCCACCAGCGTCAGCAGCGCGTAGCCGCACGCGGCCAGACCGAAGCCCGCGGAGACCACGTGGGCGCGGTTGACGCCGCCCCGCACCAGACGGGCGGCGAGCGGGGCCGCGAAGCCGATCGGCACCGAGGGCAGCAGCGCCCACAGGGCGGCCTCCAGCGCGCTCTTGCCCAGCACCGACTGGATGTACTGCGTGGTGAAGAACGCCGAGCCCATCATCGCGAACATCGTGACCAGGTTGAGGACGACGGCGGGGGCGAAACCGTGCCCGCGGAAGAGGGCGGGGGAGACCATCGGCGAGGCGGTGGTCCGCTGCCGGTGCACGAACAGCGCCGCGAACAGCAGGCCCACGGTGACCGCCATGACGTAACGGACGTGCCAGCCCTCGGACGCGATCTCCTTGAGGCCGTAGACGACCGGGAGCACCGCGGCCGTCGACAGCGGGATGCTCACCCAGTCGAAGCGGCCCGGCGCCGGGTCCTTCGACTCCGGCAGCAGAAGCGGGCCCAGGAGCAGGAGCAGGGCCATCGCCGGCAGGTTCACCAGGAAGACCGACCCCCACCAGAAGAATTCCACCAGCACCCCGCTGAGCACCGAGCCCAGTGCCACGCCGGCCGTCATCACGCCGGACCAGATCGCGATGGCCTGCGCCCGCTGCCCGGGGTCGGTGAAGAGCGAGCGGACCAGGGCCAGCGTCGACGGCATCAGCGTGGCGCCGCCGATACCGAGCAGCGCGCGGGCCGCGATGAGCATCTCGGCGCTGTTCGCGTAGGCCGCCGCCAGCGAGGCGGCACCGAAGGCGACGGCGCCGATCAGCAGCAGCCTGCGGCGGCCGACGCGGTCGCCGAGCGAGCCCATGGTGATGAGCAGGCCGGCCACGGCGAAGGCGTAGACGTCGAAGATCCACAACTGCTGGGTGCCGCTCGGAGCCAGGTCGGCGTTGATCGCCGGGATCGCGAAGTACAGGACCGACACGTCCATGGAGACCAGCAGCAGCGGAAGCATCAGCACGGCGAGCGCGGACCACTCGCGGCGGCCGGCGCGGGGCGGGTTGGGTGTCATGCAGGTGACTATACGTCCGTCTTATACAGACGTCTATGACGGTCGTATAAGACGGACGTATGGACCCGGCGATAGGGTGGGGCCATGGGACACCGCGAAGACCTGCTCGAAGGTGCCAAGCGCAGCCTGCTGCGGAAGGGGTTCGCGCGGACGACCGCGCGGGACATCGTCAAGGAGTCGGGCACCAACCTGGCCTCGATCGGCTACCACTACGGCTCGAAGGACGCGCTGCTCGCACAGGCCTACATCGAGCTCATCGAGGCGATGTCCGGCGCCTTCGAGGGCGACGCCGGGGCCGACCTGCCCGGTGAGCCCGGCTCGATGGAGCGGTTCACGGCGGTGTACGCGAACATCATCGGCACGATGCGCGATCCGGGATCGCTGTGGCGGCTCAGCATGGAGATCGTGGCCCTGGGTGACGAACTCCCCGAGGTGCGGGATCACCTGGCACGTGCTCAGCGGGAGGGGGCGCGCGGCCTCGTGACGCTCTTCATGGGCGGCCGGGAGGAAGACGTTCCGGAGGAGACCGTCGACACGCTCGGCGGCTTCTACGTCACGCTGCTGATGGGCCTGATGGTCCAGTGGTCGTTCGGCCCGCAGTACGCCCCCGAGGCCGACCGGCTCGCCGAGGGGCTGCGCCAGGTGGTCGAGGGCGTCCGGAAGGGCTGAGCACGCTCACAGCCGTGCGGCCTTCAGGGCCATGTGCAGCAGCAGCCGGTCCTCCCCGTCGTCCAGATCCAGGCCCGTCAGCTGCTCCACGCGGGACAGGCGGTAGTACAGGGTCTGGCGGTGGACGCCCAGTTCGGCGGCGGTACGGCCGGCCTGGCCCGCGCAGTCCAGGTAGACCTCGGCGGTGCGGGCCAGTTCGCGGTGCGCGGGGGAGAGCAGCACCCGTACGGCGGGGTCGTCGGCCGACCGGGGCGGCAGCGCGGTCAGCAGCCGGAACGCCCCGATGGACGTCCACTCGGCGACCGGCCCGAACCGGCTCTCGGCGCGTGCCGCCCGGGCCGCCGCCGATGCCTCCTGCCAGGCTGCCCCGAGCTCCGCCAGGCCGGTGCGCGGGGCGGAGACCCCCGCCGCCGTCCCCGCGCCCGTCCGGGCCGCCGCCACCGCCCCGGCCGCCGGCCCGGTCGCCCCGGCCGCCGTGCCCCGCGCCCGTTCCAGCAGCCGTCCCGCCGCCGAGGCCGCCGGGGTCAGCACGTCCGCCGACCGCAGCCGCACCAGCAGCGCCAGCGACTGGGCCGAGGCGCCCCACGGCACGGTGCACAGCGCCGTCGCCCCCGGCACCGTACGGACCGACGGGGCGTCGTCGGGATCGGCCGACGGCCAGGGCGCCACGCACACCACCGCGTGCGGGGTGTCCGCGCGGGCGCCGAGCGCGGTGCGCAGTTCGGCCACCGCCATGTCCCGCTGCCAGTCGCGCTCGGCGGTCAGCACCGCCCGCAGCTCCCGGCTCAGGTCGGCGCCGTGCTGCGCCTCGTCCGCGAGCAGCGCGCCGATCCGGCCGGTCACCTCCATGGCGGCCGCCAGCTGCCGATCGGTCGGGACGGGGTCGGTGTCCAGCAGCCACACGTAGCCGAGGACGACACCCCGATGGCGTACCGGCAGGCAGGTGCGGCCGCGGTAGACCCCCGCCTCCGGGGTCGGCGGGATGCGGACCGGGCCCTTGGCGCGGGTGATGCCGAAGCCCTCGAACCAGGCCCGGACGGCGGCGGTGGAGCGCCGGGTCAGGATCGAGCGGGTGCGCACCGGGTCCAGGACGGAGGGATCGAGGTCGCCCTCGCTGTCGTAGGCGCCGAAGGCGATCAGCTCGAAGTCGCGGTTCTCCAGGGTCGCGGGGGCGCCCAGCAGCTCGGAGATCTCGTCGATCAGCTCCTGGTAGTCGCCACTGGTACCACCGGAGCCTGCGGAAGCTCTGGAATCCGACGTCACCCGGGCATTCTGCCGCATTTGTGCGCCGCCTTCATACATCTGTCTGAGATCCGCGGCACGGATGCGTGACAGCTGTCGATGGCCCACGATCGGGGTCATCCTTAGATTTCACGGTGGTTCTCCGTGCCGTTCCCGAAACGTCGGGTGGACGGCCCTGTGTTGGTTGGTAAGTGGAGGTGCCCCGTGCTGGGTCCCGTGATTCTCGCCGCGTCGCGCAGCGACCGGATGCGTCGGCTGGTTTCCGCCGCGCCCGTGACCAAGCCGGTCGTCGACCGGTTCATCCCCGGCGAGACGGTCGATCAGATCGTTCCGATCGTCCAGGAGCTGACCGATCGGGGCCTGGAGCTGACGATGGACGTCGTCGGCGAGGACATCACCACCCCCGCGCAGGCCGAGGCCGCCCGCGACGCGTACCTGGAGCTGGTCGACCGGCTCAAGCCGCTGGACCTCGGCACCCGCGCCGAGATGTCGGTGAAGCTGTCGATGTTCGGCCAGGCGCTGGACGGCGGCCACGAGCTGGCCCTCGCCAACGTCCGCCCGGTCGTCGAGGCCGCCGCCGAGATCGGCACCACCGTCACCCTCGACGCCGAGGACCACACCACCCTCGACTCGATGTTCGCCATCCACGAGGAGCTGCGGAAGGACTTCCCGCAGACCGGCTGCGTCATCCAGGCGTACCTCTTCCGCACCGAGGCCGACGCGCGCCGGCTCGCCGACAACGGCTCTCGCGTACGGTTGGTGAAGGGCGCCTACAAGGAGCCCGCCGAGGTCGCGTACCAGCAGCGCCACGAGATCGACAAGGCGTACGTGCGCATTCTGCGGACGCTGATGGAGGGCGAGGGCTACCCGATGATCGGGTCGCACGACCCGCGTCTGATCTCCATCGCGCAGGAGCTGGCCCGGACCGCCGGGCGCAAGCTCGACGAGTACGAGTTCCAGATGCTGTACGGCATCCGCGGCGACGAGCACCTGCGGCTCGCCGCCGAGGGCCACCGCATGCGCGTGTACACCGCCTACGGCACCGACTGGTACGGCTACTTCATGCGCCGTCTGGCGGAGAAGCCGGCCAACCTCCGGTTCTTCGCCCGCTCGATGGTCAGCAAGGGCTGAGCCCACCCGCTCGCAAGACCGCTCAGTTAAAGGAGTTACGGAACCCATGGACGCTGTGACCCAGGTCCCCACCCCCGTCAACGAGCCGGTGCACGGCTACGCCCCCGGCTCGCCCGAGCGTGCCCGTCTGGAGGCCAAGCTCAAGGAGCTGGCCGACAACCCGGTCGACCTGCCCTGCACCATCGGCGGCGTGAAGCGGATGGGCGGCGGCGAGCGCTTCGACGTCGTGCAGCCGCACAACCACAAGGCGCGCCTGGGCACGTACGCGAACGCCACCCAGCAGGACGCCCAGGACGCGATCGACGCCGCCCTGGCCGCCGCCCCGGCCTGGCGCGCGATGTCCTTCGACGACCGCGCGGCGATCATCCTGCGCGCCGCCGAGCTGCTGTCCGGCCCGTGGCGCGAGACCATCGCCGCCTCCACGATGCTCGGCCAGTCCAAGACGGCCCAGCAGGCCGAGATCGACAGCCCCTGCGAGCTGATCGACTTCTGGCGCTTCAACGTCCACTACGCCCGCAACATCCTGGCCGAGCAGCCCCCGGCCAACTCCCAGGGCGTGTGGAACCGCATGGACCACCGCCCGCTGGAGGGCTTCGTCTACGCGATCACGCCGTTCAACTTCAGCGCGATCGCGGCCAACCTGCCCACCGCCCCGGCCCTGATGGGCAACGTGGTGGTCTGGAAGCCGTCCCCGACCCAGACGCACGCCGCCGTGCTGCTGATGCAGCTCCTGGAGGAGGCCGGGCTGCCCAAGGGCGTCATCAACCTGGTCACCGGCGACGGCATCGCGGTCTCCGAGGTCGCCCTGGAGCACCGGGACCTCGCGGGCATCCACTTCACCGGCTCGACCAAGACCTTCCAGCACCTGTGGAAGACGGTCGGCAACAACATCGAGAAGTACCGCACCTACCCGCGCCTGGTCGGCGAGACCGGCGGCAAGGACTTCCTCGTCGCCCACCCGAGCGCCGACCGCGCCGTGCTGAAGACCGCCCTGACCCGCGGTGCCTTCGAGTACCAGGGCCAGAAGTGCAGCGCCACCTCCCGCGCGTACATCCCGGCGTCCATCTGGAACGACGGCTTCAAGGAGGAGTTCGCCGCCGAGGTCGACTACCTCACCATGGGCGACGTCACCGACCTGTCGAACTTCATCGGCGCCGTCATCGACGAGCGGTCCTTCGCCAAGAACAAGGCCGCCATCGACCGCGCCAAGGAGGACGACGCCTGCACGATCGTGGCGGGCGGCTCCTACGACGACTCGGTCGGCTACTTCGTCCGCCCGACCGTCATCGAGTGCACCGACCCGGAGAACGAGGTCTTCCGCACCGAGTACTTCGGCCCGATCCTCGCCGTGTACGTCTACGAGGACGACAAGTACGACGAGATGCTGACCCAGATGGAGTCGGTGTCCGACTACGCGCTCACCGGGTCGGTCATCTCCAACGACCGCGCCGCGGCGGCGTACACGATGGAGAAGCTGCGCTACGCGGCCGGCAACTTCTACATCAACGACAAGTCGACCGGCGCCGTCGTCGGCCAGCAGCCCTTCGGCGGCGGCCGTGCCTCCGGCACCAACGACAAGGCCGGTGCCCCGCAGAACCTGATGCGCTGGACCCTGACCCGCGCCATCAAGGAGACGCTGGTCGCCCCGACCGACTACGCGTACCCGCACATGGGCTGACGCCTCCTCGGTACGCCCGCCGACGGGCCAGGTCACGCGACCTGGCCCGTCGGCGTTTTCGCAGGTCAGCGCGGTGTGGTCGAGGCCACTGTCTCAGATAGTAGGAAGTCCGAGTAATTGTGGAGACAGACGCTCCGTGCTCCCTTAGCTTTGTAGGAGCCGAACGTCCCGCTCGATCGAGCGAAGGGCGGTCGTGAGCCGGGCCCCGTGCAGGCAACCCCTGCGGCGCCGCGCTCCCCGCCCCTTCCGGCCTCTCGCAATCCCCCTTTCTCCGCACCCCCGTGTGCTGTGCCGAAGGAGTCGATTCCCATGGCCGAGACCACCGTCCGCCGCCGAGTCCGCCACCTCTCCCGTACCAGCGACTCCGACCGCAAGAACGCAGCCGCCGCCCTCCAGCGCGCCCTCGACCGCCGTGACAACGGCGGCGCCACCGGTCACTGAGCCGCGCGGACGGCGCGCGGACGACAGCGGCGTCCGCATGCCGGACGCCTCATGTCATCCCGTGGGACGAGGAGTAGGGTGCCGTCATGTCTCCCAGCATCAAACTCGCAGTGATTCCCGGTGACGGCATCGGCCAGGAGGTCGTGGCCGAAGGTCTGAAGGTCCTCTCCGCCGTCCTTCCCCAGGATGTGAAGCTGGAGACCAAGGAGTTCGACTTCGGCGCCCGGCGCTACCACGCCACCGGTGAGACCCTCACCGACGCCGACCTCGACGCCCTCAAGGCACACGACGCCATCCTGCTCGGCGCGATCGGCGACCCCTCGGTGCCGTCCGGCGTCCTGGAGCGCGGCTTCCTGCTCAAGCTCCGCTTCGCCTTCGACCACCACGTCAACCTGCGGCCGAGCAAGCTCCTGCCCGGAGTCGCCACCCCGCTCGCCGGGCAGCCGGAGATCGACTTCGTCGTCGTCCGCGAGGGCACCGAGGGCCCGTACACCGGCAACGGCGGCACCATCCGCAAGGGCACCGAGCACGAGGTCGCCACCGAGGTCTCCGTCAACACGGCCTACGGTGTCGAGCGCGTCGTGCGCGACGCCTTCGCCCGCGCGCAGGCCCGCCCGCGCAAGAAGCTGGCGCTGATCCACAAGAACAACGTGCTGACCTTCGCCGGTCACCTGTGGACGAACGTCTTCAACAAGGTGGCCGAGGAGTACCCCGAGGTCACCACCGAGTACATGCACGTCGACGCGGCGACCATCTACCTGGTCACCCAGCCCGAACGCTTCGACGTCATCGTCACCGACAACCTCTTCGGCGACATCATCACCGACCTCGCCGCGGCCGTCTCCGGCGGCATCGGCGTCGCCGCGAGCGGGAACATCAACCCGTCCGGCGAGTTCCCCTCGATGTTCGAGCCGGTCCACGGTTCCGCGCCCGACATCGCCGGCCAGGGCAAGGCCGACCCCACCGCCACGGTGCTGTCCGTCGCCCTGCTGCTGCGCCACCTCGGCTACGAGGCCGAGGCCGCCCGCATCGAGGACGCGGTCTCGGCCGACCTCGGCGAGCGCGCGGACAAGCCCGGCCGCTCCACCTCGGAGATCGGCGACGCGCTCGCCGTACGAGTAGCCGGCTGACTCGGCGCACTCGAAAACCAACCTCTGGAAGCCGCCGGGTCCGAAAAACAAGGCACCCGGCGGCTTTCACCTGCGTCCGCCAGGTGCGACCATCGAACCCTGGGCCGCATTCACCCCGTTTCATCCGTCACGGGCCACGCGCGATAATCGAACGCGAAGCCGCGACATGAGGGAATGCTCGGACGTCCTAGCACCGGCCACCGGCCGTACGGGCGTGACAGCGGCCCGTCACAATCAAACCGGTGAAGGACATCAACCCATGACGACGCCCACGATCGAGCTCAAGCCCTCCGCCAACCCGCTCTCCGACGCAGAGCGCCAGGCGATCCTGGCCAACCCCGGGTTCGGCCGCCACTTCACCGATCACATGGTGACGATCAAGTGGACCGAGGGCCGCGGCTGGCACGACGGTCAGCTCGTGCCGTACGCCCCGCTCTCCCTCGACCCGGCCACCATGGTCCTGCACTACGCGCAGGAGATCTTCGAGGGACTGAAGGCCTACCGCCGGCCCGACGGCTCCGTCGCCACCTTCCGTCCGGAGAAGAACGGCGCCCGCTTCCAGGCCTCGTCGCGCCGCCTGGGCATGCCCGAGCTCCCGGTCGACACCTTCATCGAGGCGTGCGACGCGCTGGTGAAGCAGGACGAGAAGTGGGTCCCCGCGCACGGCGGTGAGGAGTCCCTCTACCTGCGTCCGTTCATGATCGCGACCGAGGTCGGCCTGGGCGTGAAGCCCGCCAACGAGTATCTCTTCCTCGTCATCGCCTCCCCGGCGGGCGCCTACTTCCCGGGCGGCGTCAAGCCGGTCTCCATCTGGGTCTCCGAGGACCGCGTCCGCGCCGTCCCCGGCGGCATGGGCGACGCCAAGACCGGCGGCAACTACGCGGCGTCGCTGCTCGCGCAGGCCGAGGCGGCGGCCAAGGGCTGCGACCAGGTCTGCTACCTCGACGCGGTCGAGCACAAGTGGGTCGAGGAACTGGGCGGCATGAACCTGTACTTCGTCTACGGCGACAAGATCGTCACGCCCACCCTCACCGGCTCCATCCTCGAGGGCGTCACCCGCGACTCCCTCCTCACCGTCGCCCGCGACCTCGGCTACGAGGCCGAGGAGGGCCGCGTCTCCGTCGACCAGTGGCAGCGCGACTCGGAGAACGGCACGCTCACCGAGGTCTTCGCCTGCGGTACGGCGGCCGTGATCACGCCGGTCGGCACGGTGAAGCGCGCCGGAGCGCAGTGGCAGCAGAGCGGGGGCGAGCCCGGTGAGGTGACGCGGCGGCTCCGCGACGCGCTGCTGGACATCCAGCGGGGTACCGCCGAGGACAAGCACGGCTGGATGCACCGGCTGGTCTGAGGCCCCGCTGCAGGGGCGGGCCGCACTGGGGGCTGCCGCCCCCAGACCCCCGCTTCGGCCTAAACGGCCTCGTCCTCGAGCTCCCCCAGAGGGGGCGCCCCCAAGCGGGCTGCTTCGGCCACCCCCGGGCTCTGCCGAGTGCGAGCCCGGGGCTGCGGCAGGAGCAGGTACACCACCCCGCCCACCAGCCCCGACAGCAGGAAGCTGCAATCCACCCCGCCGGTGAAGGCCAGCAGCGGACCCTCGTACGACGGCAGGGACACCGCCAGCACGCCGACCACCGCGCCCGCCGCCCAGGCCGCCGTGGCCGGGACGTTCCAGCCGGCGCGGTACCAGTAGGCCCCGCCCCGCGCCCGGCGGTTGAAGACCTGGAGCGCGTCGGCGTCGTACTCCCCGCCGCAGCGCACGAAGCCGATCATCGTGACGACCGCCCACGGGGTGCCGATCGCCGTCAGCAGCAGCACGAAGGACGTCATCGCCGACTGCGCGTCCCACGCGTAGTGCCCGGCGAAGACGCAGGCCGTGGCGACCACCGCGACCGCGCAGGTGGCCCGGGCGCGGGAGGCGCGCGGCAGGATGGCGTCCAGGTCCAGACCCATGGAGTACAGCATCAGCCCCGCGTTGCCGACCGAGCCGGCGGAGGCGGCGAGCAGCAGCGGCACCAGATACCAGGTGGGCGCCGCGTCGACCAGCGGGCCCGCGTAGTCCAGGGCGGCGCGGGCGGCGTACGAGGTGAAGGTGCCGAAGAGCTGCGGCACCAGCAGACCCAGCATCAGCCCGAGCCAGGTGGCGTGCAGCACCCGGCGGGAGGAGAAGCGGGCCGGGGAGATGTAGCGGGTGTAGTCGCCGAGCAGCGTGATGAAGGCGATCGGTCCGGACAGTCCCGCGGCCACGGCGGCCAGCAGCCAGGTCGGCCAGAACCCGCCCAGCAGGTAGCCGCCCGCCTCCGGCAGCGCGGCGGTGGTGAAGTCGGGGGCGTAGGCGATCACGCCGAGGACCAGCAGGGCGGTCATGGCGAACGCCAGCAGCCGGGACATGGCGAGCAGCACCCGGTAGCCGTAGACCGCGCCGGCGACGGTCGCCGCGGCGAGCAGCCCGTAGACGACGGCGTACGCGGCTTGGCCCTGCGGCAGGCCGAAGAGCCGGCCGAGCACACCCATCATCACGTCCCCGCCGATCCACACGGTCAGCGCGGTGTAGCCGAGGGCCAGGAGGAGCCCGACCACCGAGCCGACCAGCCGTCCGCGCACGCCGAACTGGGCGCCGGACGACGTGGACAGGTTGGTGCCGGTGCGCAGGGAGACCAGGGCCAGCGGTGCCGTGAACAGGGTGCCGACGACCGTGCCCGCCACCACCGAGGTGACCGACGCCCACCAGCCCAGGCCGAAGGACGGCGGCAGCCAGCCGAAGACGATCACGCCGAGGCAGAGATTGGAGCCCAGCAGGATCGAGACGAGGTCCCGCGGCCCGCTGGTGCGTTCCTCCTCGGGGATGGTGTCGACTCCGCGCTGTTCGATCGGCATGGCTGGTCTCCTTCGACGGCGGCCACGGTTTAGAGCGACGCTCAATGTGACGTCTGCCCCGACCGTCCGTCAATGGTTCCGTCGTGGGGAATCGATGTTTAGAGTGATGCTCTAATCTGTGGACGGCAAGGAGGTGCCACGTCGTGAGACTGACTCCCACGGAACGTGACCGGCTGCTGCTCTTCGGGGCGGCCGAGCTGGCCCGGGCCCGCCGTGCCCGTGGACTCCGGCTCAACGTGCCGGAGGCGACCGCGCTGATAGCGGACACCGTGTGCGAGGCCGCCCGGGACGGCGCCCGGCTCGCGGAGGCGATCGAGAGCGCCCGGTCGGTGCTGGGTCCGGACGACGTGCTGCCGGGCGTCGCGGACGTGGTCACCGAGGTGCACGTGGAGGCCGTCTTCGACGACGGGTCCCGGCTCGCCGTCGTCTCCGACCCCATCGGGGGCGGGCTGGGCCGGGAGGCGCCGGGTGCCCTGCTGCCCGGGCCCGACCACGCCGAGCCCGAGGCGGCGGTGCGCCTGCCCGTCACCAACACGGCGACCGTGCCCGTCTCCGTGACCTCCCACTTCCACTTCTTCGAGGCCAACCCGCGCCTCGACTTCGACCGCGAACGGGCCTACGGCATGCGTCTCGCCGTCCCCGCCGGGTCCTCGGTCCGCTTCGGGCCCGGTCAGAGCGCCGAGGTCGGTCTCGTGCCCATCGGCGGGCGGCGGATCGCGGTCGGCTTCGCCGGCCTGGTCGACGGTCCGCTGGACGCGCCGGGCGCGAAGGAGGAGGCGCTGCGGCGGGCCGCGGCCTGCGGCTACCTGGGGATCACCACACCGGAAGGAGGCGGGCGATGAGCCGCTCGAAGGGACGCGAGATCAGCGAGTCGGTCCACGTCGACCCGCACGCCTACGCCGCCACCCACGGCCCCCGCGCCGGCGACCGGGTCCGGCTCGGCGACTCGGGGCTGGTCATCCGCGTCGAGTCCGACAGCCAGCTGCCCGGCGACGAGTTCCTCGCCGGCTTCGGCAAGACCGCCCGCGACGGACTGCACCTCAAGGCCGCCGCCGTCCGCGAGACCTGCGACGTCGTGATCAGCAACGTCGTCGTGATCGACGCCGTCCAGGGCATCAGGAAGGTGTCGATCGGCATCCGCGAGGGGCGGATCAGCGGCATCGGACGGGCCGGCAACCCCGACACCCTCGACGGGGTCGACGTCGTGGTCGGCACCGGCACCACCATCGTGTCCGGCGAAGGGCTCATCGCCACCGCCGGAGCCGTCGACACCCACGTCCACCTGCTCTCCCCGCGCATCATGGAGGCGTCCCTCGCCTCCGGCGTGACGACGGTCATCGGGCAGGAGTTCGGCCCGGTGTGGGGCGTCGGCGTCAACTCGCCCTGGGCGCTGAAGCACGCGTTCGGCGCCTTCGACGCCTGGCCGGTCAACATCGGCTTCCTCGGCCGGGGTTCCTCGTCCCACGAGGCGCCGCTGATCGAGGCCCTCGCCGAGGGCGGGGCGAGCGGCTTCAAGGTGCACGAGGACATGGGCGCCCACACCCGGGCCCTCGACACCGCCCTGCGCGTCGCCGAGGAGCACGACGTCCAGGTCGCCCTGCACAGCGACGGACTGAACGAGTGCCTCTCCGTCGAGGACACCCTCCGCGTCCTGGAGGGCCGCACCATCCACGCCTTCCACATCGAGGGCTGCGGCGGCGGACACGTCCCGAACGTGCTGAAGATGGCCGGCGTGCCCAACGTCATCGGCTCCTCCACCAACCCCACACTGCCCTTCGGCCGGGACGCGGTCGCCGAGCACTACGGCATGATCGTCTCCGTCCACGACCTCAAGACCGACCTGCCCGGCGACGCCGCCATGGCCCGCGACCGCATCCGCGCCGGGACCATGGGCGCCGAGGACGTGCTGCACGACCTGGGCGCCATCGGCATCACGTCGTCGGACGCGCAGGGCATGGGGCGGGCCGGTGAGACGGTCCGCCGCACCTTCGCCATGGCCGGGAAGATGAAGGCCCAGTTCGGCGCCGACGGGGACGACGACAACGAGCGCGTCCTGCGTTACATGGCCAAGCTGACCGTCAACCCCGCCATCGCCCACGGCCTGTCCCACGAGGTCGGCTCGATCGAGGTGGGCAAGCTGGCCGACATCGTGCTCTGGCGCCCGGACCACTTCGGCGCCAAGCCCCAGCTCGTCCTCAAGTCGGGCTTCCCGGCGTACGGCGTGGTCGGCGACCCGAACGCGGCCACCGACACCTGCGAACCGCTCGTCCTGGGTCCGCAGTTCGGCGCCCACGGTGCCACGCCGGCCGAGATATCGGTGGCCTTCGTCGCGCAGGCCGCCCTCGACCAGGGCAACGACACCATGCCGACCCGGCGGCGCCGGGTCGCCGTGCGCGGCACGCGCGGCATCGGCCCGGCCGACCTGCGCCTGAACTCCCGTACCGGCGCGGTCGACGTCGACCAGCGCACCGGACTCGTCACCCTCGACGGGGACCCGCTGCGCTCGGAACCGGCCGATTCGGTCTCGCTCAACCGTCTCTACTTCCTCTGACGTACGTTCCTCCGACCTCCTGGGACACCTCCATGACCTTCCGCATGCCCGCCGAGTGGGCCCCGCACGAACGCACCTGGATGGCCTGGCCCGGCCCCAACCCGACGTTCACGAACGACGGGGAGCTGGCCGAGGCCCGTGCGGCCTGGGCCTCCGTCGCCCGCGCGGTGCGCCGTTTCGAGCCGGTGACGGTGGTGCACGGGCCCGGCCAGGGCGACGGGGCGCGCGAGCTGCTCGGCCCGGAGGTCGACCTGGTGGAGCGCGAGCTGGACGACGCCTGGATGCGGGACATCGGCCCGACCTTCGTGACGGACGGGAAGGGCGGGCTGGCCGCCGTCGACTGGGTGTTCAACGGCTGGGGCGCCCAGGACTGGGCCCGCTGGGAGCACGACTCCAAGATCGCCCGCCATGTCGCGGACCTCGTCGGCGCCCCCGTGCTGGGCAGCACGCTCGTCAACGAGGGCGGCGCGATCCACGTCGACGGGGAGGGCACGGTCCTGCTGACCGACACCGTCCAGCTCGGCCCCGGCCGCAACCCCGGCTGGAGTCGCGGGGAGGTCGAGGCGGAGATCCACGCCAAGCTCGGCACCACCAAGGCGATCTGGCTCCCGCACGGCCTGACCGGTGACTACGGCAGGTACGGCACCCAGGGCCACGTCGACATCGTCGCGGCCTTCGCCCGGCCGGGCACCGTCGTCGTGCACAGCCAGCGCGACCCCGGCCACCCCGACCACGCCCGCTCACAGATGTACCTGGAGATCCTCCGCGGCCAGACCGACGCCAGGGGCCGCCGCCTGGAGGTCGTCGAGGTTCCCGCCCCCACCGTCCTGAAGGACGAGGACGGCGACTGGGTCGACTACTCGTACATCAACCACTACCTGTGCAACGGCGGCGTCGTCCTGTGCGCCTTCGACGACCCGAACGACGAACTCGCGGCGGGCATCTTCCGCCGCCTGTTCCCCGAGCGCACGGTGACGCTCGTGGACGCGCGTACGATCTTCGCGGGCGGTGGAGGCATCCACTGCATCACACAGCAGCAGCCGAGGACCTAGGAGCGCGGACATGGCCGGTGGTGGGCGCAGACCGGCCCCGCCGCGCGAGGACGTGCTCGCCGCCGCCATGGAGATGATCGCCGAGCGCGGCCTGGAGAAACTGACCATGGCGGCCCTCGGGCGCGAGGTCGGCATGAGCAGCGGCCACCTCCTCTACTACTTCCACTCCAAGGACGAACTGCTGCTGCGCACCCTGGAGTGGAGCGAGGGCCGCCTCGGCGCCGAACGCGGGCGCCTGCTCACCCGCGCCGGCACCGCGCGCGAACGCCTCGACGCCTACGTCGACCTGTACGTCCCCGAGGGCCACCGCGACCCGCACTGGACACTGTGGCTCGAGGTCTGGAACCGCTCACAGAGCGCCGCCGGCGAGTCCGACGCCCGCGACCGGCAGGCCGCCATCGAGGGCGCCTGGCACCGCGACCTGGTCGCGCTGCTCGCCGAGGGCGTCTCACGCGGCGAGTTCCGGTCCGTCGACCCCGACCGCTTCGCCTCCCGGCTGCGCGCCCTCCTCGACGGCTTCGCCATCCACGTGGCGATCGGGCTGCGCGGCACGGACCGGGCACAGGTGCTCGGCCACGTGCGGGAGTTCCTGGTGGACGGTCTCTACGCCGAAGCCTGAGCGTCCGGTTCCGGACGGACGTTCTCGCATCCTGAGACGGGCGGTGAGCAGGGGGACGGACTGTGCCAGACTGCCACCGTGCTCTCGTTCGCCATGATTATTGGCAGCAGGCGCGCCGGTCCGCAGTGACCACCACGTACGACCAGGTACGGGTGGACACCGTCGTCCTCGACCCGCGCGCAGACCTCTCGCACCCGCGAGAGGTTTTTCGTTTTCCTGGCCCACCCCCAGCCGGGAAGAGAGCGCGAGGGATCATAGACGGACGGTGGAACCGGTCATTCCGGTAGACCGAGATCCCATACAGGAGCCTTCAGATCATGACCGCAACCAGCGAACTCGACGATTCGTTCCACGTCTTCGACACCACCCTGCGCGACGGCGCGCAGCGCGAGGGCATCAACCTCACCGTCGCGGACAAGCTGGCCATCGCACGGCACCTGGACGACTTCGGCGTGGGCTTCATCGAGGGGGGCTGGCCCGGCGCGAACCCGCGGGACACCGAGTTCTTCTCCCGCGCCCGCCAGGAGATCGACTTCAAGCACGCCCAGCTGGTCGCCTTCGGCTCCACGCGCCGCGCGGGCGCCACCGCCGCCGAGGACCACCAGGTCAGGGCGCTGCTGGAGTCCGGCGCCGAGGTGATCACCCTGGTCGCCAAGTCCCACGACCGGCACGTCGAACTGGCCCTGCGCACCACCCTCGACGAGAACCTCGCCATGGTCGCGGACACGGTCTCCCACCTCAAGGCCCAGGGCCGCCGGGTCTTCGTCGACTGCGAGCACTTCTTCGACGGCTACCGCGCCAACCCCGAGTACGCCAAGGCCGTCGTCCGTGCCGCCTCCGAGGCGGGCGCCGACGTGGTCGTCCTGTGCGACACCAACGGCGGCATGCTCCCGGCGCAGATCCAGGCCGTGGTCGCCACGGTGCTCGCCGACACCGGCGCCCGGCTCGGCATCCACGCCCAGGACGACACCGGCTGCGCGGTCGCCAACACCCTCGCCGCGGTCGACGCCGGCGCCACCCACGTGCAGTGCACGGCCAACGGCTACGGCGAGCGCGTCGGCAACGCCAACCTGTTCCCGGTCGTGGCCGCGCTGGAACTGAAGTACGGCAAGCAGGTGCTGCCCGAGGGCCGGCTGCGCGACATGACCCGCATCTCCCACGCCATCGCCGAGGTCGTCAACCTCACGCCCTCCACCCACCAGCCCTACGTGGGCGTCTCCGCCTTCGCGCACAAGGCCGGCCTGCACGCCTCCGCCATCAAGGTCGACCCGGACCTGTACCAGCACATCGACCCGGAGCTGGTCGGCAACACCATGCGGATGCTGGTCTCCGACATGGCCGGCCGCGCCTCCATCGAGCTCAAGGGCAAGGAGCTCGGCATCGACCTCGGCGGCGACCGCGAGCTGGTCGGCCGGGTCGTCGAGCGGGTCAAGGAGCGGGAGCTGGCGGGCTACACCTACGAGGCCGCGGACGCCAGCTTCGAGCTGCTGCTGCGGGCGGAGGCCGAGGGCAGGCCGCTGAAGTACTTCGACGTCGAGTCCTGGCGCGCGATCACCGAGGACCGTCCCGACGGCTCCCACGCCAACGAGGCGACGGTCAAGCTGTGGGCCAAGGGCGAGCGCATCGTCGCCACCGCCGAGGGCAACGGCCCGGTCAACGCCCTGGACCGCGCGCTGCGCGTCGCCCTGGAGAAGATCTACCCGGAGCTGGCCAAGCTCGACCTCGTCGACTACAAGGTCCGCATCCTGGAGGGCGTGCACGGCACCCAGTCCACCACCAGGGTCCTGATCTCGACGACCGACGGGACGGGGGAGTGGTCCACGGTGGGCGTCGCGGAGAACGTCATCGCCGCCTCGTGGCAGGCCCTGGAGGACGCGTACACGTACGGGCTGCTGCGGGCGGGGGTCGAGCCGGCGGAGTGAGCCGGTCCCCGGGGCGGTCTTCCGATCGGTTTCCCATCCGGTTTCCTCTTCCGCGCTGATGTCTTATTGAGGTCGATTCGGGTACTTTCGAACGTATGAAGGACGTACGCGTTCGAGTCCTCATACGCCTCCTGGTCGCGCCGGTCGTCGCCGCCCTGGCGGTGCTGATGGCCGGTGCGCCCGGCGCACAGGCGGCCACCGACGTCTCGGAGATCGGCGCGGCCCTGCGCGAGAGTCCCGTGTACGTGGACCCGGCCGCCACCGACCTGCTGTCGAAGTCGGACGCCGAGGCGCTCGCCGACAAGATCGAGGACGCGGACGAACCCGTCTTCGTCGCGGTCCTCCCGGCCGGCTACCCGACCGAGAACCTCTTCCGGAACCTGCGCACCGAGACCGGCATCACCGGCCTGTACGGCGTCCGGCTCGGCGACCGGTTCGACGCGCGCGCCGACAGCAGCGTGCTGAGCCGCCAGGGGGTGAACAACCTCGTCACGGCCGCGCAGGGCGCGGGCGACCCCAAGGCCCAGCTCAACGACTTCGTCGACGACGCGCTGCGCAGCGTCCGCGGCTCCGCCCCGGCGTCCTGGGACTCCGGCGGCGGCGGTGCCGTCTCTACGGGTGCCCTGATCACCGCGGGCGCGGTCGTGGTGGCCGGCGGCGCGGGCGTCTACGCGGTCTCGCGGCGCAACCGGCGCCGTCGCGAGGAGGAGCAGCGGGAGGCGCTGGAACGGCTGCGGGTGGTGGTCGACGAGGACATCACGGCGTTCGGCGAGGAACTGGACCGGCTGGACTTCCACCCCGGAGAGCCGGGCGCCGACGACGCGATGCGCACCGACTACGAACGTGCCCTCGACGCCTACGAGCAGGCCAAGACGTACATGGCGGACGCCCGCAAACCGGAGGACGTCCGCGCGGTCACCCAGGCTCTGGAGGACGGCCGCTTCTCGCTGGCCCAGCTCGCCGCCCGCCGCGAGGGCAGGCAGCTGCCCGAACGCCGCCCGCCCTGCTTCTTCGACCCGCGCCACGGTCCCTCGGTCGCCGACGTCACCTGGACGCCGCCGGGCGGCACCACCCGCCAGGTACCGGTCTGCGCGGCCGACCGGACCCGGTTGTCCGAGGGGCGGGACCCGGTGATCCGCGAGGTGGACACCGAGTACGGCCGCCGCCCCTACTGGGACGCGGGCCCGGCCTACGGCCCCTGGGCAGGCGGCTACTTCGGCGGTGGCATCCTGCCCGGCCTGCTCGTCGGCACGATGCTGGGCAGCATGATGGCCGGTCCGGCCTACGGGGCGGGGTACGGCGCCGGGTACGGGGACTTCGGCGGTTACGCGGGCGGCGACGTCTCCGGCGCCGACTTCGACCCCGGTGACTTCGGCGGCGGCTTCGGCGGCGGCGACTTCGGGGGTGGCGGCGGATTCGGCGGCGGCGGGGACTTCGGCGGAGGCTTCTGAGCTCAGGTGCGCCGGGACGGGACCGTGCGGGCCGGTCGCTTCAGCGGCCCGGGGCGAGGGGCGGGGGCGGTCTTGCGCCCGCGCCGTACGACGACGACGGCCGCGAGGCCCACGGCCAGGCCGAACGCGGTCTGCGGGCCGAAGTGCTCGCCGAACATCAGAGCACCCCACACGGCCGTGACCGGAGCCATCAGGAACATGAGCGTGTTGACCTCGGTGATGCCCGACCGGCGCAGGATCAGCCAGTACAGCCCGTAGCCGCCGAAGGTGGGCAGCACCACCAGCCAGGCGGTCGCCACCCAGAACGAGGAGTCGGCGGGCGGTGCCGCCGCCCCGGTGCCCACCGCCAGCGCCGAGAAGAGGACGGCACTGGTCAGGCAGTGGATCGTGAGCGCCGCCCGGGGAGCGACCGGCGCGCGGGAGCGGCCCTCCAGGAAGGTGGCCGCCACCAGGGACAGCATGCCGAGGAAGGGTATGAAGTACGCCCACCAGGCCACGTCCGCGCCCGCCGCCCCGGCGTCGGCCACGGTCACCGTGGCGACACCGGCCAGGCCCAGCCACAGTCCCAGCCACTGCCGGCGTGTCACGTACTGCCGCAGCACGGGCCCGGCGAGCGCACCGGCGACGAGCGGCTGGACGCCGTCGATCAGGGCGGTGGTGCCGCTGGAGACGCCGAGCTGGATGGCGTAGTAGACGCTGAGCAGGTAGCCGCTCTGGGACAGTGCTCCGATGGCGGCCTGCCGGCCGGTGTCCCGGAGCGTCAGCCCCCGCCACGCCGGCCGGGAGACGGCCGCGGCCGCGACGAGGGCCACGGCGAGCGGCAGGAAGCGCCACATGAGGAGCGTGCTCGCGTCCGCGGTCCCCGCGCCGAGCTTGGCGCCGATGAAACCTGAGCTCCAGCACAGTACGAAGGCGACCGAGAGCAGGGCGTTCACGTCGACCACATCCAAAGTAGACAGATCGGTTTACTGGTCCCGGGTGCCCACTATACAGATCGGTATACTCGTGGTCATGGGTGAAGAGGTGAAGCCGCACCGCGTCCGGATGACGCCGGGTGCGCGACGCGTACTGGAAGCCGCCGAGCGGCTGTTCTACGAGCGCGGCATCCACGCCGTGGGCGTGGACCTCATCGCCGCCGAGGCCGGGGTGACCAAGAAGACGCTGTACGACCGGTTCGGCTCCAAGGAGCAGATCGTCGTGGAGTACCTGGCCGGACGTGACGAGCGCTGGCGGGAGCTGCTCGCCGGGCGGCTGGACGCGGCGGGGGAGGGGGCGGCGGCCAGGATCGCGGCCGTCTTCGAGGCCTCGCGGGCGTGGGCGGCGGAGTACGGGTCGAGGGGGTGCAGCATGATCAACGCGCGGGCGGAGATCAACGACCCGGCGCATCCGGCGTACTCCGTCATCGCGGGGCAGAAGCGCTGGATGCTCGACCTGTTCACCGGCCTCGCCCGGGAGGCCGGGGCGGCCGGCGGGGACCGTCTCGCGCGCACCCTGATGCTGCTTCACGAGGGGGCGCTGGTCGGGTACGGGACGGGTGTGCCGCCCGACCCCTTCGCCGTGGCGCTGGACCACGTCCGGGAGCTGCTCGGAAAAGGGGCGGCACCGGGACGGGGTGCGCCACTACGGTGAGCCCATGCCGTCCGCCGCCGCGCTCCTCGTCATCGACATGCAGTACGCCACCGTCGCCATGGCGCACCGGGCCGCCGAGACGGTGGCCGCGATCGCCGGACTGAGCGAGCGGGCCAGGGCGGCCGGTGTGCCGGTCGTGACCGTCCGGCAGCGCGGCGAGGGCATGGAGCCCGGCACCGACGGGTGGCGGGTGGTTCCGGAGCTGGCGCCGCGGGAGGGTGAGCCGGTCGTCGACAAGACGACCCCGGACAGCTTCCTCGGCACCGGTCTCGACGCCCTCCTGAAGGCGCTCGGCGTCACCGAGGTGATCGTCACCGGGTTCGCCACGGAGATCTGCGTGGACACCACGGCACGGCAGGCACTGAGCCGGGGGTACGACCTGGTCGTCGTGGCCGACGGGCACACCACGTCACGCCGGACGGCCGCGGACGCGGGCCACCTGGTCCCGGCGGACGCCTCGGTCGCGCAGTACAACACGATCTACCGGACGATCGGCTGGCCCGGCCGGCGCATCCGGGTCCGGGCCGCCGACGACGTGGAACTCATGCCTGCTTGATCGCCGAGATGTCGAAGTTCAGCTTGATCTTGTCGGAGACCAGCACGCCGCCCGTCTCCAGGGCCGCGTTCCAGGTCAGACCCCACTCCGAGCGCTTGATCTCCGCCTTGCCCTCGAAGCCGACGCGCTCGTTGCCGAACGGGTCCTTGGCGGCGCCGTTGAACTCCAGGTCGATGCTGATCGGCCGGGTGGTGCCGAGGATCGTGAGGTCGCCGGTGATGCGGTAGTCGTCGCCTCCCAGCGACTCCGCCCTGGTGGAACGGAAGGTCATCTTCGGGAACTCGTCCGTCTTGAAGAAGTCCGAGCTCTTGAGGTGGCCGTCGCGGTCGGCGGAGCCCGTGTCGATGCTGTCCATCGTGACGTCGAGGGCCGCGGTGGACTTCGCGGGGTCGGTGCCGTCCAGGTGGAGCGTGCCGCTGAAGTCGAGGAACTTGCCCTTGACGTTGGTGACCATGGCGTGGCGCGCCGTGAAGCCGATCGTCGTGTGGGACGGGTCGATCGTGTACTCGCCGGTCAGGGTCGCGAGGTCGGGGGTGGTGGTCATGGCGTCCTCCAGAAAGGTCGGGGCGTGATGTTGAATGTTCAACCAATCCAACGGTCTCGACTGTAGACCTATTCCGTACAACCTTCAACGGTTACGGCCGGCGTGGCGGCGAAGTCTGCGGAGCCGGCCGGGTGTGCACGTACAGCTGCCGCCGGTCCCCGACGTCCACGGGCCGCGGCAGCGGGAGTTCGTACCGGACCGGCATACCGTGGTCCGCGAACTGCCGGCGCGGGTTGTAGACCTGGTTGAACTTCCACAGCATCCGCGCGAAGTTCGTCTGCCCGCGCAACAGGTTGCCGCCGAGGACGCGGGCCGCGCCCAGCGCCGTCCTCAGGCCGAGGTGCTTGCGGTTGATCACCGCCTGGGTGCGCACCAGCTCCTCGTAGAACCGCTCCAGCGGCAGTGTCGTCGGCACCACCGCGTGCTGGATGTCGAAGAGGCGGTAGTCCCGGGTGGTCAGGCGGCGGGACTCGGTGTGCCAGATCTCCGTGCCCGGGTACGGCGTCATCACCGTGAAGTGGACGATCTCCGGCACCGACAGCGCGAACTCCCGTACGACCCGGAAACGCTCCTCGTCCCAGGCCGGGTCCACGATCAGGTTGATGGCGACCTGGATGCCCATGCGGCGGGCCGCCTCCAGCGCCCGGAAGTTCTCGTCCGGGCTGATCCGCTTGCGGAACAGGTCCAGGCCCTCGGCGTCGATGGCCTCCATGCCCAGGAACATGTACCGCAGGCCGAGCCGCGCCCACCGTTCGAAGACCTCGGGGTGGCGCAGCAGCACGTCGCTGCGCGTCTCCAGGTAATACTGCTTGCGGATGCCGCGCCGCTCCACCTCGTCGGCGATGGCGTTGCCGTGCTCGGGCCGGATGAAGGCCACGTCGTCCACGATGAACACGTTGGGCTCGCGGACCCGCGCCAGGTCCTCGGCCGCCGCCTCGGGGGAGGCCTTGCGGTAGCTGCGGCCGTAGAACGTCCAGGCCGAGCAGAACGAGCAGTCCCAGGGGCAGCCCCGGGTGAACTCGATGGAGGCGCACGGGTCCAGTTCGCCGATGAAGTAGCGGCGCCGGTTGCGCATCAGGTCGCGGGCCGGGAGCGGGGAGTCGATGCCGTGCATCATCAGCGGCGCGGGCCCGCGCCCGGCGGCGGTGATGATGCCGGGGACGCCGTCCACGCCGCCGTCGCGCACCGCCTCCAGCAGCGGCGCGATCGCCGGCTCGCCCTCGCCCCGGACCACCGCGTCCACCGCCCCGGCCGCCTGCTCCAGCACGTCCTCGGCGACGAACGAGACGCTGTGCCCGCCGAAGAAGACGAAGCAGTCCGGGATCTCCCGCTTCACCTTCACCGCCAGCTCGATCGCCTCCGGGATGTTCGCCAGGTAGTTGAGCGAGATCCCGAGGGCCTCGGGCCGGAACGACCGCACCTCGTCGCGCAGCACCCGCTCGCTGAGCACCTGGCGGTCCACGACCCGCACCTCGTGCCCGGCCTCGCGGGCCGCGCCCGCCACCCGTTCGAGGCCGAGTGGTTCCAGGCGGAGGAAGATCTCGGAGTACATCAGGGCGCTGGGATGCACGAGCAGCAGACGCATGGTCACCTCGTCGCAGGTCGGAACGCCCCGGAACACGGGCGAACCGGAACGGCGGTAGGGCTCGGTGGGGCACGGGCAGGCCCACCTTTCGTAACCCGGTCCGCCCGCCACCGCAGCTCCCGTACCGCCGCCTGGCGGACCCCGGAACGGGGAAGGGTCATGAGCATGACCTCCATGTGGCCGCACGCCCGCCGGACCGCCGCCGGTCCCACCCGCCGCACCTTTCTCCTCGCCCCCGTCCTGGCCGCCACGCTCACCCCGGCCCTCGGCGGCCCCGCGCCCGCCGCGGCCCGCGCCGACCCCTACGACACCCTCCGCCGCCGCTGGCTCGACATCGCCCTCGGCACCGACTACGACCCGGCAGCCGAACCGTACGCCTCCCGCCTCGCCGAGACCGGCGCCCGCGCCCGCGACCACCGCGCCGCCATGACGCCCACCCCCACCTCCCTGTGGCCGGGCCACCCCTTCGACCCGCCCGCCGGCATCACCTTCGCCTACAGCCGCCTGTGGACCATGACCCAGGCCTACGTCCAGCAGGGAACCGGCTCCACCGGCGACCAGGCCCTCCTCGCCGACATCCTCCGAGGGTTCGACCACCTCTCGGCCACCGTCTACAACCCCTCCACCACCCGTTACGGCAACTGGTGGGAGTGGCAGATCGGCAGCCCCCGCCTCCTGACGGACATCACGGCCGCCCTCCACGACCACCTCGGCCCCGACCGCACCGCCGCCGCCTGCGCCGCCGTCGACCACTTCATCCCCGACGCCGTGCTCCGCGACTACTCCGGCACCTCCACCGGCGCCAACCGCGTCGACCTGTGCCGCTCCGTCGCCCTGCGCGGCATCCTGGGCCGGGCCCCCGACAAGATCGCCCTGGCCCGCGACGCCCTCTCACCGGTCTTCCCGTACGTCACGAAGGGCGACGGCCTCTACGCCGACGGCTCCTTCGTGCAGCACACCTGGGTCGCCTACTCCGGGACGTACGGCCAGGTCATGCTGGACGGCCTCGGCCGCCTCTTCACCCTGCTCGCGGAGTCGGACTGGGCGGTGACGGACCCCGGCAGGCAGATCATCCTGGACAGCGTCGAGCACGCCTACGCGCCCCTCGTCCACGACGGACTCGTCATGGACACCGTGAACGGGCGCGCCATCAGCCGGGGCTACCTCAAAAGCGACGACCTGCACGTCATGCGCGGCGACCACTTCCACGGGCAGCAGCTCATCGCGGCCATGGCGGTCCTCGCGGGCGGCGCGAGCGATGCCGAGCGCGAGCGCTGGCACGCCCGGATCAAGGGCTGGATCGAACGGGACACCGTCGCCCCGATCCTTGCGGCCCGGCAGTTCCCGGTCGCCGACCTGGCGCGGCTGCACGCGATCGCCGACGCGCCCGTCCAGGCCGCGCCCGAGCCCACGGAGCACCGCCTCTTCGCCGCCATGGACCGCGCCGTCCACCGCCGCCCCGCCTTCACCGCGGGCCTCGCCATGGCCAGCGACCGCATCGCGCACTACGAGTGCGGCAACGGCGAGAACCCGCGCGGCTGGCACACCGGCGCGGGCCTGCTCACCTGGTGGGCGAACGGCGCCGCGTCCGACCGGTCCGACCGGTCCGACCGGTCCGATCAATACACAGACTGGTTCTGGCCGACCGTCGACTGGTACCGGCTGCCCGGCACCACCGTCTCCACCAAGCGCCTGCCCGACCGGGCGGGCGGCGAATGGGGCGCGCCCAAGCCCGACGTGCGCTGGGTCGGCGGCACCACCGACGGCGAGTACGCGGCCGTCGGCCAGCACCTCAAGGGCCTCGGCTCCACCCTCGAAGCCCGCAAGTCCTGGTTCTTCCTCGACGACGAGGTGGTCTGCCTCGGCGCCGGCATCACCTGCGCGGACGGCGTCCCGGTCGAAACGGTCGTCGACAACCGCAACCTGGGCGGGGGCGGCACCCAGGCCCTCGTCCGCGGCCGGCACTGGGCCCACCTGGAGGGCCACGGCGGCTGGATCGTGCCCGACGGCGACCTGCGGACCCTGCGCGAGGACCGCACCGGCGCCTGGTCCGACATCAACACCACCAGCACCACCGAGCGCCGCACCCGCCGCTGGCAGACCCTCTGGCTCGACCACGGCACCGATCCGGAGGACGCCGGGTACCACTACGTCCTCTTGCCGGGCGCCTCCCGCGGGGCCGTCGCACGCCGCGCCGCCGACCGCCGCCGGCTCACCGTCCTCGCCAACGACGCCCGCCGCCAGGCCGTCACCGTTCACCCGCTCGGCCTCACGGCGGCCAACTTCTGGCAGGCCGGCACGGCGGGGCCGCTCACCGCCACCGCGGGGGCGAGTGTGCTGGTCCGGAGCCGGGGCCGCACCGCTACCCTCTGCGTGAGCGAACCGCCGCGCACCGGAGAGCCGCTGGAGATCATCTGGGACCGCCCGGTGCGAGGGGTGGTGCGGGCCGACGAGACGGTCGAGATCCTCGCCGCAGGCCGCCGACTGCGCCTCCGCGTCACTCCAGGGGTGGTATGTACCACCCATGAATGTGAGGTGACTCTCAGCTAGGGACTTTGTGCGACCCCTACAAGCAGCAGGCCCTCTGAGCAGTCGAAACGGCTGCATGTCATGGGGGTTCTGTTCAGTGCTACCAGGAAAACGCGCCGGAGACTGTACAGAGTCGACGGCTCGCAATCCTTGGTCGGGTTCGTAGAGTCGCTACATGACCGTTTTGGATGAGGCGCCGGGTGAGCCGACGGACGCGCGCGGGCGGGTCGCCGAGCTGCACGAGATCCGTGCGCAGGCACTGGCCGGACCGAGCGAGAAGGCGACGGCGGCGCAGCACGCCAAGGGCAAGCTGACCGCGCGGGAGCGCATCGAACTGCTCCTGGACCCCGGGTCCTTCCGGGAGGTCGAGCAGCTGCGCCGGCACCGGGCGACCGGTTTCGGCCTGGAGAGCAAGAAGCCCTACACGGACGGTGTCATCACCGGCTGGGGCACGGTCGAGGGCCGTACGGTCTTCGTCTACGCGCACGACTTCCGGATCTTCGGCGGTGCGCTGGGCGAGGCCCACGCCACGAAGATCCACAAGATCATGGACATGGCCATCGCGGCCGGTGCCCCGCTGGTGTCGTTGAACGACGGTGCCGGCGCCCGCATCCAGGAAGGCGTGTCCGCTCTCGCGGGCTACGGCGGCATCTTCCAGCGCAACACGAAGGCGTCCGGTGTCATCCCGCAGATCAGCGTGATGCTCGGCCCGTGCGCGGGCGGCGCGGCCTACAGCCCCGCCCTGACGGACTTCGTGTTCATGGTCCGCGACACCTCGCAGATGTTCATCACCGGCCCGGACGTGGTCAAGGCCGTCACCGGCGAGGAGATCACGCAGAACGGCCTCGGCGGCGCGGACGTGCACGCCGAGACCTCCGGCGTCGCCCACTTCGCCTACGACGACGAGGAGACGTGCCTCGCCGAGGTCCGCTACCTGCTGTCGTTGCTGCCGCAGAACAACCGGGAGAACCCGCCCCGCCACGAGTGCGGCGACCCCGCGGACCGCCGCGGCGACACCCTTCTCGACCTGGTCCCGGCCGACGGCAACCGCCCGTACGACATGGCCAAGGTCATCGAGGAGATCGTCGACGACGGCGAGTACCTCGAGGTCCACGAGCGCTGGGCGCGCAACATCATCTGCGCCCTGGCCCGCCTGGACGGCCAGGTCGTCGGCATCGTCGCCAACCAGCCGCGGGCCCTGGCAGGCGTCCTGGACATCGAGGCGTCCGAGAAGGCCGCCCGCTTCGTCCAGATGTGCGACGCCTTCAACATCCCGATCCTGACCCTCCTGGACGTCCCCGGCTTCCTCCCGGGCGTCGACCAGGAGCACGGCGGCATCATCCGCCACGGCGCCAAGCTGCTCTACGCCTACTGCAACGCGACCGTGCCCCGCATCTCCCTCATCCTCCGCAAGGCCTACGGCGGCGCCTACATCGTCATGGACTCCCAGTCGATCGGCGCGGACCTCACCTACGCCTGGCCGACCAACGAGATCGCCGTGATGGGCGCCGAGGGCGCCGCCAACGTCATCTTCCGCCGCCAGATCGCCGAGGCCGAGGACCCCGAGGCCATGCGGGCCCGCATGGTCAAGGAGTACAAGACCGAGCTGATGCACCCGTACTACGCGGCCGAGCGCGGTCTGGTCGACGACGTGATCGACCCCGCCGAGACCCGCGAGGTGCTGATCAAGTCGCTGGCGATGCTGCAGACCAAGCACGCCGACCTGCCCTCCCGCAAGCACGGCAACCCGCCGCAGTGACCCGAGGAGCCACGACCATGTCCCCTGCCGACATCCGCGTCGAGAAGGGCCACGCCGAGCCCGAGGAGGTCGCCGCCATCACGGCCCTCCTCCTCGCCCGCGCCGCCGCCCGCCCCGCCGAGATCGCCCCTACCCACGGCGGCGGCCGCGTCCGCGCCGGCTGGCGCCGCCTGGAACGCGAACCGGGTTTCCGCGCGCCCCACAGCTGGCGCTGACCTGTATGTATGTGTGAGCAGGGCCCCTCCTGAGGAGGGGCCCTGCTCGCGTTCTCAGGGGTGCGGGGAACTGCGCGACCAGCCACGACGCACCCGCACCCGGCAACGAAACCGCCCCCGGCAGCCCAGTGGCCGCAGGGGGCGATGCGCAACCCGGCGCGACGGGGTGCCGCCTGCGCGGCTAGCGCAGGCGCGCCATCAGCGCGTGCTCCACGAGCGTGATCAGCGCCGACTTCGCGTCGGCCCGATGCCGCGCGTCCGTCGTGATGATGGGCGTGTCCGGCCCGATCTGAAGAGCCTCCCGGACTTCGTCCGGGTTGTACGGCTGCTGCCCGTCGAAGCCGTTCAGCGCGATCACGAACGGCAGTCCGCTGTTCTCGAAGTAGTCGACGGCGGGGAAGCAGTCGGCGAGCCGCCTCGTGTCGACCAGCACGATCGCGCCGATCGCGCCGCGCACCAGGTCGTCCCACATGAACCAGAAGCGGTCCTGGCCGGGCGTACCGAAGAGGTACAGGATCAGGTCCTGGTCGAGCGTGATGCGTCCGAAGTCCATGGCGACCGTCGTGGTCGTCTTGTCCCCGGTGTGCGTGAGGTCGTCGATGCCCGCCGAAGCGGATGTCATCACGGCCTCGGTGCGCAGCGGATTGATCTCCGAGACAGCGCCGACGAACGTGGTCTTGCCCACGCCGAAGCCGCCCGCCACCACGATCTTCGCGGAAGTGGTGGAGCGGGAAGGACCGCCGCTAGAGCTTGCGAAGTCCACTGAGCACCCTTTCGAGCAGTGTCACGTCTGGCTGGCCGCCGGCGTTCTCGTCGCCGCCGGGCTGATGGATGGCGACCAGTCCCGCCTCCGCCAAGTCGGCGACGAGGATCCTGGCCACGCCGAGAGGGATCGTCAGGAGGGCCGAGACCTCGGCCACCGACTTGATCTCCCGGCAGAGGTTGCAGATCCGCTGATGCTCGGGCAGCTGGCCCTGCATCTGGTGCGGCTGCGCGGTGGTGTGCACCAGCGCCTCGATGGCGAGCTGGTACCGCGGCCTGGTGCGGCCGCCCGTCATGGCGTACGGGCGCACCAGGGGGTTGTTCGACGCCCCGGCGGGCGCCGGCTCAGGGGTGCGGCGCTGAGGCTGCACGGGCTGGATGCGCGGAGCTTGCGGCTGGTCGTACGGCGAAGGGCCGGGGCCCTGCGGGGCGTACGGCTGCCGGTGGTCCGGGACGGAGGGGTAGCCGTACCCGTTCGCCGAGCCGTCGTTCCGGCCCTGGCCAGGGCCGTACGACCAGTTGCCCGAAGACGGACCGCCTGGGGGTGTTGCCACTTTTTCCTCCTCCGACTGTGCCTGGCATCCATCACTGTGGAGCCGCGTCCCGAAACTTTACGGCCACGGGACGCCAAAACGCACCGTCTGTCCTTTAGTTGAGAAGGCTGCCTTGAAGCTCAGCCCGCAGGTCGGGCGTCAGGACCGTGCCGGCACGGTCCACCAGAAGGGCCATCTCGTACCCAATGAGACCGATGTCCGCCTCCGGGTGTGCGAGAACCGCGAGGGAGGATCCGTCGGAGATGGACATGATGAAGAGGAATCCCCGCTCCATCTCCACAACCGTCTGGTTCACGCTGCCGCCCTCGAAGATGCGCGAGGCACCGGCGGTCAGCGAGGTCAGGCCGGACGCGACGGCGGCGAGCTGGTCGGCGCGGTCGCGCGGGAACCCTTCGGACATCGCGAGAAGGAGTCCGTCGGCGGAGACCACCACCGTGTGGGACACCCCCGGGGTGTTGTCCACGAAGTTGGTGATCAACCAGTTCAGGTTCTGTGCCGCCTGGCTCATCGGGCTCACACTAACGCTCCTGGTTGTAGGTGCTGTCAGGACCACGGTGTTCATTCCTTGTGTCCTGGCCGTTCGTTTCACTGCCTGCGCTGCGGCCCCGTTCGACGCCGCGCCGCAGGTTGCTCAGCCTGCCCCGGACGTCCTCCGGAGCGCGGGAGACCTGTGGGCCTCCCTGTGGAGTGGATTCGGCGGTGCCCTCGACCAGGTTGGCCTTGGGTACCCGGCGCGGCAGCCCCGAGGAGGTCACCCCGCCCGCCTTGGGCCTGCGCAGCTGTGCGGCCTGCTGCCAGCGGTCGTCGTTGGCCGACCGCCAGTTGTCCGTGCCGTTCGCACCGGCCGTGTCGGCCGGCGTCTCCTGGCCCACGTGCCCCGCGCCCGCGCCGCCCGCGGCGGATCCGCGGCGGGGGAGACCGGCGTCGGTCATCTCGTGGGTGGCGGAGGCGCCCGGACCCGGACGGTCGAAGCCTACGCGGTCCGCCTCGTTCACGTCAGCGGCCTGCACGGATTCCGTCTCCGGTGCCCCGGAGGGGTACTGGTCCGGATAGCCGTTCTGGTAGCCGTCCTGCTGCGGCCAGTCGTCCTGGTGGCGCCGCTGCTCGAAGGCCGAGTAGCCCTCCTGCGCGCCCGAGCCGGCCGACTGGTGCCCGTTGCCGGCCGTTTCCCCGTACGAGGGCTCCGGGTAGCCGCCGCCCGCCGGGTAACCCTCGCCCTGCGGCAGGCCGCCGTTCGGCGCGAAGTACTGCTCGTCGTACGCCTGCTGCCGGTCCTGGTACGCCGTCTGCTGCTGGTCGGCGTACGCCTGCTGGTCGTACCCGCCGGTCTGCTGGTCCTGGTAGCCGCCCTGGCCCTGGTCGTAGACCGGCTGCCGGCCGGTGAACTGGTCCTGGTAGCCGGGTGCCTCGGTGTTCTCGCGGCCGCCGTGCTCCTCCGGGCCGCCGGCCTCGGGGTGCGACTGGGCCTCCAGCGCCGCGCGGCGCTCCTCGCGCATCAGCGAGCGGCCGACCGGGTCGAGCTCGCGTATGTCGTCGGGGACGTCGGAGTACCGGCTGTCGTCGAAGCCGAGTTCGGCGGCGGTCCGCATGGGCTGGCCGACCTGCGCGAAGTTCTCACCCTGGATGTTCTGCTCCGGGATGATCTGCGAGACGGTGAACTCGTCGCGCTGCTGGTGCTCGCCGCCGCCACCGTGGGTGATGGCGTCCGGGAGCATGACCAGCGAGGTGGTGCCCGCCTGCTCGCCGGAGGGGCGCAGCTGGACGCGGATGCCGTGCCGGTCGGACAGCCGGCCGACCACGAACAGGCCCATGCGCTGCGAGATCGCGGCGTCCACGGTCGGCGGGTTGGCCAGCTTGTGGTTGATGTCCGCGAAGTCCTCGGCGGTCAGGCCGATGCCCTTGTCGTGGATCTCGACCATCACGCGGCCGTCGGGGAGGCGGGTCGCGGTGACGCGGACCTTGGTCTGCGGGGAGGAGAACGTGGTGGCGTTCTCCAGCAGCTCGGCGAGCAGGTGCACGAGGTCGGTCACCGCACGGCCGTGGATCTCGGCCTCGGGCACACCGGACAGCTCGATGCGCTCGTACTGCTCCACCTCGGAGGAGGCGGCGCGCAGCACGTCGACCAGCGGGACCGGCTGGTCCCAGCGGCGGCCGGGCTCCTCGCCGGCGAGGACCAGGAGGTTCTCGCCGTTGCGGCGCATGCGGGTGGCCAGGTGGTCCAGCCGGAAGAGGTTCTCCAGCTGGTCGGGGTCGGCCTCGTTGTTCTCCAGGTCGGTGATCAGGGTCAGCTGGCCCTCGATCAGCGACTGGTTGCGGCGCGACAGGTTGGTGAAGATCGCGTTGATGTTGCCCCGCAGCAGGGCCTGCTCGGAGGCGAGCCGGACCGCCTCGCGGTGCACCTGGTCGAAGGCGCGGGCGACTTCGCCGATCTCGTCGGTCGAGGTGATCGGGATCGGCGCGACCCGGGTGTCGACCCGGCCGGGGTCGGTGCGGGAGAGCTGGTCGACCAGCATCGGCAGGCGCTGCTCGGCGATGCCGAAGGCGGCGGTGCGCAGCTGGCGCATGGAGCGGCTCATCTGGCGGGCCACCATGCCGGCCAGGATGAACGCGGCGAGCAGCGCGATCACGACCGCGGCACCCGTGATGTAGGCGTCCCGCTCGGCGTCGTCCGCGATCGTGGACGCCTCGGTCACCGCCTTGTCGGCCAGGTCCGACTCGATCTTCTGGTAGGCGTCGAACTTGAGGGTGTTGACCGCCCACCAGTTTTCCGGCGTGATGCCCTGCTCGGCCAGGTCGGCCCGCGCGCCGCTGTCCGTGGAGCTCAGCTGGGCCAGCTCCGAGACCATCGTGGTCGGGTTGGAGGGCGGTGGGACGTAGTCCGGGTCCTTGGCCTTGGCCTCCTTGGCCATGGCGGCGCCGTCCTCCTTGAGCCGCGCCTCGGCGTCCTCGAGCTTCTGCGCGTCCGCCTCGGTGCCGCCGCCGATGTACTCCTCGATCGCGATGCGCTCGAGGTAGGCGTACGAGGAGAGGGCGACGCGCTGGCTGGCGAGGTGGCTCGGCTCGGGACCCGGCTTGACCAGCATGTGCATGCCGATGGAACGCTCCAGGGAGAGCGCCGCCTTGGTCAGGGAGATCGCGTAGACGGTACGGCCGTAGGAGGTGATGTTGCCGGTGCCCAGACCGAGCTCGTTGGCGAACTCCATCAGGGGGTGGGCGACGCCGGTGTAGCCCTCCTCGGTCTCCACGCCCTTGAGCTTGGGGGTGTAGGCGGCCACGCGCAGCGACTGGAGCTTGGGCTCCTGCTCGCGGAAGACCTTCAGCCGGCGCTCCAGGCCGGGCTTGGACGGCATGCCCTGCGCCGCCTCGTCGAAGACGTCGGCCGCCTCGTCGGTGGCCTGGCGGGCCTTGACGACGGCGTCGTCCTTCTGTCCCTTGCCCTCAAGGAGCGGGGCGGCGGTGGTGTCGCGCTCGTTGTAGAGGGCGTTCGCGTAGTTCAGCGAGGCCTGCACCAGGCGCGCGGTGCTCTCGGCGTCCTCGGCGTCCTGCCAGGTGTCGATCGAGCCCTTCACCTGGAAGCCGCCCATGACGAGGCCGACCAGCACGGGAATGAGCAGGATCGCGTTCAGCCGGGTGGTCACCCGCCAGTTGCGCGGGGAGAAGCGGCCGCCGCTCGGGGCGGGCTCCTCCTTGGGTTCCGCAGCGGGCACGGGGGTGGGCGCCGCTGTACGCGGCGGCGGGGTGAAGTTGCCCCGGGCCGATGGCTCGGGACTGTTCTTGCTTCGCCTCACTCGACCAACAACCTCTCGGCGGTCGGCACCTACGTCGTGCCGCTGTGTCTCAGAGCCCAGTCCGTCGACGAGTACGTGCTACCGCTGAGTACGTCTCGTGCGTGGTTGACCATTGGGCAGTTCTGGCATTCCAGCACGGCGACCTGCGCTCTTCCAAACAGTGGAACGCGGGGGTTACACGTGATGTAAGCCCCAGATAAAACGGTCATAAAGAGCGAGGCCCGTCAAAAGACGGTGCGTTCGTGCGCGCAGCGAGACCAGTTGACCGCGACGCGTGTTGATACCACCCGATTCCTCTGCCGAAACGTTATGAACGGCCGGGCCGACCGTGTCAAAGGACACAGTCGGCTCCGTATCGTCTACGGCAACTGCCGTAGATCACTGCCGACTTGGCTGCTACGGCCTGCGTACTACCGCAGACGCGCCATCAGCGCGTGTTCCACCAGCGTGATCAGCGCGCTCTTCGCGTCGGCGCGGTGCCGGGCGTCGGTCGTGATGATCGGGGTGTCCGGCCCGATCTGCAGCGCCTCCCGCACCTCGTCCGGCGAGTACGGCTGCTGTCCGTCGAAGCCGTTCAGCGCCACGACGAAGGGCAGGCCGCTGTTCTCGAAGTAGTCCACTGCCGGGAAGCAGTCGGCCAGCCGGCGGGTGTCGCACAGCACGACCGCGCCGATCGCGCCGCGCACCAGGTCGTCCCACATGAACCAGAAGCGGTCCTGGCCGGGCGTGCCGAACAGGTAGAGGATCAGGTCCTGGTCGAGCGTGATGCGGCCGAAGTCCATGGCGACCGTGGTGGTCGTCTTGTCCCCGGCGTGCGTGAGGTCGTCGATCCCGGCGCTGGCGGAGGTCATCACGGCCTCCGTGCGCAGGGGGTTGATCTCGGAGACGGCGCCCACGAACGTGGTCTTGCCGACGCCGAAGCCGCCGGCCACCACGATCTTCGCGGAGGTGGTCGCCCGCCCTCCGTCAGAGCTTTCGAAGTCCACTGAGCACCCTTTCGAGCAGTGTCACGTCCGGCGCACCGCCGTTGTTCTCGTCGCCGCCCGGCTGGTGAACCGCGACCATCCCGGCCTCCGCGAGGTCCGCGACCAGGATCCGGGCCACGCCCAGCGGCATGGCCAGCAGGGCCGACACCTCGGCCACCGACTTCACCTCGCGGCACAGGTGGCAGATGCGCTGGTGCTCGGGCAGGAGCCCCATGAGCGCTGCCGGGTCGGCCGTCGTGCTGATCAGCGCCTCGATGGCGAGCTGATAGCGCGGCCTGGTCCGGCCGCCGGTCATCGCGTACGGACGTACCAGCGGCTGGTCGCCCTCGTCCTCGTACGGCTCCGCGTACGGATCATGAGAGGCGGTGGGCGGGGTCATGAATCCTCCGGGCGGGACAGCAGGTTGGTCAGTCGTGCCGTCTGACGAGGCCGGTGGGGGGATTGTGGCGGCCGGACGGTGATTTGGTAACACGGGTGGTGCCGGGGCCGATCAGTGGAGCAGACTTCCTTGTAGTTCAGCGCGCAGGTCGGGCGTGAGTACGGCGCCCGCGCGGTCGACCAGGAGCGCCATCTCGTAGCCGACGAGGCCGATGTCGCACTCCGGGTGGGCGAGGACGGCCAGGGACGAGCCGTCCGAGACGGACATGAGGAAGAGGAACCCGCGTTCCATCTCCACGACCGTCTGCGCCACGTTGCCGCCCTCGAAGATCCGGGACGCCCCCGCGGTCAGCGAGGTGAGCCCCGAGGCGACAGCCGCGAGCTGGTCCGCGCGGTCGCGCGGGAAGCCCTCCGACATCGCCAGGAGGAGTCCGTCGGCGGACACGACGACGGTGTGGGACACCCCCGGGGTGTTGTCCACGAAATTCGTGATCAACCAGTTGAGGTTCTGTGCCGCCTGGCTCATCGGGCTCAACTAACGCTCCTGCTGGTGAGTGGGCCGCGGGTAGCTGCCGGTCTGGTTGGTACCGGCCTGACGGCCCTGTGCGATTCCCCGACGGAGATTGGTCAGCCGGCCGCGCACGTCGTCGGGCGCACGCGAGACTGCCGGACCGCTCTGGTGCGACTGCTGCTGAGCCGTGCCCGGGACGAGGTTGGCCCGGGGCACCCGGCGCGGCAGGCCGGAGGTGGTGATCCCGCCCGCGGCCGGCTGCCGGACGCGCTCGGCCTGCCGGACGAGGTCGTCGTTCGGCGAGCTGCGCCAGGCGGAGGCGGCGGGCCGCTGGGGGGCCGCCGGGGTCTGGGGCTGGGCGGCCTGCGGCTCCGGCGACGCCGCCGGCGCGCTCTGCTGAGCCCGCGCCTCACGGTCGCCGTGGAACCAGTTGGTCTCCAGCGTGTCGAACAGCGGCGTACGTCCGTCACCCGGGCCGGAGGCCGGGGGCAGCGCCCACGCGTCTTCCGGCTGCGCGGCGGTCCCGATCTGGGGCGCCTGGGCGGTGGGACGCTGCTGCGGGACGGGCGGCCGCGGAGCGGCGAAGTCGTTCCCGCCGTGCGTGCCGTCCTGCGGGCGCTCGAACTGGCCGGTGACGGCCGGGTTCTCGCGCTCCGGCAGGCGGTGCTGGCCGGTCGCGCCGTTGTCGTGACCCTGGCCGGGCTGTCCGCCGAAGACGTCCGAGCGGACGAAGGCGCCGTTCTGCTGCGGGGCGGCCGGCTCGGGCCGCGCGAACCGGTCGCCCGGCTGGGTGTTCGCGCCGTACTGGTCCTGACCGAACGGGTCCTGGCCCGGCTGGGCGAACTGCCCGGTGTTCTGCGGGTCCTCCTGGCGCGGTGCCGGGGCGTCGAAGTCCGGACGGGCGAACTCGGCCGTGGCGCCGGGACCCTGGGCCTCGCCGTGGCGGGGGACCGCAGGCATCTCCGCGGTCGAGCCCGGGCCCTGCCGGTCGTCGTAGCGCGGCGTGCGGTCCGTACGGGAGCTGTCCGGCTCCTCGTGGCCGCGCGGGGCGTCCAGCGAGGCGCGCGGCACGGGCGGCTGCGCGTTCTCGTCGCTCCAGCTGGGCGTGCGGGGCTGCGGGTTGCCGCCGGGCAGCTCGGCCCGCGGCCCGCCGCGCGGCGGCAGCTGCGGACGACGGCCCTGTTCGGCGTCACCGTCACCGCCGCCCCGGCGCTTCCCGCGCGGCGAGGGTGCGGAGGGGCCGGGTCCGCCGCCGAACATGTCCTGGCCCTGCGAAGCGTTGCCCTGGGGCGCGTTGCCCTGCGGCGCGCTCATGCCCGCGGCCTGCAGGCCCTGCGGAGCACCGGGGGTCTGTCCGGCACCGGCGCCCGCGCCGGCCGTGGCCGGCCGGTTCTGCTGACCCGGGCCCGCGGGGGACTGGGGTCCGCGCGCGCCGCCCGGCGCACCCGGGCGCCCGCCCGCGTCCCGCCCGGGCAGCGCGGCCCGCGGCCCCTGACCGGCGGCGAGCCGGCCACCGCCCGGCGCACCGCCACCGAAGGCACCGCCGCCACCGCCGAGGGCACCGCCGCCCTGGCCGCCACCGCGCCGGGCCGCCGCGACACCCGCGGCCGCCTGGGCCGCGGCCGGGCCGCCGTTGCCGGCGCCCTGACCGGGCTTGGGCTGCGGCTTGCGGCCGCCCTGGGCGACGTCGACGGGCAGCATGACCAGCGCGGTCGTACCACCGGAGTCCGACGGACGCAGCTGGATGCGGATGCCGTGACGCTGCGAGAGGCGGCCGACCACGAACAGGCCCATGCGGCGGGAGACGGAGACGTCCACGGTGGGCGGCGAGGCGAGCCGCTCGTTGATCGCGGCGAGGTCCTCGGGGGAGAGGCCGATGCCGGTGTCGTGGATCTCGATCAGCACCCGGCCGTCGGGCAGCGCGTGACCGGTGACCTTGACCTTGGTCTGCGGGGAGGAGAACGAGGTCGCGTTCTCCAGCAGCTCGGCGAGCAGGTGCACGAGGTCGTTGACCACGCGGCCGGCGACCTCGGTGGTCGGCACGGAGGCCAGCTCGATGCGCTCGTACTGCTCCACCTCCGAGGCGGCGGCACGGAGCACGTCGACCAGCGGGACCGGGCGGGTCCAGCGGCGGCCGGGCTCCTCACCGGCGAGGACGAGCAGGTTCTCACCGTTACGGCGCATGCGCGTCGCGAGGTGGTCGAGCTTGAAGAGCGAGGACAGCTGGTCCGGGTCGGCCTCGCGGGACTCCAGTTCGGAGATGAGCGAGAGCTGGCGCTGGATGAGGCCCTGGGAACGGCGCGAGAGGTTGGTGAACATCGCGTTGACGTTGCCCCGCAGCAGGGCCTGCTCGGCGGCGAGGCGGACCGCCTCACGGTGCACGTCGTCGAAGGCCGCGGCCACGCGGCCGATCTCGTCCCGGGAGTGCACGCCGACCGACTCCACCGAGGTGTCGACGTCCTGCGGGTCGGTCTCGGAGAGCTGCTTGACCAGCTCGGGCAGACGGTCCTGGGCGACCCTGGTCGCGGTGTCCTCCAGGCGGCGCAGCGAGCGGATCATGGAGCGGGCCACGACGAAGGCGCCGACCAGGGAGACACCGAGCACCAGCAGGATCACGACACCCGAGATGATCGCCTCGCGCTCGGACTCGCTGCGCAGCTCACGGGCCTGCTGCTCCATGTCCTCCAGCAGCTTCAGCTCGATGTTCTTCATCTGCTGGATCTTGGTGGAGCTGTCGTCCAGCCAGTCCTGGTAGGAGCGCTTGTCCAGTCCGCCGAGGGCGCCCTGCTTGGCGAGCGCGCGGCCCGCGTACGCGTCGGAGGACTCGATGACCGGGTTGCCCTCGGAGATCGGCTTGAGGAGTTCCTCGGCGCCGTCGCCGTAGATGCTGGTGAAGCTGCGGATCTCGGACTTCTGGCTCTGCAGCGCGGACTCGGCGTACAGCCGGTCGTTCTCCGCGAGGTCGGGCTTGCCCGTGTTGCTCGCCGGGAGCGCCGCCGCGAGGACCGCGCGCTGGATGGACGCGTACTCCTTGGCGGAGGAGAAGGCCGCCAGGGTACGCGTGCGCTGGATCATCTCGGGGTTGCTGGTGGCTTCCGCCATGTCCTGCGAGAGGTCCAGCAGGTGGGTGATCAGGCGGTGGTACGCCTCGACGGTCTGCGTCGAGTTGTCCTCGGCCTGGTAGGCGGTGCTGCGGATCCGCTCCAGGTCGTTCAGGTCTCCGGCGAGACCGACGAGGCTGTCGCGGACGCCGACGAGGTTGCCGTCCTTGCTGGCGGCGTCGATCGCCTCGGAGCTGTCGAGGAAGTTCTTCCGGGCACGGTCGGTCTTCTCCCGGTCGCCCTTGACGGCGATCGCACCGGACGACGAGCCGTGCGCCAGCGGACCGGCGGACTGGTCGCGCTCCTCCTGCAGGGCGTGGGCCAGCTCGGTGGCCTGCTTGGTCATCTCGGTCAGCAGCTTCATGTTGTCGAGCTGCTGGATGTCCTCGACCGACTGGCTGATGCGCATCGCGCCCAGCGAGGTGGCCGCGACCACCGGGAGTGCGAGCAGCGACACCAGGCGGGTGGAGATCCGCCAGTTGCGCAGGGCTATTCGCGGGCCGGGGCCGGTCGAGCCCTTGGCCGGCTTCACGGGCGGCTGCTGGCCGGAAGCGGGGGCTGCCGTCCCCTGGCCCGGGCGCCCGGTGCCGTCCCCGCTGTCGCTCGGCCGGTCCTGGCCCGGGTTCTGGGCGTGCTGGGGCGAGGAGCTGACGGCCTTGGGGCCAGTCCCGCCGTGCTGCGGCTCCGGCTCCGCCGAAGCGCTGCCATCCCTCTTGAAACGTCCCTGCACTAGCGTCGCAACCTCTGGACCAGGCACCCGGCCGCGTGAACGGCTGGGCACGGTGTCGGCGTCATAGGGGCGCCCTGAATACGCCCCCGTGGTGGTCGTGAGTGACCGGCGCTGGTTCCCCCTTCTCGCCGCCGCTCGGCGCTGGTGTGCGCCCCCTGTGCGCCGGCTCGATCCCGCAGCGGTCCGTGGAATTCCAGCACAGTGCCGGATCTCCAACAAGGCCCGTGGGCCAGGCCGTGACATAGGTGACAGCACGTGAGGGGCGAGTCACCGGACGTAGAAAATGATCACCCTCAAAACGGACGTATGCCCGCGAGTCGTCGACGTCGGGTAGGTGTCCCAGTCGACATGATCAGGAGCGGAATGAGCGCTTCAGGTGGGCAATGTCGGTTTCGTCGGAGTGGAGTGGCGGTCGGAATTGACCGGTTTGACCCTTGATAAGTGAGCAAACTCACATGCAGATCGGGTGCCCCGACCAGGGTCGCGGGGAATCGCATGTTTAGCCTGACGCTTTACAGAGAAGGCAAAACCGACAACCCGCGCCCTCGCAGGGCTCCTTGCAGCCCGCCGGCGCCCGGACACGACAGGGTTCCGTACAACCGTGAAGACGACGATGATGTTCCACAAGATCGCCAACCCGCGACGCACGACGCTGGCGCACCTCGGCGGCGCCGACGAACTGCAGACGCCGGAGCAGCCGGAGCACGCCGTCGAGCTCCCCGCCCAGACCGCCAACCCCCGCCGCACGGTCCTCATGGAGGTCCCGGTCGCGGCCACCGCCGCAGAGTAGTACGCCGGCCGGCCGCCGCACGTTCAGCCGGCCACGGAACACCAGGGCGCCCGCGCCACGGCCACCCCTCCACCCGGGGCACGTCGGTAATGCGCGAGGCGCCCGCCCTTGAGGGCCTGCCCGCCGCGTTAGCCTGGAGCGTCAGACTCCAGCCAGCTCATCAAGGGGCCAAGCAACCCGTGCGCATCGCCAGGTTCTCCATCGACGGGAACGTCGCCTTCGGCGCGGTCGAGGGCGACCAGCCGGACCAGCTCGTCCTCGACATCATCAAGGGCATCCCGTTCGCGGACTTCGAGCTCTCCGGCACCAAGGTGCCCCTGAGCAAGGTCCGGCTGCTGCCGCCCGTCCTGCCCAACAAGGTCGTCGCCTTCGGCCGCAACTACGCCGAGCACGCCCGCGAACTCGGCAACGAGGTGCCCGACGCCCCGTTCGCCTTCTTCAAGCCGTCCACCTCGGTCATCGGCCCGGGCGATCCCATCCAGTACCCCTCCTTCTCCGAGGAGCTGCACCACGAGGCCGAGCTCGCCGTCGTCATCGGCCGCATGTGCCGCGAGGTCCCGCGCGACCGCGTCAAGGACGTGATCTTCGGCTACACCTGCGCCAACGACGTCACCGCCCGCGACGTGCAGCGCCGCGAGAAGCAGTGGGCCAGGGCCAAGGGCTTCGACTCCTCCTGCCCGCTGGGCCCCTGGGTGGAGACGGACATCGACATCGCGGCCGCGGCCGACCTGACCATCCAGCTGACGGTCAACGGCGAACAGCGCCAGCTCGGCCGTACCAGCGAGATGATCCACTCCATCGAGGACCTGGTCGTCAACGTCTCCGAGGCCATGACGCTGCTCCCCGGCGACGTGATCCTCACGGGCACCCCGGCTGGGGTCGGCCCCCTCAACGTCGGCGACGAGGTCGCCGTCACCATCGAAGGCATCGGCACTCTCACCAACAAGGTTGTCAAGCGTGGCTAGCGCACCCGGCTCCCCCGTACGCGTCCGTTTCTGTCCGTCCCCCACCGGCAACCCCCACGTGGGCCTGGTCCGCACCGCCCTGTTCAACTGGGCGTTCGCCCGGCACCACCAGGGCACCCTGGTCTTCCGCATCGAGGACACCGACGCGGCCCGCGACTCCGAGGAGTCGTACGAGCAGCTCCTGGACTCGATGCGCTGGCTGGGCTTCGACTGGGACGAGGGCCCCGAGATCGGCGGCCCGCACGCGCCGTACCGCCAGTCGCAGCGCATGGACATCTACAAGGACGTCGCCCAGAAGCTCCTGGACGCCGGCCACGCATACCGCTGCTACTGCTCCCAGGAGGAGCTGGACACCCGCCGCGAGGCCGCCCGCGCCGCCGGCAAGCCCTCCGGCTACGACGGCCACTGCCGTGACCTGAGCGACGCGCAGGTGGAGAAGTACGAGGCGCAGGGCCGCGAGCCCATCGTCCGCTTCCGGATGCCCGACGAGCCGATCACCTTCACGGACCTGGTCCGCGGCGAGATCACCTACCTCCCCGAGAACGTCCCGGACTACGGCATCGTCCGCGCCAACGGCGCCCCCCTCTACACGCTCGTCAACCCGGTCGACGACGCCCTGATGGAGATCACCCACGTCCTGCGCGGCGAGGACCTGCTCTCCTCCACCCCCCGCCAGATCGCCCTGTACAAGGCGCTGACCGAGCTGGGCATCGCCAAGGAGACCCCCGCCTTCGGCCACCTGCCGTACGTCATGGGCGAGGGCAACAAGAAGCTCTCCAAGCGTGACCCGCAGTCGAGCCTGAACCTGTACCGCGAGCGCGGTTTCCTCCCCGAGGGCCTGCTCAACTACCTCTCCCTGCTCGGCTGGTCCCTCTCCGCCGACCAGGACATCTTCACGGTCGAGGAGATGGTCGCGGCCTTCGACGTCACCGACGTCCAGCCCAACCCGGCCCGCTTCGACCTCAAGAAGTGCGAGGCGATCAACGGCGACCACATCCGCATGCTCGAGGTGAAGGACTTCACCGAGCGCTGCCGCCCGTGGCTGAAGGCTCCCGTCGCCCCCTGGGCCCCGGAGGACTTCGACGAGGCCAAGTGGCAGGCGATCGCGCCGCACGCGCAGACCCGCCTGAAGGTCCTCTCCGAGATCACCGACAACGTCGACTTCCTGTTCCTGCCGGAGCCGGTCTTCGACGAGGCCAGCTGGACGAAGGCCATGAAGGAGGGCTCGGACGCCCTGCTCGGCACCGCCCGCGAGAAGCTGGACGCGGCCGACTGGAGCTCCCCCGAGTCCCTGAAGGAGGCCGTCCTGGCCGCCGGCGAGGCCCACGGCCTCAAGCTCGGCAAGGCCCAGGCCCCGGTCCGCGTCGCCGTCACCGGCCGCACGGTCGGCCTGCCCCTCTTCGAGTCCCTGGAGGTCCTGGGCAAGGAGAAGGCGCTGGCCCGGATCGACGCGGCGCTGGCGAAGCTCGCGGCCTGATCGCATGTACACGCGCCTGAGGGGCGGCTCCCGGACTTCCGGGGCCGCCCCTTCGCCGTACGGCGGACGCGGCGGGCCCGGCGGCGCTACCGTCGGATCATGAGCATCCTCGCCGTGGTCTGGGACGTGGACGACACCCTCTTCGACTACACCACCGCCGACCGCGAGGGCATGCGCGCCCACCTGGTCGCCGAGGGCCTGCTCGCCGGATACGGGACGGCGGAGGACGCCCTTGTGCGCTGGCGGGAGATCACCGACCAGCAGTGGGCCCGTTTCGCGGCCGGTGAAGTCGACTTCGTCACACAGCGCCGCGACCGCACCCGGGTCTTCCTGGGCCGGCCGGAGCTGACCGACTCCGAGGCCGACGACTGGTTCCAGCGCTACGTCACGCACTACGAGGCCGCCTGGTCCCTCTTCGAGGACGTGATGCCCGTCCTCGACGCCCTCGCCGACAGCCACCGGCACGCGGTGCTCTCCAACTCCAGCCTCACCGTCCAGGACCGCAAGCTGCGCGTCCTCGGCGTGCACGATCGCTTCGAGGCCATCCTGTGCGCCGCCGAGCTGGGCGTCTCCAAGCCCGAGCCCGGCGCCTTCCTCGCCGCCTGCGACGCCCTGGGCCTCGCCCCGCACGAGGTCGCGTACGTCGGTGACCACCCGGAGATCGACGGACGCGGAGCCGCCGACGCCGGACTGCTGTCGGTGTGGATCGACCGCGGCGGCGCGTACGCGACCCTCGACCCGCCCGCCGGACCACGCCGTATCGCGTCCCTGTCCGAACTCCCGGCGCTCCTGGGTGCCGATACTCGTTTTGGAGCCCCGTCCACCTTCGGGTAATGTTCTTCCTGCGCCGCCGGGGAGCGGGCCGAAAGGTCGGGAACCGGAAGCGCAAAGCTAGAACAAAATCCCCCCAGGGGCTTGCGTTCCAGTGGCCTATGGTGTAATTGGCAGCACGACTGATTCTGGTTCAGTTAGTCTTGGTTCGAGTCCAGGTAGGCCAGCTCGCAGAGCTTATCTGCGCCGCGGAGAACATCCGCAAGGCCCCCGTTGTGTAGCGGCCTAGCACGCCGCCCTCTCAAGGCGGTAGCGCCGGTTCGAATCCGGTCGGGGGTACGGTGATCTCTCACGAGGTGATCGCTAGGGCCCCCGTTGTGTAGCGGCCTAGCACGCCGCCCTCTCAAGGCGGTAGCGCCGGTTCGAATCCGGTCGGGGGTACAAACTGGTCTAAACCACATTGGTCTATGGTGTAATTGGCAGCACGACTGATTCTGGTTCAGTTAGTCTAGGTTCGAGTCCTGGTAGACCAGCTCGGATCTGCGGAAACGTATGATCCTCGCCCCCGTTGTGTAGCGGCCTAGCACGCCGCCCTCTCAAGGCGGTAGCGCCGGTTCGAATCCGGTCGGGGGTACTCGAGTCCGAAGGGGCTCCCGCTCAGGCGGGATCCCCTTCGGCGTTCACTCGTGCCGGTGTTCATTCGATGCCGTACCGCCGCGCCGACTCCTCCTCCTGAGCCAGCCGGTGCAGGGCCCGCAGCACCGGCTGGAAGAGCACCGCCGCCGCGACCGCCATCTCGACCTTCTCCGCCTCCGATCCGTGGCTCTCCATGAAGTCCAGGTTCCTGCGGGCCACCTCGTGCATCAACTGCCCGTACGGCGCCATCAGTTCCGCGTCCCACGGGTAGTCCAGCCGGCGCAGCGCCGCCACCGCCGCCACCAGCGACCGGTGCACGGGGGAGAGGGAGGACAGCTCCCGGGCGGTCTCCCAGCCCAGCATGTCCAGCAGCCGGTCCACCTCCGCTCGCGCCGCGATCACGGACGGGTCGGCCTCGTCCGGCTCCGGCCCCTGCGGCAACTCGGAGGTCCAGCTCGCCAACGGGGAGGTCGAGATGACCGGCGATTCCGGCACCGGTGCCGCGGCCCGCACCACCGCCGCGGCCGAGGGCGACGTGGTCGTCCTGCTCATCGGCATGCGGATCAACCACTTCTGGGCGGTGCACCACTGGCTGCCGGTCCTGCTGGCCATGCCGCGCATGCTGCGCGAACTGGCGAAGGACCCGGACCGCGGACTCCTCGGGCACGTCCTGCTGACGGCCTCGCCGCGGACGTACTACGTGGTCCAGTACTGGGAGTCCAAGGAGAAGCTCTACCGGTACGCCCACTCGCCCGACATGTTCCATCACCGGGCGTGGGCGTTCATCAACCGCAAGGAGCGCGCGGAGAAGGTGCGGGGGCACGTGGGGCTGTGGCACGAGGCGTACGTGGTGCCGGAGGGGTCCTACGAATCGGTCTACGCGGACATGCCGCCCTTCGGGCTCGCCGCCGCGCACGGCCAGGTGCCGCTGGAGCGGCGGGGCAGGCGGGCCGAGGACCGGTTCGCGTACCGGTCGGGGAGGCGGGCGGGGGGCGAAAGGGCGTGAGCGCGTGGTGAGTACCGCATGACCGGGGCCGTGTGTCGGGGAAGGGCCCGCCGCGGCGTTGAGGCGGGCCCGTTCCCGGTCGCGTACCCGGGCCGGGTCAGCCCGTGCGGCGCAGGGCCTCGGAGAGGCGGCCGGCGGCGTCGATGACCGCCTGCGCGTGCATGCGGCCCGGGTGGCGGGTGAGGCGCTCGATGGGGCCGGAGACGGAGACGGCGGCCACCACGCGGTTCGACGGTCCGCGCACGGGCGCGGAGACGGACGCTACGCCCGGCTCGCGCTCGCCGATCGACTGCGCCCAGCCGCGGCGCCGTACGCCGGACAGCGCCGTCGCCGTGAAGCGGGCGCCCTGCAGGCCCCGGTGGAGGCGCTCGGGCTCCTCCCAGGCCATGAGGATCTGCGCCGAGGAACCGGCCTTCATCGTGAGCGTGGAGCCGACCGGGACCGTGTCCCTGAGGCCGGACAGGCGCTCGGCCGCCGCGACGCAGATGCGCATGTCGCCCTGGCGGCGGTAGAGCTGGGCGCTCTCGCCCGTCACGTCACGGAGGTGGGTGAGCACCGGGCCCGCCGTGGCGAGCAGACGGTCCTCGCCGGCCGCCGCGGCCAGTTCCGCCAGGCGCGGGCCGAGAATGAAACGGCCCTGCATGTCGCGCGCCACCATGCGGTGGTGTTCCAGTGCCACGGCCAGGCGGTGGGCCGTGGGTCGTGCCAGTCCGGTCGCCGCGACCAGTCCCGCGAGGGTGGCCGGGCCGGACTCCAGAGCGCTCAGAACGAGGGCCGCCTTGTCCAGAACGCCGACGCCGCTACTGTTGTCCATGAAACGATACTCCCGTCTCACTCTGTGAAACGCAAGTTCAATTTTCCGTGGAACCCGCCACTCTTGATGGCAGGAAGTCACAGCGGCCCGTGACGAAAGGGCCTGGTGGCGGTTGCCCGGAAACACAGGGGTGCGGGCACCGCTTCCCCAAGATCTCTAGTTGGGCCGTCGCGTTGTCGCCGGCCGGAGGGAAAGCGATGGGTAGGACACTCGCGGAGAAGGTCTGGGACGACCATGTCGTCCGGCGCGCCGAGGGCGAGCCCGACCTCCTCTTCATCGATCTGCACCTGCTGCACGAGGTGACCAGCCCGCAGGCCTTCGACGGCCTCCGCAAGAGCGGCCGCCCCGTGCGCCGGCTCGACCTGACCATCGCCACCGAGGACCACAACACCCCCACCCTCGACATCGACAAGCCCATCGCGGACCCGGTCTCCCGGGCCCAGCTGGAGACGCTGCGCAAGAACTGCGCGGACTTCGGCGTCCGGCTGCACCCGCTGGGCGACGTCGAGCAGGGCGTCGTGCACGTCGTCGGCCCGCAGCTGGGCCTCACCCAGCCCGGCACCACCGTGGTCTGCGGCGACTCGCACACCTCCACGCACGGCGCCTTCGGCGCGCTGGCGTTCGGCATCGGCACATCCCAGGTCGAGCACGTGCTGGCCACCCAGACGCTGCCCATGGCCCGCCCGAAGACCATGGCGGTCACCGTCAACGGGGAACTGCCCGAGGGTGTCACGGCCAAGGACCTGATCCTCGCGATCATCGCGAAGATCGGCACCGGCGGCGGCCAGGGCTACATCCTGGAGTACCGCGGCGAGGCCATCGAGAAGCTCTCGATGGAGGCCCGCATGACCATCTGCAACATGTCCATCGAGGCCGGCGCCCGCGCGGGCATGATCGCCCCCGACGAGACCACCTTCGCCTACCTCCAGGGCCGCCCGCACGCCCCCGAGGGCGCCGACTGGGACGCGGCCGTCGAGTACTGGAAGACGCTGCGCACCGACGACGACGCCGAGTTCGACGCGGAGGTGGTCATCGAGGCCGCCGAGCTGTCGCCGTTCGTCACCTGGGGGACCAATCCGGGCCAGGGCGCGCCGCTGTCCGCCGCCGTCCCCGACCCGGCTTCGTACGAGGACGCCTCGGAGCGCTACGCCGCCGAAAAGGCCCTGGAGTACATGGGGTTGGAGGCCGGTCAGCCGCTGCGCTCCATCAAGGTGGACACCGTCTTCGTAGGTTCCTGCACCAACGGCCGCATCGAGGACCTGCGCGCCGCCGCCGAGATCGTCCGGAGCCGCAAAGTCGCCGACGGCGTACGCATGCTGGTCGTCCCCGGCTCCGCGCGGGTGGGTCTGCAGGCCGTCTCCGAGGGTCTGGACGTGGTCTTCAAGGAGGCCGGCGCCGAATGGCGGCACGCGGGCTGCTCGATGTGCCTGGGCATGAACCCGGACCAGCTCGCCCCCGGTGAGCGCTCCGCGTCCACCTCCAACCGCAACTTCGAGGGACGGCAGGGCAAGGGCGGTCGCACCCATCTGGTGTCGCCGCAGGTCGCGGCCGCGACGGCGGTCCTGGGCCACCTGGCCTCCCCGGCCGACCTGTCCGCCGCCGACGTCCCCACGCCCGCTGGAGTCTGAGAGTCATGGAAGCATTCACCACCCACACCGGCCGGGCCGTCCCGCTGCGCCGCTCCAACGTTGACACCGACCAGATCATCCCCGCCCACTGGCTCAAGAAGGTGACGCGGGACGGCTTCGAGGACGGGCTTTTCGAGGCCTGGCGCAAGGACCCGGAGTTCGTGCTCAACCGGCCCGAGCGCGAGGGCGCCACGGTCCTGGTGGCCGGCCCCGACTTCGGCACCGGCTCCTCCCGCGAGCACGCCGTCTGGGCGCTGCAGAACTACGGCTTCAAGGCCGTGATCTCCTCCCGCTTCGCCGACATCTTCCGCGGCAACTCGCTGAAGAACGGGCTGCTCACCGTGGTCCTCGACCAGAAGGTCGTGGACGCGCTGTGGGAGCTGACGGAGAACGACCCGCAGGCCGAGGTCACGGTCGACCTCCAGGCCCGTGAGGTCCGCGCGGAGGGCGTCACCGCCTCCTTCGAGCTGGACGAGAACTCCCGCTGGCGGCTGCTGAACGGGCTGGACGACATCTCGATCACCCTCCAGAACGAGGCCGACATCGCCGCGTACGAGGCGAAGCGCCCGTTGTTCAAGCCGCAGACCCTCCAGGTCTGACACCGGGGCCTTCTCAAGGGCCCCGGCAAGGTCGAGTTTCGGCCACCCAACACCCCGGCTGTACCCCCGATCGGCCCGATCGGGGGTACAGCCTTTTCTGCGTTCGCGCGCGCGTGCGTGTCACGGCCGGGTCGGTCAACTTCCCACGTTAGAGGCGTGGTTGCAGGGGTAAGCGGGTCTTGGAGGCGCGGTTTCCGGACGTGGCCGGACGGCCGTCCGGGGCGGCAGTTGCCCCCTGCGCAGGCGACAACTCGCCCCAGATGGCACAATCTGTGCATGGAACACGACGGCCAACTCCAGCTCTATGCGGCGGTCGCGTCCCGGCTCAAGGAAGCGCACACAACAGTGCGCGCACTGCAAGTCCCGGAGGGCGTACGGATGGCGCTGACCCGGAAGCTGCTGGTCATTACGGCCGCGGCCAAACACGATCTCGCCGGTGCGGAACGGCGCCTGGAGCGGTTCATCGCGGACCTCGACGAGGGTCGGTTCCCCGAAGAGGACGGCTGAACAGGCCGGGGCGGCCCGAGTCCGTTGCGGCACAAGGGTGATTAGCCCGTTTCGTGTTTGATTTGCGGTATATATCTGCCTAACGTGCGAAAAAGCTTGAACAGATTCGTTCTGGCGATGTCTCCGAAGGGGAAGACGTGAACAAGGCGCAGCTCGTAGAAGCGATTGCCGACAAGCTGGGCGGTCGCCAGCAGGCCGCCGACGCTGTCGACGCGGTCCTGGACGCACTCGTCCGCGCAGTGGTCGCGGGCGACCGGGTCTCGGTCACCGGCTTCGGTTCCTTCGAGAAGGTCGACCGTCCGGCCCGTTACGCCCGCAACCCGCAGACGGGTGAGCGGGTACGGGTCAAGAAGACGTCCGTGCCGCGCTTCCGCGCGGGACAGGGCTTCAAGGACCTGGTGAGCGGCTCGAAGAAGCTTCCGAAGAACGACATCGCGGTCAAGAAGGCACCCAAGGGCAGCCTGTCCGGCCCGCCGCCCACCATCTCCAAGGCCGCGGGCAAGAAGGCCGCCGCCAAGAAGGCCACGGGCGCCGCGAAGAAGACCACGGGCGCGGCCAAGAAGACGACCGCGGCGGCGAAGAAGACGACCGCGAAGAAGACCACCGGGGCGGCGAAGACGGCGACGGCGAAGAAGGCCCCCGCCAAGAAGTCCACCGCCAAGACCACCGCGGCGGCGAAGAAGACCACGGCCAAGAAGGCCCCCGCCACCAAGAAGGCGACGGCGAAGAAGGCTCCGGCCAAGAAGTCGACCGCCCGCAAGACCACCGCCAAGAAGGCCACCGCCCGCAAGAAGTAGCAGCGGCACGCGGCACGCGGCAGGCCGCACGGGCACTCACGCGCCGGGCCGGACTCCCTCTCGGAGTCCGGCCCGCGGCGTGTGCGCGACCGGGTGCGGTGCCCGGCGGGGGAGGGGGAGGGGGCCTGCGGCGCCGCCCGGCCGGTCGGGCTGGCTTGCGGTGCCCGGCTGGTCGGGAGCGGCCTTGCGCCGCCCGGCCGTCATCGTGCCCGGCCCCCCCGGTCGTCATCACGTCTGTGCCCGGCGGGTGGACAGACGTCTGCCGTGCCGCCCGGCCGGTCAGGAAGGCTTGCGGCGCCCGGGTTGGTCGGGGCGCGCTCGCGGCGCCCGGCCGGTCGGAAAGGCCGGCGGTGCCCGACTGGCCGGAAGGGCTTGCGGCGCCCGGCTGTCATCACGTCTGCCGCGCCCGGCGTCGGAACTCTCCGGTGCCCGGCGTCAGAACTCTGCCCGTCCGGCCGGCAGAGCCCCGCACGTCCGGTCAGAACGTCTGCAACGTCACCAGCGTGATCCTGCGCTCCGCGCCCGAGCCCTCGGTCTCGATCCGCACCCGCTGCCCGGGCCGCAGCAGCCGCAGGCCCCCCGCGTCGAACGCCGCCGCGTCGAAGGGCACCGGTGTGCCGTCGTCGAGCAGCACCTGGCCGCTGCGCTCTTCCGGGTCGTACGTGTAAGCGGTCGCCTGCATGCCGGCAGCCTACTGCCCGGCGATCAGCAGCCGCGCGGCCACCGCGGCCGTACGGGGCCCCACTCCCAGGGCCAGCGCGGCGCGCAGATCACCGCCGGTGTCGACGTCCTGCCGTACGGAATCCACCTCGCCGAGCCGCAGTTCCACCGCCCCGGACGCGCGGTGCCGGTACCTGGAATCCGGCCCGAAAGCCGGAGTCAATTCACGGCCCGCCGCCGCGGCCAACAGAGTCGTGCCGATTCCGGCCGCGTCGGCGAGAAACGCACGCGGGAATTCGGAAGCCGCCGTCAGGACCCGCGCCAATTCGGCCGGCCGCAGTGCGGGGAGATCGGCGTTGAGTGCGGCCACCGGCCGGGCGGGACGCCCCGCCCGCACCACGGCCGCACCGTGTGCCAGGGCGGCGTTCAGACCGCCGCCCGGCTCGTCCGGAACGACCCCGGCGCCCAGCTTCGCCAGCTCCCGCCCCGCCCGGACGTCGTCCGTGACGACTGCCACATCCGCCACCTCCGGGCAGGCCAGTGCGGCTGTCACGGTGTCCTGTGCGAACGCCAGCGCGAGGCCCGGCCGCACCCCGTCGTGCACGGCGTCCGCCAGCCTGCTCTTGGCCCGGGCGAGGGGCTTCACGGGTACGACCAAGGTCCACTGCACGAGCGTTCCGTCCTTCTCTCGTCGCCGCCATTGTCACCTGGGAGATCCGCCGGTTCACTCTCCGGGGCGTACGGTGTTCTCGACAGACGGGCGGCCCGGGGCGACACTTGTCCGGCCCCAGGCCCTGGAGGAAAGGTGTCAGCGTGCCCCGCCGCAGAATCGGCTTCTGGTACCGCCTGGCCGCGGTGATCTGCAAACCGCCGCTCGTGGTTCTGATCAAGCGGGACTGGCGGGGAATGGAGAACATTCCGGCCGACGGTGGATTTATCACCGCTGTGAACCACAATTCGCACGTCGACCCCTTCGCGTACGCGCACTACCAGTACAACACCGGGCGCGTCCCGCGATTCCTGGCGAAGAGCGGTCTTTTCAAGAAGGGATTCGTCGGTGCCGCGATGCGGGGCACCGGACAGATCCCCGTCTACCGCGAGAGCACCGACGCGCTGAGCGCCTTCCGGGCCGCGATCGACGCCGTGGAACGCGGCGAGTGCGTCGCCTTCTACCCCGAGGGCACCCTCACCCGCGACCCGGACGGCTGGCCGATGACCGCCAAGACCGGTGCCGCGCGCGTCGCCCTGCAGACCAAGTGCCCGGTGATCCCGGTCGCCCAGTGGGGCTGCAACGAACTGCTGCCGCCCTACACCAAGAAGCCCCACCTCCTCCCGCGCAAGACCCACCAGGTGCTGGCGGGCCCGCCGGTCGACCTGTCGCGGTTCTACGACAAGGAGATGACCGCGGACCTGCTGAAGGAGGCCACCGAGGTCATCATGGCCGCCGTCACCCGCCAGCTGGAGGAGATCCGCGGCGAGAAGGCGCCCGAGACGCCCTACGACCCGCGCCGCGAGCGGATCGAGCAGCGGCGCCGCACGCAGGCCCAGAACCGCCGGAACGAGCACACGCACAACGAGCAGCCGCAGCAGGCGGAAGGGCAGAGCACGTGAGCGAGCCCGTCAAGGCGGCCGTCTTCGGCACCGGGTCGTGGGGCACGGCCTTCGGCATGGTCCTCGCCGACGCCGGCTGCGACGTCACCCTGTGGGGGCGCCGCGCCGAACTCGCCGACGCCGTCAACTCCGACCGGACCAACCCGGACTACCTGCCCGGCGTGGAACTCCCGGCGAACCTGCGCGCCACCACCGACGCCGCCGAGGCCGCAAGGGGCGCCGACTTCACCGTCCTCGCGATCCCCTCCCAGACCCTGCGCGCGGGCCTCGCCGACTGGGCGCCGCTGCTGGCGCCCGGCACGGTCCTGGTGTCGCTGATGAAGGGTGTCGAACTCGGCTCCGCGATGCGGATGAGCGAGGTCATCGAGGACGTCGCCAAGGTCGGCCCCGAACGCGTCGCCGTGGTCACCGGACCCAACCTGGCCCGGGAGATCGCCGCCCGCATGCCCGCCGCCGCCGTCGTCGCCTGCCCCGACGAGTCGGTGGCCCAGCGCCTCCAGGCCGCCTGCCACACGCCGTACTTCCGCCCGTACACCAACACCGACGTGGTCGGCTGCGAGCTGGGCGGCGCGGTGAAGAACGTGATCGGGCTGGCCGTCGGCATCGCGGACGGCATGGGCCTGGGCGACAACGCCAAGGGCTCCCTCATCACCCGCGGCCTCGCCGAGACCACCCGCCTCGGGGTCGCCCTCGGCGCCGACCCGCTGACCTTCTCCGGCCTCGCCGGACTCGGCGACCTGGTGGCGACCTGCTCCTCACCGCTGTCCCGCAACCACACCTTCGGCACCAACCTGGGCAAGGGCATGACCCTCCAGGAGACCATCGCGGTCACCAAGCAGACCGCCGAAGGCGTCAAGTCCTGCGAGTCCGTGCTGGATCTGGCCCGCAGGCACGGCGTCGACATGCCGATCACCGAGACGGTCGTCGCGATCGTCCACGAGGGCAAGGCACCGGTGGTGGCGGTCAAGGAGCTGATGTCGCGCAGCGCGAAGCCCGAACGACGCTGAGCGACGCCCGCCCGGCACCCCTGTCCCGCTCGCGCCACGCGGCCCCGCCGACGCTGTCTCGGGGCACCTCGGGCGGGTACTCTCAACGCGATATGAGCACCGAGAACCTCCCCCAGAGCCCCGAGCAGAGTCCGGAGCAGCCCCCTCGCAAGCCGCGTGTGGCCGTCGTGTTCGGCGGACGCAGCTCCGAACACGGGATCTCCGTGGTCACCGCCGGCGCCGTCCTCGCCGCCATCGACCGGACGAAGTACGACGTCCTGCCGATCGGCATCACCAGGGACGGCCGGTGGGCCCTGACCGCCGACGAACCGGAACGCATGGCGATCACCGACCGCCGTACGCCCGACGTCGAGGAACTGGCCGAGTCGACCGAGGGCGGCGTGGTGCTCCCCGTCGACCCCGCCAGCCGCGAGGTCGTCTACAGCGAACCCGGCTCGGTGCCCAAGGCCCTGGGCGAGGTCGACGTCGTCTTCCCCGTGCTGCACGGCCCCTACGGCGAGGACGGCACCCTCCAGGGCCTGCTGGAGCTGTCCGGCGTGCCCTACGTCGGCTCCGGCGTGCTCGCCTCGGCCGTCGGCCAGGACAAGGAGTACATGAAGGCGGTGTTCACCTCCTACGGGCTGAAGGTCGGCCCGTACGCGGTGATCCGCCCCCGCGAGTGGGAGCAGGACCGTTTTGCCGCCCGCAAGAAGGTCGTCGACTTCGCCGGCGAGCACGGCTGGCCGCTGTTCGTGAAGCCCGCGCGGGCGGGCTCCTCGATCGGCATCACCAAGGTCGACGACCTCTCCGGCCTCGATGAGGCGATCGAGGAGGCCCGGCGCCACGACCCGAAGATCCTCGTCGAGGCGGCGCTGCGCGGCCGGGAGATCGAGTGCGGGGTGCTGGAGTTCGAGGACGGCCCCCGGGCCTCCGTCCCCGCCGAGATCCCGCCGCCCTCGGAGCACGCGTACTACGACTTCGAGGCCAAGTACATCGACTCCACGCCCGGTGTCGTGCCCGCCCCGCTCACGCCCGAGGAGACCGCCGAGGTCCGGCGGCTCGCGGTCGCGGCGTTCGACGCGGCCTCCTGCGAAGGGCTGGTGCGCGCGGACTTCTTCCTCACCGAGGACGACGAGTTCGTGATCAACGAGATCAACACCATGCCGGGCTTCACGCCGATCTCCATGTACCCGCAGATGTGGCAGGCGACCGGAGTGAGCTACCCGGAGCTGGTGGACCGGCTGGTCCAGGCGGCGCTGCGGCGCTCCACGGGACTGCGCTGACGTCTCCGGCCCGCACACCGACGAGAAGGCGGCCCCCTCGGGGGTCGCCTTCTCGCAGTATGATCAGCGGGTTTCCCAGCCCGCTGCCCGCGGGCGGCGGTGCGTTGTCCCCGTTGTGCCACAGCTCGGTGACCAACGCGCCCGGGCCGGTGCCCGGGGGAACCGCCGCCGACTCGCTGTCGTCTGCTGAGGAGCAGCCTGCGGCGGCGATCAACAGTGGGAGAGCGAGCGGGCGGAAGGGGGCTAGAGATGAACGACCGGACAGGTCAGAGTACGAGTGATGCCGTCCACCTGCTGGACCTTGGCCACCACCATGCGACCCAGCTCGTCGACGGTGTCGGACTGGGCGCGGACAATGACGTCATAGGGTCCTGTCACGTCCTCCGCCTGGATCACTCCGGGGATCTTGCTGATCGTCTCGGCGACGGTCGACGCTTTGCCGACCTCCGTCTGGATCAGGATGTACGCCTGTACCACGAAACCTCCAGAGCGGCCACGAGGATCATGTGGGGAAAAGGAACGCCACGGTATCGCGTCGCCGCTCTTCGCGGGGAGACCCGCGGGGCACGGGCCGTTCGTGCCGTGGTGCCGCGATGACACGAGTTGACGAGCGCGCCGGCGAGTGGCGACGGTCATTTCGACCGTAACGAGGACAGAGATGACGCGCGACCGGGCACGGACAGGGACAGAAGGGGAGTCAAGGCAATGAAGGGCACTGTTGGTGAGCTCGGGGAGTTCGGGCTCATCAGGGAGCTCACCTCCCGTCTCACCACCACCCCGGCGGTCCGGGTCGGCCCCGGCGACGACGCCGCGGTGGTGGCCGCGCCCGACCGCAGGGTCGTGGCCAGCACCGACATCCTCGTCGAGGGGCGGCACTTCCGCCGCGACTGGTCCACCGCGTACGACGTGGGCCGCAAGGCGGCGGCGCAGAACCTGGCCGACATCGCCGCCATGGGCGCGGTGCCGACCGCGCTGCTGCTCGGCCTGGTGGTCCCCGCCGAACTGCCGGTGACCTGGCCGACCGAGCTGATGGACGGGCTGCGCGACGAGTGCCAGGTCGCGGGCGCCTCCGTGGTCGGCGGCGACGTGGTGCGCGGCGACACGATCACCGTCTCCATCACCGCCCTGGGCGACCTGCGCAACCAGGAGCCCGTCACCCGGGGCGGCGCCCAGCCCGGCGACCTCGTCGCGGTGACCGGCTGGCTCGGCTGGTCCGCGGCCGGGTTCGCCGTCCTCTCCCGGGGTTTCCGCTCGCCGCGCGCCTTCGTCGAGGCCCACCGGCGTCCCGAGCCGCCCTACCACGCCGGACCCGCTGCTGCCGGGCTCGGCGCCACCGCCATGTGCGACGTGAGCGACGGACTCATCGCCGACCTGGGCCACATCGCGGAGGCCAGCAAGGTCAGGATCGACATCCGCTCCGGCCAGATCGACATCCCGACCCAGATGAACGACATCGGCCAGGCCGTCGGCGTCGACCCGATGCAGTGGGTACTGACCGGGGGAGAGGACCACGCGATCGTGGCGACCTTCCCGCCGGACGTGAAGCTGCCCGCCCGCTGGAAGGTCATCGGCGAGGTGCTCAATCCCTCCGCGCTGCCCCAGGTGACCGTCGACGGCGCGCCCTGGACCAGCAAGGGCGGCTGGGACCACTTCGGCGGGGAGGTCGAGGCATGAGCCTGCCGAACGTGCTCACGGTGGCCGGCTCCGACTCCGGCGGCGGCGCCGGCATCCAGGCCGACCTGAAGACCATGCTCGCCCTCGGCACCCACGGCATGAGCGTGCTCACCGCGGTGACCGCGCAGAACTCGCTGGGCGTGCAGGGCGCCTGGGAGCTGCCCGTGGAGGCGGTGCGGGCCCAGTACCGCAGCGTCGTGGACGACATCGGCGTCCAGGCGGTCAAGACCGGGATGCTGTCCTCCGCCGAACTGGTCGAGACGGTCGCCGAATTGATCGCGGGAACCGACGCCCCGGCCGTCGTCGACCCGGTCGGTGTCTCCAAGCACGGGGACGCGCTGCTCGCCGCCTCCGCGCTGGACTCGGTCCGCACCAAGCTGCTCCCGGCCGCCACCGTCGCCACGCCCAACCTCGACGAGGTCGCCCAACTCACCGGCGTCCGGGTCGAGTCGGACACCGACCTGCGCCGGGCCGCGGCGGCCGTCCTTGAGTACGGGCCGCGCTGGGTGCTGGTCAAGGGCGGCCACCTGGCCGGGGACGCCGTGGACCTGCTCACCGACGGTTCTGAGGAGCACTGGCTGCGCGCCCCGCGCCTCGACAACCGGCACACCCACGGCACCGGCTGCACCCTCGCGTCGGCCGTCGCCTGCGGGCTCGCCAAGGGGAAGTCGGTGCCCGAGGCGGTCGCGGCCGCCAAGGACTACGTCACCGGGGCGATCGGGGCCGGGTTCGCGCTCGGCGGCGGCATCGGGCCCGTGGACCACGGCTGGGCGCTCGGACGGGACGTTCCCTGAGCGCGACGCCGGTGGCCGCCTCCTCGGCGGCGGGCGGCCACCGGGCGGAGAGGCTTTACGGCACGGCGAAAAGCCGGCCCACCCGAGGTGGACCGGCTTCGTGCAGCGGACCAGGCAGTGGCCGCGCGCTCAGCTGACGCGTCAGCGCGAGACCTTGCCGGCCTTGATGCACGAGGTGCAAGCGTTCACGCGCTTCGGCGTCCCGCCGACCACGGTACGCACGCGCTGGATGTTCGGGTTCCAGCGACGGGACGTACGGCGGTGCGAGTGCGAGATGTTGTTGCCGAAGCCCGGCCCCTTGCCGCAGACGTCGCAGTTGGCAGCCACGGGTCACTCCAAAGACTTCAGATGCACTTACGGTTGATCCCGGCATGCCGGGATCAAAGTCCCGGACGCGAGCGTCCGGGATCTGAGTGGCGGTGCCAGGGGGAGAGCCCGATCGGGATCGGGCAACCGGAGCAGCATACAACGGCTGCTCCCGTACAACGAAACTACCACGGCAGCTCAGGGGCCCGCCCCCGGCCCTCTTCCGGTGGGCGCCCTCCCGAGGTCTACGCTGCCAGCCACGTCCAGCAGCTCAGGGAGGCACAGGTGGCGCAGGTGCCGCAGAGGTTCTTCGACGCTCTGGCGGTGCGTACCTGGTGCGGTCTTTCGCTGCGTGCGCTCGGGCGGGCGCGCGAGGAGATCGACGCCATCAACGTCTATCCGGTCGCCGACGGGGACACCGGCACGAACCTGTACCTGACCGTCGAGTCGGCCGTCGCCGCCGTGGAGGCGGTGTTCGCGGCGCACGCGGTGGGCGCCGGGCAGCCGGGTCCCGGCCCGGGCGAGGGCCCCTCGCTGGCCGAGACCATCGGCGCCATGGCGCACGGCGCGCTGATCGGCGCCCGGGGCAACTCCGGCACGATCCTGGCGCAGCTGCTGCGCGGCCTGGCCCAGGTACTCACCGCCGACGCCGAAGGCGCCCACTCGGAGGGTGAGGGAGCCCACACCGACGGCCCGGGGCTGCGGGCGGCACTCCGGCACGCGGCCGAGTCCGCCCGGCAGGCCGTGGCCCACCCCGTCGAGGGCACCGTCCTGACCGTCGCCGCGGCCGCCGCCGACGCGGCCGACGGGGCGGGGGGCGACTGCGCCGACGTGGCCCGCGCGGCGTACGACGGCGCCCGCGCGGCGCTCGCCGCCACCCCGGACCAGCTGCCCGCCCTGGAACGCGCCGGAGTCGTCGACGCCGGCGGACACGGCCTCGTGACGGTCCTCGCGGCCCTCGTGGAGACGTTCACGGGCCGGGCACCGGAGCCGGTCACAGCGCCGCACGCGCGCGTGGCGCGCGGCCCGGCGGACCCTGTGGGCGAGTGCTCCGCGGACGGCGGCTCCGCGGACGGCGTCGACGGGAGCGACGGTCACGGGGGTGACGGTCCCGCCTTCGAGGTGATCTACCTCCTGGAGGCCGGGGACGAGGCCGTCGCGCGGCTGCGGAGACGGCTCGACGCCCTCGGGGACTCGCTCGTCGTCGTCGGCGGCGACGGACTGTGGAACGTCCACGTGCACGTCGACGACGCGGGCGCCGCCGTGGAGGCGGGCGTGGAGGCCGGACGGCCGTACCGGATCCGGATCACCCACTTCGGGATCGGCGACGCGCACACCACTCACTCCGAGCGCCCGCCCCGGGAGCGGACCCAGCGTGCCGTGGTGGCCGTCGTGCCGGGGGAGGGGCTGGCCGGGCTCTACGCCGAGGCCGGCGCGACGACCGTGCTCGCCCGCCCCGGGGAGCCGCCCGCGAGCGGCGAGCTGGTCCAGGCCGTACGCCGGGCGCACGCGCGCGAGGTGGTGCTGCTGCCCAACGACGCCGAGCTGCGCCACACCGCCGCCGCGGCGGCCGAGCAGGCCCGGACCGAGGGCGTCCGGGTCGCCCTGATTCCGACCCGCTCCGCGGTCCAGGGCATCGCCGCGCTGGCCGTGCACGAACCCGGGCGGCGCTTCGACGAGGACGTGGTGGCGATGACCTCGGCGGCGGGCGCCACCCGGTACGCCGAGGTCGTCGTCGCCGAACGTCAGGCCTGGACCACCGCCGGCATCTGCCAGGCCGGTGACGTGCTCGGCCTCATCGACGGCGACGTGGCCGTGATCGGCGCGGACGTCACCGAGGTGGCCGCGACCGTCCTGGACCGGATGCTCGCGGCCGGCGGCGAGCTGGTCACCCTCGTCCTCGGCGAGGAGGCCCCCGAGTCCGTCGCCGGCCGTCTGGAGGCCCGCGTCCGCCAGGCGTACCTGGCCGTCGACACGGTGGTCTACCGGGGCGGGCGGCAGGGCGCGCTGCTGCTGGTCGGCGTGGAGTAGCGCGGCGGGCACCGCCGTTTCGCCGGGCCGTACGGCGTCATTGTCAGTGGCGTGGTGTGCAATGGATCTCGTGCCCGCACTGCGAGAACCCCTGAAGAAGGTGCTCGGCCCCGCCACCGCGAAGGTGATGGCCGAGCACCTCGGCCTGCACACCGTCGGCGACCTCCTCCACCACTACCCCCGCAGATACGAGGAGCGCGGTCAGCTCACGCACCTGGCCGACCTCCCCATGGACGAGCACGTCACGGTGGTCGCCCAGGTCGCCGACGCCCGCCTGCACACCTTCGCCTCGTCGAAGGCGCCGCGCGGCAAGGGGCAGCGCCTGGAAGTGACCATCACCGACGGCAGCGGCCGCCTCCAGCTGGTCTTCTTCGGCGCCGGCGTGCACAAGCCCCACAAGGAGCTCCTGCCGGGCACCCGCGCGATGTTCGCGGGCAAGGTCTCCGTCTTCAACCGCCGACTTCAACTGGCCCACCCGGCCTACGAGCTGCTGCGCGGCGACCCCGACGGCCCAGAGACCGTGGAGTCCTGGGCGGGCGCGCTCATCCCCCTCTACCCGGCCACCGCCAAGCTGGAGTCCTGGAAGCTGGCCAAGGCCATCCAGACGGTCCTGCCCAGCGCCCAGGAGGCCGTCGACCCCCTGCCGGACTCCCTGCGCGAGGGCCGCGGCCTGGTCTCTCTCCCCGAGGCCCTGCTGAAGATCCACCGCCCGCACACCAAGGCGGACATCGAGGACGCCCGCGCCCGCCTGAAATGGGACGAGGCCTTCGTCCTCCAGGTCGCCCTCGCCAGGCGCCGCCACGCCGAGACCCAGCTCCCCGCGGTCCCGAGGCGGCCGAGCCCGGACGGCCTGCTGACGGCCTTCGACGACCGCCTCCCCTTCACCCTCACCGAAGGCCAGCAGAAGGTCTCCCGCGAGATCTTCGACGACCTCGCCACCGACCACCCGATGCACCGGCTGCTCCAGGGAGAGGTCGGATCGGGGAAGACGATGGTGGCCCTGCGCGCCATGCTCGCCGTCGTCGACGCGGGCGGGCAGGCCGTGATGCTGGCGCCCACCGAGGTGCTGGCCCAGCAGCACCACCGGTCGGTCGTGGAGATGATGGGGGAGCTGGCCGAGGGAGGCATGCTCGGCGGCGCCGAACACGCCACCAAGGTGGTGCTGCTGACCGGTTCGATGGGCGCCGCCGCCCGCCGGCACGCCCTGCTCGACCTGGCCACCGGCGAGGCGGGCATCGTCATCGGCACCCACGCGCTGATCGAGGACAAGGTCCAGTTCCACGACCTCGCACTGGTCGTCGTCGACGAACAGCACCGCTTCGGCGTCGAGCAGCGCGACGCCCTGCGCGGCAAGGGCAAGCAGCCTCCACACCTGCTCGTCATGACCGCCACGCCCATCCCGCGCACCGTCGCCATGACCGTCTTCGGCGACCTGGAGACCTCCGTCCTGGACCAGCTCCCGGCCGGCCGCTCCCCGATCGCCAGCCACGTCGTCCCGGCCGCCGACAAACCGCACTTCCTGGCGCGGGCCTGGGAACGGGTCCGCGAGGAGGTGTCGAACGGCCACCAGGCGTACGTCGTCTGCCCGCGCATCGGCGACGAGGACGACGGCACGAAGAAGGGCGCCAAGCAGTCCACCGAGGCAACCGGGGCGGACACGGAGAAACGGCCCCCGCTCGCCGTCCTCGACGTCGCCGAACAGCTCGCCAAGGGCCCGCTCCAGGGCCTGCGGGTCGAGGTGCTGCACGGCCGCATGCAGCCCGACGACAAGGACGCCGTCATGCGCCGCTTCGCGGCCGGCGAGACCGACGTCCTGGTCGCCACCACCGTCATCGAGGTCGGTGTCAACGTCCCCAACGCCACCGCGATGGTGATCATGGACGCCGACCGCTTCGGCGTCTCCCAGCTGCACCAGCTGCGCGGCCGCGTCGGCCGCGGCTCCGCCCCCGGTCTGTGCCTGCTGGTCACCGAGATGCCCGAGGCGAGCGCGGCCCGCCAGCGGCTGAACGCCGTCGCCGGCACCCTCGACGGCTTCGAGCTCTCCCGCATCGACCTCGAACAGCGCCGCGAGGGCGACGTCCTCGGCCAGGCCCAGTCCGGCGCCCGCACCTCCCTGAGGGTCCTCGCGGTGATCGAGGACGAGGAGATCATCGCCGAGGCGAGACAGGAGGCGGCGTCGGTGGTGGCCGCCGACCCGGAGCTGACCGCCCTGCCCGAGCTGCGGACGGCCCTGGACGCCCTCCTGGACGAGGAGAGGGAGCAGTATCTGGAGAAGGGCTGAGCAGCGCCTGCCCGGGGCGCGGGGCTGTGCCGACGTGCTCTCCACCGCGCGGGCACGACCAGCCACACTGAACGTAGAGCCGCTCACGACCAAGGACCCCAGATGACCCGAGTGATCGCCGGCAAAGCCGGCGGACGCCGCCTCGCCGTCCCGCAGGGAACCGGCACCCGCCCCACCTCCGACCGCGCCCGCGAGGGACTCTTCTCCACCTGGCAGTCCCTGCTCGGCGGCCCCCTGGACGGCGAGCGGGTCATCGACCTGTACGCCGGTTCCGGCGCCGTCGGGCTGGAGGCGCTGTCCCGGGGCGCCGGGCACGTCCTGCTCGTCGAGGCCGACGCCCGCGCCGCCCGCACCGTCCGGGAGAACGTCGAGGCCCTGGGGCTGCCCGGCGCCGAGGTCCGGGCGGGCAAGGCGGAACAGGTCGTCCGCGCCCCGGCGCCGGGCGAGCCGTACGACATCGTCTTCCTGGACCCGCCCTACGCCGTCTCCGACGACGATCTTCGGGAGATCCTGCTCACACTCCGCACGGAGGGGTGGCTCGCCGCGGATGCGCTCGTCACCGTGGAGCGCAGCACCAGGGGCGGCGAATTCCGCTGGCCGGACGGCTTCGAAGCGATCCGGGCCCGTCGCTACGGCGAGGGAACGTTTTGGTACGGTCGCGCCGCCTCTACGTGCGAAGACGCACGATGACCGGACCGGAGAGCGAGGGAACTCAAGTGCGCCGCGCCGTCTGTCCCGGGTCGTTCGACCCGATCACCAACGGACATCTCGACATCATCGCCCGTGCCTCCAGTCTCTACGACGAGGTCTACGTCGCGGTGATGATCAATCAGGCCAAGAAGGGCCTGTTCGAGATCGAGGAGCGGATCGACCTCATCCGCCAGGTCACCGCCGAGTACGGGAACGTACGCGTGGAATCCTTTCACGGCCTCCTCGTCGACTTCTGCAAGCAGCGCGAGATCCCGGCCATCGTCAAGGGCCTGCGCGCGGTCAGCGACTTCGACTACGAGCTGCAGATGGCCCAGATGAACAACGGCCTCTCCGGTGTGGAGACCCTCTTCATCCCCACCAACCCCACCTACAGCTTCCTGTCGTCCTCCCTGGTCAAGGAGGTCGCCACCTGGGGCGGCGACGTCTCCCACCTGGTGCCGCCGCTGGTCCTCGAAGCACTCTCCGGACGCCTGAAGAAGGGCTGACGCCCCCGCCGCACAGCTGCCGGAGGCTGACAATCCGTCACCCGGTGTCCCCCGGACACCCCAGGGTCGTACAGTCGTCCCGTCCGTCTCCAACACAGCTGTAGAGAGTGGCGAGCACACGGTGGACGTGCAGAAGAAGCTCGACGAGATCACCGCGATGGTCTCCGGCGCCCGAGCCATGCCCATGTCGGCCTCGTGCGTGGTCAACCGCGCCGAACTGCTCTCGCTGCTGGAGGAGCTGCGCGCCGAGCTGCCCGGCTCCCTCGCCCAGGCCCAGGAGCTGATCGGCGACCGGGAGCAGATGGTCGCGCAGGCCCGCCAGGAGGCCGACCGGATCATCGAGAGCGCGCACGCCGAGCGCGGCTCGCTGATCTCCGACACCGAGGTGGCCCGCCGTTCCCAGGCCGAGGCCGACCGCATCCTCGCCGAGGCCCGCCAGGAGGCCGAGGAGGTCCGCGCCGAGGCCGACGACTACGTCGACTCCAAGCTCGCCAACTTCGAGGTCGTCCTCACCAAGACCCTCGGCTCCGTCGGCCGGGGTCGCGAGAAGCTGCTCGGCACCGGCCCCGGCCTCGACGAGAACGGCTACGAGGACGAGGACGCCCCCGAGCGCAGCCACGACCCGGAGGTCCTGCGCCGCGACGCCGACGCCTACGTCGACACCAAGCTCGGCGCCTTCGAGGCGGTGCTGGCCAAGACCCTGGACGCGGTCGGCCGGGGCCGCCAGAAGCTGCACGGCCGGATCGCCACCGACGACCTCGGTGCCCTCGCCGACGACTCCACCACCGTCCAGCACTCCAGCGACGCCGACTACCTCGCCGGCCTGGCCGCCCTCTCCGACGCCCCGGCCCAGCAGTCCCGCCGGCACGAGTACGACGAGCGGCAGCCGGCGGCGGCCGGGGCACCGGCGCAGGCGGTGCCGGAGATGCCGTCGCAGCAGTCGGCGTACGGCTACGCCCAGCAGCAGCCCGACCCGTACGCGGGCTACCAGCAGCAGTACGGCGGCCAGGACCCGTACGGCTACCAGCAGCAGACGGCCGACCCCTACTCCACCGCCTCCGGCTACGCTCCGGCGGGAGGGGCCCCCATCCAGGGCTACGACGCGTCCCAGCAGACGTACGACGGGCAGCAGGCCTACCCCCAGGCTCAGCAGCCCCAGCAGCCCGCACAGCCCCCGCAGGCCCAGCCGCAGACCCTCGACGAGACCAGCCTCTTCGACACCAGCATGATCAGCGCCGAGCAGCTGAGGGCCTACGAACAGGGCCGCGGCCTCTAGGGCGGAAACCTCCGACCGGCCCGGATTGGGCCGTGAGCGAATGGTCCAGTATCCTGGCTCTTCGGTCGCGTGTACGTCCGCGATCGCCGCTGCCCGGGAACACCGAAGGGCGGCGCCCCCAGCTGTACCCCAGCCACGAAGACCGAAAGCAGGAATGGCTCTGAACGCGCGCCTCGACCACCGCAACCCCCTCGTGTTCGACACGCACGAGCTGGGACGGCGGCCCGGTGCGCTGCAGCGCCTGACCCGCACGGTCGACGCTCCCAAGGACTTCGGTATCCAGGGAGTCATCGCGGTGCCGGAAGGCGCCCCGGTGGAACTCGATCTCCGGCTCGAGTCGGTCATGGAAGGGGTGCTCGTCACAGGCACCGCCCGTGCCAAGGCCAAGGGGGAGTGCGTAAGGTGTCTGGAGCCGCTCGAGCAGGAGCTCGACGCGGACTTCCAGGAACTGTTCTCGTACCCTGACGCCGACGACCGGGGCCGCCCTGTGGCGGAACCGGGCGACGACGCCGAGGACGACGAGGACAGGTTCTTCGTCGAGGACGGACTGATCGGCCTCGAACCCGTGCTGCGCGACGCGGTGGTGCTCGCACTGCCGATGCAGCCGGTGTGCCGGGAAGACTGCCCGGGTCTGTGCTCCGAGTGCGGAGCACGCCTGGCGGACGATCCGGACCACCACCACGACGCCGTCGACATTCGTTGGGCGGCTTTGCAGGGACTCGCCGGTTCACTCGGAGACGGCGAGAAGGACGAGATGAGCGGCGCCGAACCTGGCGTCGACGAGAAGCAGGAGAAGTAGCCGTGGCTGTTCCGAAGCGGAAGATGTCGCGCAGCAACACGCGCCACCGCCGGTCGCAGTGGAAGGCTGCGGTCCCCACCCTGGTTGCGTGCGAGCGCTGCCACGAGCCCAAGCAGCAGCACATCGCGTGCCCGTCTTGCGGCACCTACAACAAGCGCCAGGTCCTCGAGGTCTGAGCGGCTGGTGAGAGGCACTGTGTCAGTCCCCAAGAAGGCGGATGACGCCAAGGCGGACCCACCCGCCAAGAAGAAGGCGGACAACAACCAGGCCTCGTCCCACACGCTTCTGGAAGGGCGGCTCGGCTACCAGCTCGAGTCCGCCCTTCTGGTGCGTGCACTGACCCACCGTTCCTACGCGTACGAGAACGGCGGCCTGCCGACGAACGAGCGGCTGGAGTTCCTCGGTGACTCCGTCCTCGGCCTCGTCGTCACGGACACGCTGTACCGCACCCACCCCGACCTGCCCGAAGGCCAGCTGGCCAAGCTGCGGGCCGCGGTGGTCAACTCACGTGCGCTGGCGGAGGTGGGCCGCGGGCTCGAACTCGGCTCCTTCATCCGGCTCGGCCGCGGTGAAGAGGGCACGGGGGGCCGGGACAAGGCGTCCATCCTCGCCGACACCCTCGAAGCGGTGATCGGCGCGGTCTATCTCGACCAGGGCCTCGACGCGGCCTCCGAACTGGTGCACCGCCTGTTCGACCCGCTGATCGAGAAGTCCTCCAACCTCGGTGCCGGCCTGGACTGGAAGACCAGCCTCCAGGAGCTCACCGCGACCGAAGGGCTCGGCGTCCCCGAGTACCTGGTCACGGAGACCGGCCCCGACCACGAGAAGACCTTCACTGCTGCCGCCCGCGTCGGAGGCGTCTCGTACGGCACCGGCACCGGCCGCAGCAAGAAGGAGGCGGAGCAGCAGGCCGCGGAATCCGCGTGGCGGTCGATCAAGACCGCGGCGGACGAGCGTGCCAAGGCGACGGCCGACCAGCCGTCCGACGAGGCCGACGAGGCCGCCGACACCTCGTCGGCCTCCGCCTGACCCACCCGCACCACCGCACGTTCCGAACGCCCGCCCCACTCCAGGGGCGGGCGTTCGGAACGTCCATTGGCCCACCCGAGGGGATGCCATGCCCGAGTTGCCCGAGGTCGAAGTCGTCCGGCGCGGCCTGGAGCGCTGGGTCGCGCACCGCACCGTCGCCGACGCCGAGGTGCTCCACCCACGCGCGGTACGGCGGCACATCGCCGGCCCCGACGACTTCGCCCACCGCCTGAAGGGCCACCGCATCGGCACGCCCGGCCGCCGCGGCAAGTACCTGTGGCTGCCCCTGGAGGACACCGGTCAGGCGGTCCTCGCCCATCTCGGCATGAGCGGCCAGCTCCTGGTCCAGCCCCACGAGGCACCCGCCGAGAAGCACCTGCGCGTCCGCGCCCGCTTCACCGACGCCCTCGGTACCGAACTCCGCTTCGTCGACCAGCGCACCTTCGGCGGCCTCTCCCTGCACGACACGTCCCCCGACGGGCTGCCCGACGTCATCGCGCACATCGCCCGCGACCCCCTGGACCCGCTCTTCGACGAAGAGGCCTTCCACCTCGCCCTGCGCCGCAAGCGCACCACCGTCAAACGGGCCCTGCTCGACCAGTCCCTGATCAGCGGCGTCGGCAATATCTACGCCGACGAGGCCCTGTGGCGCTCCCGCCTGCACTACGACCGCCCCACCGCGACCCTCACCCGCCCCCGCACCGCCGAACTCCTCGGCCACGTCCGGGACGTGCTGAACGCCGCCCTCGCCGTCGGCGGCACCAGCTTCGACAGCCTCTACGTCAACGTCAACGGCGAGTCCGGCTACTTCGACCGCTCCCTCGACGCTTACGGCCGGGAGGGTCTGCCCTGCCGCCGCTGCGCCACACCGATGCGCCGCCGCCCGTGGATGAACCGCTCCAGCTACTTCTGCCCGAAATGCCAGCGCCCGCCGAGGACCGCTCCGTAGTGATCGTCCCGCCAGGGGTCACACCGCAGGCGTCCGGCGCGCGTCGTCGTACCGCTCCCGCGACGCCAGGACCTCGTCCATCCGCCCCTCCAGGCACTGGATGAGCGCGATCAGCCGCCCGGCCACCTCACGCCCCAGCGGTGTGAGTTCGTAGTCCACGCGCGGGGGGTTGGTCGCCTGCGCCTCGCGGTGCACCAGGCCGTCGCGCTCCAGCGCGTGCAGCGTCTGGGCCAGCATCTTCTCGCTGACGCCGTCGACACGGCGCCGCAGCTCGTTGAAGCGGAAGGACCCTTCGTACAGCGCCCCGAGCGTCAGCGCGCCCCAGCGCCCCGTGACGTGCTCCAGGGTGCCGCGCGAAGGACAGGCCCGGGAGAACACGTCGTACGGCAGATCCTGCTCCGCCGTGCGCTCCTGCGTGGTCGACATACCGCCAGCGTACGTGAGCACCGCGCCGCGCCGCAGGGCGCGCGGAGCCGGGGAGAGTGCTGGGCGGAGGGGGTCAGTAGCCGAAGTTCTGCGTCCACCACGGCCCGCCGGAGCCGAAGTGGACGCCGACGCCCAAGGTCTGGAAGTCGCAGTTCAGGATGTTGGCGCGGTGGCCGGGGCTGTCCATCCAGGCGTCCATCACGGCCTGGGCGTCGGCCTGGCCGCGGGCTATGTTCTCGCCGCCGAGGGTGCTTATGCCGGCTGCCTCGGCACGGTCCCAGGGGGTCGCGCCGCTGGGGTCGGTGTGGTCGAAGAAGCCCTGCTCGGCCATGGACCGGCTGAAGTCCTCGGCGAGTCCGGTCAGGGCGCTGTTCGCGGCCAGCGGGCGACAGCCCGCCTTGGCGCGCTCGTCGTTGACCAGCTTGAGCACCTGGGCCTGGGCGACGGCCTGCTCCGAGGAGGCCGCGGGCGCGCTCGGCTTCGCCGGCTCCTTCGTGGCCGGCCGGGAGGGCGAGGGCTTCGGCTTCTTGCTGGGAGTCGTCGATTCCGGCTTCTGGGTCTTCGATGGGGTCTCGGCGGGGGCGGCGGGCTTCGACACCGGTGCCGAGGGAGAGGGCTTCCCGGACGGGGCCTTCTCGGTCGGAGACTTCGAGGACGGGGCCTTCGAGGGCGTGGACGCGTCCGAGGACGGTGCGGAGGAACGGTCGGTGCCGCGGCTCGTGGCGGTGTCGCCGCCCCGGCCCGCCTCGGCGCTGCCGGAGGTGCCGCCCTGCCCGGACGGGGTGTTGGTCGGCACGTCCTGGGCCTGCACCCGGTCGCCCCCGCCGCTGCCGCCGTCGAAACGGTAGTTGTCGAGGCCGGGCACCGTGCCCGTGGCCACCGCCACCGTGCCGATGGCGACCGCGGCGGAGACACCGAGGAGGCCGGTACGGACGGGAGTGACGGCCTTCTTCCGGCGCCGGCGGTGCGTTCCCGCGTGCTGGGTGCCTTTGTCGGGGCTGAACCCTTCGCTCGGGAAGGGGACCGTGCGGCCGGCCTGCGGGCGGCCGCCGCCCTCGCCGCCGTCGGCGTCGTCCGGGGCGAACAGGTAGGCGTCGCTCTTCGCGCGGACCTCGGCGTACGCCTCCGGGTTCAGGTAGGGCGCGATCCCCATCGTGGGGCGGTCGCCCGGCGCGGGCTGCTGCCCGGCCCGTCCCGTCGTACCGTCCGTCTGCCGGCCCCCCGCGGCGCGGCCCGTGGCGGCGCGGCCGGCGGCGGAGCGTCGGTGGCGTCCCATGTTCTGGCCTTCCTCGTCCTCGCGTTCCTGACGCGGGACGTGTCCTCGCGGTCGACGTGCCCTCACGATCAACACGGAACTCACACGTTCGAGTGAGTTTCAAGTGAGATTCATTGGGTGGGGACGGTACCGCATGGCGCAAGGGGGTGAAGTGTCCGGCGAGACATTGACTGGTTAGCTTGCACCCATGAGCGAGGATGTACGGCTGGTCGCGTGGGTGCGCGGACAGGTTCAGGGTGTGGGTTTCCGCTGGTTCACGCGGGCCAGAGCGCTGGAACTCGGCGGGATGAGTGGTTTTGCTCTCAATTTGGCCGACGGGCGGGTCCAGGTCGTCGCGGAGGGCCCGCGCGAGCGCTGTGAGGGGCTGCTCGAATGGCTGCACGGTGACGACACGCCCGGACGCGTGGACGGCGTGACCGAGATCTGGGACACACCCAGGGGCGGTTACGAGGGCTTCGCGATCCGCTGACCCGGCGCCGAGCCGGAGGCTTCCGGCACCCGGCGAAGTGCTCCCGGAAGAGCCTTCCGAAGCGGAAACGGGCAGGTGGTTGCCAAGAACGGCGTCCTCGTGGCAGGCTCCCCACGCAGGATGATCGCCACGCCCCCAGGGGCCCGCAGGAGTCGCCGCGTCGCCGTTTCCCGGCCGCGTGCCCCCGGGCGTCCGCCGATACGGGGCGTGATCGTGTTGACCGTCAAACTTTTTGGTGAGACGCTGAAAGCCCCGCGCACCTTAGCTGTTTGGCATGGTTGAACGGCAGAAAAAACTCCAAAGTGCCAAGCACCGCGGGTGCGATCCCTACACGACCCACACCGCATCGGTCGGTCACTCATTGTGGAGGACCATCCATCATGGCAAAGGCGCTTCTCGGTTACGTCGGCGGCTCCGACCCGCGACTCCTCGCCGAGATGCGACGGCTCCAGCAGCGCGTCCAGGACCTGGAATCCGAGCTCGGACGGATCCAGGCGGAGAACGACGCGCTGGCGGCTGCCGCTTCTCACGACAGGATCATGGAGAGCATGGAGAGCGTTGACGCACACCAGGCGGAGCCTGCGCTCACCTGATCACTGCTGATCACTGCATCGCTCCACTACGACACGGCAGTGGTCGGGCCCGCCCGTACCACCGCAGGTGTCAGAGTCTGCAAGGGACGCTTCGGCGTCCCTTCTTTCTTGCCCCCGTCCCGGCGCCCGTGCCGTCCGGCCCCCGCCGTTCCTGCCCCGCGCATCCTTTCACCCTCTTCAACGTCTGATGTGCCCTGCACGTTCACCCGTGAAACCGCGGTGGTTCACCGGTTCATGGAGTGAGACACCCGCGAAAGGTAGAGTCCGACGGCGTGCACCTGAAGGCCCTGACCCTGCGCGGGTTCAAGTCGTTCGCGTCGGCGACCACGCTCCGGTTCGAGCCCGGCATCACCTGCGTGGTCGGACCGAACGGCTCGGGCAAGTCCAACGTCGTGGACGCGCTCAGCTGGGTCATGGGCGAACAGGGGGCCAAGTCGCTGCGCGGCGGCAAGATGGAGGACGTCATCTTCGCCGGCACCACCGGCCGCCCGCCGCTCGGCCGGGCGGAGGTGTCGCTGACCATCGACAACTCCGACGGGGCCCTGCCCATCGAGTACGCCGAGGTCACCATCACGCGGATCATGTTCCGCAACGGCGGCAGCGAGTACCAGATCAACGGCGACACCTGCCGTCTCCTCGACATCCAGGAACTGCTCTCCGACTCCGGCATCGGCCGCGAGATGCACGTCATCGTCGGCCAGGGCCAGCTGGACTCCGTCCTGCACGCCGACCCGATGGGCCGCCGCGCCTTCATCGAAGAGGCCGCCGGTGTCCTCAAGCACCGCAAGCGCAAAGAGAAGGCGCTCCGGAAGCTCGACGCCATGCAGGCCAACCTCGCCCGCGTGCAGGACCTGACGGACGAGCTGCGCCGCCAGCTCAAACCCCTCGGCCGGCAGGCCGCCGTCGCCCGCCGGGCCGCCGTCATCCAGGCCGACCTGAGGGACGCGCGGCTCCGCCTCCTCGCCGACGACCTCGTACGGCTGCGCGAGGCGCTGCAGGCCGAGATCGCCGACGAGGCCGCGCTCAAGGAACGCAAGGAGGCCGCCGAGCGGGAGCTGGGCAAGGCGCTTCGCCGCGAGGCCGACCTGGAGGACGAGGTCCGCCGCCTCACCCCGCGCCTCCAGCGAGCCCAGCAGACCTGGTACGAGCTGTCCCAGCTCGCCGAGCGGGTGCGCGGCACGATCTCCCTGGCCGACGCCCGTGTGAAGAGCGCCACCTCCGCGCCCCCCGAGGAGCGCCGCGGCCGGGACCCGGAGGAACTGGAGCGCGAGGCCGCCCGCGTCCGCGAGCAGGAGGCCGAACTCGAAGCGGCCCTGGAGGCGGCCGAACGCGCCCTGGAGGACACCGTCGCCCACCGCGCCGACCTCGAACGCGAACTCGCCCTGGAGGAGCGCCGCCTCAAGGACGCCGCCCGCGCCATCGCCGACCGCCGTGAGGGACTGGCCCGGCTCAGCGGCCAGGTCGGTGCCGCCCGTTCCCGCGCCGCCTCAGCCCAGGCCGAGATCGAGCGGCTGGCCGAGGCCCGCGACGAGTCCCGGGAACGGGCCGCCGCCGCCCAGGAGGAGTACGAGGCGCTTCGGGCGGAGGTCGACGGACTCGACGCCGACGACCAGGAACTCGCCGAGCGGCACGAGAGCGCCAAGCACCGGCTCGCCGAGGCGGAGGCCGCCCTGAGCGCCGCCCGCGAGGCGGCCACCGCGGCGGAGCGCGAACGAGCGGCGACGCAGGCCCGCCACGAGGCCCTGGCCCTCGGGCTGCGCCGCAAGGACGGCACCGGCGCGGTGCTCGCGGCCAAGGACCGGCTCGCCGGACTGCTCGGCCCGGCCGCCGGACTCCTCACCGTGACGCCCGGTCACGAGGCCGCCCTGGCCACCGCCTTCGGCGCCGCCGCCGACGCCCTCGCCGTCACCTCCCCGGCGGCCGCCGCCGACGCCATCCGCCTGCTGCGGAAGCAGGACGCCGGCCGGGCCGCCCTGCTGCTCGCCGGCGTCTCCGACGACGTACCCGACCAGCGCCGGGGCGACGGACCGCCGTACGCCGCCGACCTGGTCCGGGGACCCGACGACCTGATGCCCGCCGTGCGGCGGCTGCTGCGCGGGATCGTCGTCGTCGGCACCCTGGAGGACGCCGAGGACCTCGTCTACGCCCACCCGGAGCTGACCGCCGTCACCGCCGAGGGCGACCTGCTGGGCGCCCACTTCGCGCAGGGCGGCTCCGCCGGGGCGCCCAGCCTGCTGGAGGTGCAGGCCTCCGTGGACCAGGCCGCGGCCGAGCTGGCCGAGCTGGGCGTGCGGTGCGAGGAGCTGGCCGGGGCGCAGGAGGCGGCCGTCGAACGGCGCCGGGAGTGCGCCGCGCTCGTCGAGGAGCTGGGGGAGCGGCGCCGGGCCGCCGACCGGGAGAAGTCGGCCGTCGCCCAGCAGCTCGGGCGGCTCGCGGGCCAGGCGCGGGGCGCCGCAGGAGAGGCGGAACGGTCCGCCGCCGCGGCGGACCGCGCCCAGGAGGCCCTGGACAAGGCGCTCATGGAGGTCGAGGAGCTGGCCGAGCGGCTGGCGGTCGCCGAGGAGATGCCGGTCGAGGAAGAGCCGGACACCTCCGTGCGCGACCGGCTCGCCGCAGACGGTGCCAACGCCCGCCAGACGGAGATGGAGGCCCGGCTCCAGGCCCGTACCCACGAGGAGCGGGTCAAGGGCCTCGCCGGACGCGCCGACTCCCTGGACCGCGCGGCCCGCGCCGAACGTGAGGCACGCGCGCGTGCCGAACAGCGCAGGGCCAGGCTCCGCCACGAGGCCGCCGTCGCCGAGGCGGTCGCCACCGGCGCCCGGCAGCTGCTCGCGCACGTCGAGGTCTCCCTGACCCGCGCCGACGAGGAGCGCACCGCCGCCGAGGCCGCCAAGGCCCGGCGCGAACAAGAGCTGGCCGCCGCGCGCACCGCCGGGCGCGACCTCAAGGCGGAGCTCGACAAGTTGACGGATTCAGTCCACCGGGGCGAGGTACTCGGCGCCGAGAAGCGGCTGCGCATCGAGCAGCTGGAGACCAAGGCGCTGGAGGAACTGGGTGTGGAACCGGAGGGGCTCGCGGCCGAGTACGGCCCCCATCAAGAGGTGCCGCCCTCGCCCCCCGCCGAGGGCGAAGAGCTCCCCGCCGACCCGGAGCACCCGCGAAACCGCCCCCGGCCCTTCGTCCGCGCCGAGCAGGAGAAGCGTCTGAAGGCCGCCGAGCGCGCCTACCAGCAGCTCGGCAAGGTGAATCCGCTGGCGCTGGAGGAGTTCGCGGCGCTGGAGGAACGGCACCAGTTCCTCAGTGAGCAGCTGGAGGACCTGAAGAAGACCCGTGCCGACCTGCTCCAGGTCGTCAAGGAGGTCGACGAGCGCGTCGAGCAGGTCTTCACCGAGGCCTTCCGGGACACTGCCCGGGAGTTCGAGGGCGTCTTCGGCCGGCTGTTCCCGGGCGGTGAGGGGCGGCTGATCCTGACCGACCCGGACAACATGCTCACCACGGGGGTGGACGTCGAGGCCCGGCCACCCGGCAAGAAGGTCAAGCGGTTGTCGCTGCTGTCGGGCGGGGAGCGGTCGCTGACCGCGGTGGCGATGCTCGTGTCGATCTTCAAGGCGCGGCCCAGCCCGTTCTACGTCATGGACGAGGTCGAGGCGGCGCTCGACGACACCAACCTCCAGCGGCTGATCCGGATCATGCAGGAGCTGCAGGAGGCCTCGCAGCTGATCGTGATCACGCACCAGAAGCGCACGATGGAGGTCGCCGACGCGCTCTACGGCGTGTCCATGCAGGGCGACGGTGTGTCGAAGGTCATCAGCCAGCGACTGCGCTAGTCGACTGGGCTTCACAGCAGCTACATAGCTTCAACTCTTGAATGAGTAGACCTGCAAGGCATCTCCAAACTCACACCTCTCGACCTATTGACTTCGAAACTTGAAGGCATAGTCTCTGCAACGTTGCTTTTACCTTCAGGTCCCTTCAGCTCTCTTCTGGCGGTATCTCGAAGGCGAACCACCCCGGCAGCGTTGCCGGTAGCCCGAGGAGTACACGTGGCCAGCACATCGCAGGCATCCACATCAGGAGCCAGGACGGCTCACCCCGATCATCTCGGGCACGTCATCTTCATCGCGGCGGCGGCCGCGATGGGCGGTTTCCTCTTCGGCTACGACAGTTCCGTGATCAACGGTGCGGTCGAGGCCATCCGGGACCGCTACGACGTCGGTTCCGCGGTGCTGGCCCAGGTCATCGCGATCGCCCTGATCGGCTGTGCCATCGGCGCGGCGACCGCGGGCCGCATCGCCGACCGCATCGGCCGCATCCGCTGCATGCAGATCGCGGCGGTCCTCTTCACCGTCAGCGCCGTCGGCTCCGCGCTGCCCTTCGCGCTGTGGGACCTCGCCATGTGGCGCGTCATCGGTGGCTTCGCCATCGGCATGGCCTCCGTGATCGGCCCCGCCTACATCGCCGAGGTCTCCCCGCCCGCCTACCGGGGCCGGCTCGGCTCCTTCCAGCAGGCCGCGATCGTCATCGGCATCGCCGTGTCGCAGCTCGTGAACTGGGGGATCCTCAACGCCGCCGGCGGTGACCAGCGCGGTGAGCTGATGGGCCTGGAGGCCTGGCAGGTCATGCTGGGCATCATGGTGATCCCGGCGGTCCTGTACGGCCTGCTCTCCTTCGCCATCCCGGAGTCCCCGCGCTTCCTGGTCTCCGTCGGCAAGCACGAGCGTGCCAAGAAGATCCTCGAAGAGGTCGAGGGCAAGGACGTCGACTTCGACGCCCGCATCGCCGAGATCGAGCACGCCATGCACCGCGAGGAGAAGTCCTCCTTCAAGGACCTGCTCGGCGGCAGCTTCCTCTTCAAGAAGATCGTCTGGATCGGTATCGGCCTGTCGGTCTTCCAGCAGTTCGTCGGTATCAACGTCGCCTTCTACTACTCCGCGACGCTGTGGCAGTCGGTCGGCGTCGACCCGACGCAGTCCTTCTTCTACTCGTTCACGACGTCGATCATCAACATCGTCGGCACCGTGATCGCGATGATCTTCGTGGACCGCATCGGCCGCAAGCCGCTCGCCCTGATCGGTTCGGTCGGCATGGTCATCGGCCTGGCACTGGAGGCCTGGGCCTTCTCCTTCGACCTGGTCGACGGCAAGCTCCCGGCCACGCAGGGCTGGGTCGCCCTGATCGCCGCCCACCTGTTCGTACTGTTCTTCGCCCTGTCCTGGGGCGTGGTCGTCTGGGTCTTCCTCGGCGAGATGTTCCCGAACCGGCTGCGTGCCGCCGCCCTGGGCGTGGCCGCCGCCGCGCAGTGGATCGCCAACTGGGCCATCACCGCGAGCTTCCCGTCGCTGGCCGAGTGGAACCTGTCCGGCACGTACGTGATCTACACGATCTTCGCCGCGCTCTCCATCCCCTTCGTTCTGAAGTTCGTCAAGGAGACGAAGGGCAAGGCCCTGGAGGAGATGGGCTGACCGCCCCGCCCCCGCACTCGGGGAGAAGGGCCAAGTCCCCGCTGCCCCTCTCCCCGTACCGTCCGCCGCCCCGCCCGGTCACCTACCGGGCGGGGCGGCGCCGTGCGCGCGGCAAGCCGCCAGCGCCCGCCGACCGACATGGCCACCTTGTCCCGGCGCCGTCGCGCAGCTGCCCGCGAGTGGGCACCACTCACCCGCGAGCGGTGCCGGCCGCGGTGGCACGCGGGCGTCTCGGGGCACTCCGCAGTCGAGCTGGTCGCGCCTGCCCGAGCACCCACCGCACGGTCGAGCCCTTCGACGCGCGCCCCACCCGCGTCCAAGGGTCCGGCAACCCGGGCGCCGAAGCCCTCGGCAGGCACGCGGAGACCGCGACCTCGGGGTGGCCCGAGGTATCCGCGTAGGACGGCCGACACCACTCCCGTCCCGCCACCGGGGGCAGCGCTCGGCGGCCCTGGGCACCCGCCCCCCGTACTAAGGAGCCGCCACCCCTGAGCCGTGGGTACCCATCGCGGCTCAGGGGGTCGCCTCGCCGCCGTACAGGCCGGCGGGCGCCCGTCGTCGCTGGGCGCCGCCCGCTCCGTGGCGGGAGGCCGTGGGCGCGCCGCGCGTCCCCGCCAGGGGTGTGCGCGCCGAGTACAAAGCGAACGTCCCCCCTCGCCGTAGGACGAGAGGGGACGGTGCACCGGACCGAACGCGGTCGGCTCAGACGGCCGCGTGCTCCTGCTCCGCCACCCGCTCGGCCGGCGTCGTCGCCGGCGCGACCAGCGTCGGCTTCGGCAGTACCGCGTACAGCAGGCCGGAGACCACGACCGTCGCCACCCAGCCCAGTCCGTACTCGCCGACGAAGTTGTTCGTGGCCAGCGGGCCGGTGAACCAGTCGGAGGTGGTGAACAGCAGGCCCGCGACCAGACCCACCGCCCAGGCGGCGACGGCGGCGGGGGAGAAGCCGCCCCGGTACCAGTACGCGCTGGTGCGCGTGGTGTCCGCCATCGCCTCGCCGTCGTACTCCCGCCCGCGTAGCATGTCCGCGCCGAAGACGCCGACCCACGCCGAGAAGGCGACCGCGAGCAGCGACAGGAAGGCGATGAAGGAACCCATGAAGCTGGTCGCCACCAGCATCAGCACGCCGCCGAAGATCAGCGAGATGACCGCGTTGACCGACACCGCCCAGTGACGCGGGATCTTGAAGCCCAGGGTCTGCGCGGTGAAACCGGCCGAGTACATGGACATCGAGTTGATCAGCAGCATGCCGATCAGGGCGATCAGCAGGTACGGCACGGCGATCCAGGTGGGCAGGATCTCACCGAGGAAGGACACCGGGTCGGCGGCCGAGGCCAGGTCCGGCGTGGACACGGCCATGATCATGCCCATCAGGACCATGGGCAGTACGACGATGCCGGCCCCGCCGACCGTGACGCCCACGATGCCCTTCGAGGAGGCCGTGCGCGGCAGGTACCGGGTGAAGTCCGGGGCGGACGGGATCCAGCTGACGCCGCCGGCCGCGATCAGGCCGACACCCGTGATCATCGCGGCCACCGAACCGGCGGACCGGTCGAAGACCGCGGACCAGTCGGTGTCGACGACCAGGTAGCCCAGCACCAGCACCGAGAAGGCGCCGAAGAGGTACGTCGCGTACTTGTTGCACTTCTGCACGGCGTTGATGCCCAGCCCGGAGATCGCGAACGTCGCCACCACGAAGGCGAGCAGCGTCACCATGTCCAGCGCGCTGTTGGCCTTGATGCCGAACACGATGTCCAGCACGGTGAGCACGGCATACGCGCCGGTCACCGCGTTGATCGTCTCCCAGCCCCAACGGGCGATCCAGATCAGCGAACCGGGCAGCAGGTTGCCCCGCTGGCCGAACACCGCGCGGGAGAGCGCCATGCCGGGCGCGCCACCGCGCTTGCCGGCGATGCCGATCAGCCCGACCAGGCCGTACGACACGACCGGGGCGGCGGCCGCGACGACCAGGGCCTGCCAGAAGTTGAGCTGGTACGCCACGACGAGGCTCGCGCCCATCGTGAGCAGCAGCACGCTGATGTTGGCGCCGACCCAGGTCGGGAAGAGCTCGCGGGTGCGGGCGGTGCGCTCGTGGTCGGGCACCTGCTCGATGCCGCGGGTTTCCAGTGCGCCTTCGGTCTCGGCGGTCTTGCTCATGTGGGGGGTCCGTGCCTCGATCGTGTGAGAAGAGGAGTCGGTCGGGACTCTACGCGCGTTGACGTGGCCTCTACCATCGTACTTTGATCCGACTCCTTCCTTCCAGTGGCCTTTGTCCTTTGTGGAAAGCCACAAACGGACGGTCCTCGGGGTCCATGGCTGATACTGGACGGGTTATGGAAATCGTCATCCTTGCTGTAGTCATCGCCGTGGTCGTGATCGGCGCGCTCGGCGGGCTGATCGTGGGCAGCCGCCGCAAGAAGCAGCTGCCTCCGCCGCCCCCGTCCACGCCCGACATCACCGCCCCTCCGACCGAGCCGCACGTCGGCGAAGAGGCCGAGACGCCGCGCGACGAACCGCGCCGGACGATAGAGGAGGTCGACCTCCCGGACGGTGGCACCGCCACCGTCGAGGAGCCGCCCGTCGTCGAAGAGCTCGAGGTCCCTCAGCTCGAGGTTCCCGAGCCCACCGCCGGCCGTCTGGTCCGGCTCCGTGCCCGCCTCTCCCGCTCGCAGAACGCCCTCGGCAAGGGCCTGCTCACCCTGCTCTCGCGGGAGCACCTCGACGACGACACCTGGGAGGAGATCGAGGACACGCTGCTCACCGCCGACGTCGGTGTGCAGCCCACGCAGGAGCTGGTCGAGCGGCTGCGCGAGCGCGTCAAGGTGCTCGGCACCCGTACCCCCGAGGAGCTGCGCGGTCTGCTGCGCGAGGAGCTGATCAATCTGGTCGGCCCCGACATGGACCGCGAGGTCAAGACCGAGCCGCCGAACAGCAAGCCCGGCATCGTCATGGTCGTCGGGGTCAACGGCACCGGCAAGACCACCACCACCGGCAAGCTCGCCCGCGTCCTGGTCGCCGACGGCCGCAGCGTCGTCCTCGGTGCCGCCGACACCTTCCGTGCCGCCGCCGCCGACCAGCTCCAGACCTGGGGCGAGCGGGTCGGCGCCCACACCGTGCGCGGCCCGGAGGGCGGCGACCCGGCCTCCGTCGCCTTCGACGCGGTCAAGGAGGGCAAGGAGCTGGGCTCGGACGTCGTGCTCATCGACACCGCCGGCCGCCTGCACACCAAGACCGGCCTCATGGACGAGCTCGGCAAGGTCAAGCGGGTCGTGGAGAAGCACGCGCCGCTGGACGAGGTGCTGCTCGTGCTCGACGCCACCACCGGTCAGAACGGCCTGATCCAGGCCCGCGTCTTCGCCGAGGTCGTCGACATCACCGGCATCGTGCTGACCAAGCTGGACGGCACGGCCAAGGGCGGCATCGTCGTCGCGGTGCAGCGCGAGCTGGGCGTGCCGGTCAAGCTGATCGGGCTCGGTGAGGGCGCGGACGACCTGGCGCCGTTCGAGCCGACGGCCTTCGTGGATGCCCTCATCGGCGAATGACGCCGCCGCGGCACCACGAGCGGAAGCGCCCGCTCCCGGATTTCGTCCGGGGGACGGGCGCTTCGCCGTGTGCGGCAGGGGAGGCCCGTCACGGAGGTTCGCGGACGGTCGGCTCGCACCGTGTCCCGGCGGACGCTTCCGGCCTCGGCGGGCGCGGGCCGCTTCGGTGACCAGCCGCGGCCGGGGACCGGCCCGGTCGGATCAGACCCGGACCGACAGCGGCTTCAGACCCGCGATCGATGGGCGACGTACGCCAGCGTCCCCAGCAGCAGCCGGGCCGCCGGCGGCTTCGTCGCCGAGTCGAGGGCCGGTGGGCGCAGCCAGCGCACCGCGCCCAGGCCGCCGCGGTCGGAGGGCGGGGCCGTGACGTACGCACCGGGGCCCAGGCCGCGCAGGTCCAGGGCCAAGGGGTCGTCCCAGCCCATGCGGTAGAGCAGCCGGGGCAGTTCGGCGGCGGCGCCGGGGGCGACGAAGAAGTGGGCGCGGCCCTGCGGGGTCGCCGTGACCGGTCCGAGGGGCAGGCCCATGCGCTCCAGCCGGGCCAGCGCCCGCACCCCTGCCGCCTCGGCCACCTCGATCACGTCGAACCGCCGCCCGACCGGCAGCATCAGCGCGGCGCCCGGGAACTGGGCCCAGGCCTCGCTCGCCTCGTCCAGGGTGGCCCCGGCGGGCACCTGGGGCGCGAAGTCCAGCGGGTGCGCGCCCGGCGCCGGACAGTCGCGTCGCCCGCAGGAGCAGGCGCCGGCGGCGGCCCGGGCCCCCGGCACCACGTCCCAGCCCCACAGCCCGGTGAACTCGGCCACCGCGGTGCACTCCGTCGCGCGACCGCGGCGGCGCGCGCCGGACCGGATGTCGCGCATGCCCCGGGTGCCGCCGATGCCGATCGTGAAGCCCATGCCCCCTCCAACGGGTCCGACCCGACGCGGTTACGCAGCGGACGCGAAACGTGACTCTCTGCTTCCAACTCCCCAGTGTGGCGCGGTTCAGACAGCGTCCTGATGTACTCCGGGTCGCGTGCGGACCCGCGCACGCCCCGGAGTGCACCGTTGCACCGACTCCCGGTTGGCCTATGTCAAGTGAATCGCGTGCAGGCCACCGCGAGTTCATTCGAAGGGGTGGCGAATGGTGGCGATTCCGCAATCGCCATGGCTGGACGGGTGATCGTAGGATTACTTTGTGTGCATGAAGCCGTGGGGCACATGCACTCGTGGGTATGCCGGAGGCAACTCGGCTTTCCGTTCGAAGGGTGGCAACCGTCGGACGGAGGGCCCCGACCACCGGCATTCTGATAGGGCTTGGCGCACTCGGCGACAGGTGGTTCCAGGGATGGGGGCGTTCCAGTGAGCGGCAACGGCGGAAGCGGTACGAGCGCGGGAGGCGCCTCGCACGCTGACAAGCGCCCCAACGAGCTGCTCACCTCCTGGTTCGCCCGCAGCGGCTGGTCCAAGGGCGAGCTGGCCCGCCAGGTCAACCGCCGGGCCCGCCAGCTCGGAGCCAACCACATCTCCACGGACACCTCACGCGTGCGCCGCTGGCTCGACGGCGAGAATCCGCGCGAGCCGATCCCGCGCATCCTCTCCGAGCTGTTCTCCGAACGCTTCGGTGTCGTCGTCTCCGTCGAGGACCTGGGCCTGCGCACCTCCCGCCCCGCCCCCTCGGCGACCGGCGTCGACCTGCCCTGGACGGGCCCGCAGACCGTGGCCCTGCTCAGCGAGTTCTCGCGCAGCGACCTGATGCTGGCGCGGCGCGGCTTCCTCGGGAGCTCGCTGGCCCTCTCCGCGGGCCCGTCCCTCATCGAGCCCATGCAGCGCTGGCTCGTCCCCTCGCCCCCGGCCGTCGGCGCCGGGCGCGAGTCCGTATCGGGCTCACGCGCGCGCGGGCGCCTGTCCAGGCCGGAGCTGGACCTGCTGGAGTCCACCGCGGTGATGTTCCGCCGCTGGGACGCCCAGTGCGGCGGCGGCCTGCGCCGCAAGGCGGTCGTCGGACAGCTGCACGAGGTGACCGACCTCCTCCAGGAGCCGCAGGCCGAGGCCACCCGGGCCAAGCTGTTCAAGGTCGCCGCCGAACTCGCGGAGCTGGCCGGCTGGATGTCGTACGACGTCGGGCTCCAGCCCACCGCGCAGAAGTACTTCGTCCTCGCCCTGCACGCCGCCAAGGAAGCCGGCGACCGGCCGCTCGGCTCGTACATCCTCTCCAGCATGAGCCGCCAGATGATCCACCTCGGCCGGCCCGACGACGCCCTGGAGCTGATCCACCTCGCGCAGTACGGCAGCCGGGACTGCGCGAGCCCCCGCACCCAGTCGATGCTGTACGCGATGGAGGCCCGCGCCTACGCCAACATGGGCCAGCCCGGCCGCTGCAAGCGCGCGGTGCGCATGGCAGAGGACACCTTCGCCGAGGCCGACGAGTGGGACGAGCCGGACCCCGACTGGATCCGCTTCTTCTCCGAGGCCGAGCTGTACGGCGAGAACAGCCACTCCTTCCGCGACCTCGCCTACGTCGCCGGCCGCAGCCCCACCTATGCCTCGCTGGCCGAGCCGCTGATGCGCCGCGCGGTCGAGCTGTTCGCCCAGGACGAGGAACACCAGCGCTCCTACGCGCTGAACCTGATCGGCATGGCCACCGTGCACCTGCTGCGCCGCGAGCCCGAGCAGAGCACCGGACTGGCCGTCGAGGCCATGGGCATCGCCAAGAAGGTCCGCTCCGAACGCGTCAACACCCGCATCCGCAAGACCGTCGACACGGCCGTACGCGATTTCGGCGACCTCGGCGAGGTCATCGACCTGACCGAACGGCTCGCGGTCGAGTTGCCGGAGACCGCCGAAGCGGTCTGAACCCACCAGCCCCGGCCGCGGCCGGCCCTCCCGAACTGCCCGACTCGGCTCCCCCATGCCAGGTCATTCGGAGGCCCGCCGCGGCCGGCTCACGTCCCGGCCGGGACACGGCGCCACGGCAACGACCGCCCGGCCCCGCACCCCGCAGTTCACCGACGCGTAACACCCGCAGCGCCTTCGTCACGGCGGCGAAACAACGAGGGGCGTCCACCGAAACCGCGCTGCGCCAATCTCTTGGCGCATAACCGGCCCACCCCTCATACCGCTCAGGCTTCGCCCGCACGGGGCCGTACCAACGACGAGGAGACGCCGATGGCTCCAGCCATCACGCTCGCCGCAGAGACGGAGCTCTCTGCCGCCAACACGGGCTTCATGCTCATCTGCTCCGCCCTGGTGATGCTCATGACGCCGGCCCTGGCCTTCTTCTACGGAGGCATGGTCCGCGTCAAAAGCACCCTGAACATGCTGATGATGAGCTTCATCAGCCTCGGCATCGTCACCGTCCTGTGGGTGCTGTACGGCTTCTCCATGGCGTTCGGCACGGACACCGGCAGCATCGTCGGCTGGAACTCCGACTGGGTGGGCCTGAGCGACATCGGCCTGACCGAGCTGTGGGACGGCTACACCATCCCCGTCTTCGTCTTCCTGGTCTTCCAGCTGATGTTCGCCGTCCTCACGCCCGCCCTGATCAGCGGCGCGCTCGCGGACCGGGTCAAGTTCACCGCCTGGGCGCTGTTCATCACCCTGTGGGCCACGATCGTCTACTTCCCGGTCGCCCACTGGGTGTGGGGCGCCGGTGGCTGGGCCTTCGAACTGGGCGTCATCGACTTCGCCGGCGGCACGGCCGTGCACATCAACGCGGGTGCCGCCGCGCTCGGCGTGATCCTGGTCATCGGCAAGCGGGTCGGCTTCAAGAAGGACCCGATGCGCCCGCACAGCCTGCCGCTGGTCATGCTCGGCGCCGGTCTGCTGTGGTTCGGCTGGTTCGGCTTCAACGCCGGCTCCTGGCTCGGCAACGACGACGGCGTCGGCGCGCTGATGTTCGTGAACACGCAGGTCGCCACGGGCGCCGCCGTCCTCGGCTGGCTCGCCTACGAGAAGATCCGCCACGGCGCCTTCACCACGCTCGGCGCCGCCTCCGGCGCCGTCTCCGGCCTGGTCGCCATCACCCCGGCGGGCGGCGCGGTCTCCCCGCTCGGCGCCATCGCCGTCGGCGTCGTCGCCGGCGTGCTGTGCGCCATGGCCGTCGGCCTGAAGTACCGCTTCGGCTACGACGACTCCCTCGACGTCGTCGGCGTCCACCTCGTCGGCGGCATCCTCGGCTCCCTCCTCGTGGGCCTCTTCGCCACCGGCAAGGGCCAGTCCGACGTCGAGGGCCTCTTCTACGGCGGCGGCCTGGACCAGTTCTGGAAGCAGTGCGCCGGTGTCTTCGGCGTCCTCGCCTACTCCCTGGTCGTCTCCGCGATCCTCGCCCTGATCCTGCACAAGACGATCGGCATGCGGGTCCCGGAGGACGACGAGGTGGCCGGCATCGACCAGGCCGAGCACGCCGAGACCGCGTACGACTTCAGCGGCGCCGGAGGCGGTGCCGCCTGGACGACCGCCCTCCCGGCGGCCCCCGCGACAGCGGCCCGAGCCGACAGCGAGAAGGCCGACAGCAAGCAGGCCGACAGCAAGAAGGTGGACGTATGAAGCTCATCACCGCCGTGGTCAAGCCGCACCGGCTCGACGAGATCAAGGAGGCTCTCCAGGCCTTCGGGGTGCACGGACTGACCGTGACGGAGGCCAGCGGCTACGGACGGCAGCGCGGCCACACCGAGGTCTACCGCGGTGCCGAGTACACCGTCGACCTGGTGCCCAAGATCCGCATCGAGGTGCTGGCCGAGGACGACGACGCCGAACAGCTCATCGAAGTCGTCGTCAAGGCGGCCCGCACCGGCAAGATCGGTGACGGAAAGGTCTGGTCGGTCCCCGTCGACACGGCCGTACGGGTCCGGACCGGCGAGCGCGGCCCGGACGCCCTCTGAGGCGCGACGAACAGAACAGGAGCCGCCGGGTGACGAGTACGGACGTGACGAAGGAAGCAGAGGACTCCGGACCCGGCGGCTACGCGGCGGCCCGGCTGCGCCTCCTCACCGAGGGGGCGCGGTCCGGGCCGCCGCGCCGTGCCGCCCTCGCCGAACTGACGGACGGGTGGCTGGCCGGTCTCTTCGCCGCGGGGGCCGGGGGAGCGAAGGGGGTCGCGCTCGTCGCCACCGGCGGGTACGGGCGGGGCGAGCTCTCCCCGCGCAGCGACCTGGACCTGCTCCTGCTGCACGAGGGCGGTGACGACAAGGCGGTCGCCGCCCTCGCCGACCGCCTCTGGTATCCCGTCTGGGACCTCGGCCTCGCCCTCGACCACTCCGTACGCACCCCCGCGGAGGCCCGGAAGACGGCCGGTGAGGACCTCAAGGTCCACCTCGGCCTCCTGGACGCCCGCCACCTCGCCGGCGACCCGGGGCTGACCGCCGCGCTGCGCACCACCGTCCTCGCCGACTGGCGCAACCAGGCGCCCAAGCGCCTCCCCGAACTGCGTGACCTGTGCGCCGAGCGCGCCGAACGCCAGGGCGAGCTGCGGTTCCTGCTCGAACCCGATCTCAAAGAGGCACGCGGCGGCCTGCGCGACGCCACCGCCCTGCGCGCCGTCGCCGCCTCCTGGCTGGCCGACGCCCCGCGCGAGGGCCTCGCCGCCGCCCGCCGCCGCCTGCTCGACGTACGGGACGCGCTGCACCTGGCGACGGGCCGGGCCACCGACCGGCTGGCGCTGCAGGAGCAGGACCAGGTGGCCGCCGAGCTGGGGCTGCTGGACGCCGACGCGCTGCTGCGGCAGGTGTACGAGGCGGCCCGCGTCATCTCCTACGCCGGGGACGTCACCTGGCGCGAGGTGGGCCGCGTACTGCGGGCACGCTCCGTACGGCCGAGGCTGCGCGCCCTGCTGGGCGGCGGCAAACCCGTCCCCGAGCGCTCTCCGCTCGCCGAGGGCGTCGTGGAGCAGGACGGCGAGGTGGTGCTCGCCCGCACCGCGCGCCCCGAACGCGACCCCGTCCTCCCGCTGCGCGCCGCTGCCGCCGCCGCCCAGGCCGGGCTCCCGCTCTCCCTGCACGCCGTACGGCGCCTCGCGGCCACCGCGGGCCCGCTGCCCACGCCCTGGCCCGCCGAAGCGAGGGAGCAGCTGGTGACGCTGCTGGGATCAGGCGGGCCCACGGTGCAGGTGTGGGAGGCGCTGGAGGCCGAAGGGCTGATCACCCGGCTGCTGCCGGACTGGGAGCGGGTGCGCTGCCGCCCGCAGCGCAACGCCGTCCACGTGTGGACCGTCGACCGGCACCTCATCGAGACCGCCGTCCGCGCCTCCGGGTTCGCCCGCCGGGTCCACCGGCCCGACCTGCTCCTGGTCGCCGCGCTGCTGCACGACATCGGAAAGGGGTGGCCCGGGGACCACTCGGTGGCCGGGGAGACCATCGCCCGGGACGTGGCGGCCCGCATCGGCTTCGACCGCGCCGACGCGGCCGTCCTGGCCACCCTCGTACGCCACCACCTGCTGCTCGTCGAGACGGCCACCCGGCGCGACCTCGACGACCCGGCCACCGTCCGTACGGTCGCCGAGGCGGTCGGCTCGGAGGGCACCCTGGAACTGCTGCACGCCCTGACCGAGGCGGACGCGCTGGCCACCGGACCGGCAGCCTGGTCGTCCTGGCGCGGCTCTCTCGTCGCCGACCTGGTCAAACGGGTCTCGGCGGTGCTGGCCGGGGACCCGCCCGCCGAGCCCGAGGCGGGCGCGCCCACCGCGGAGCAGGAACGGCTCGCCGTCGAGGCGTTCCGCACGGGCGCGCCGGTGCTCGCGCTGCGGGCGCAGACGGAGCCGTCGGCCGACGCCGCACCGGCTGGTCCCTCGCCGGCCGCCGGCCCCGAGCCGCTCGGCGTGGAGCTGCTGATCGCCGTACCCGACCAGCCGGGCGTGCTCCCCGCGGTCGCCGGGGTCCTGGCCCTGCACCGGCTGACCGTCCGCACCGCCGAGCTGCGGTCCCTGCCGCTGCCGGACGGCGTGGACGGCTCTGTGCTGCTGCTGGACTGGCGGGTCGCCGCCGAGTACGGCTCGCTGCCGCAGGCCACCCGGCTCCGTGCCGACCTGGTCCGGGCCCTGGACGGCACCCTGGACGTCGCCGCGCGGCTCGCCGAACGCGACGCCGCCTACCCGCGTCGCCGGGGCGTGGCGCCGCCCCCGCCCCGGGTGACGGTCGCCCCGGCCGCCTCCCGGCTGGCCACGGTGATCGAGGTCCGGGCGCAGGACGCACCCGGCCTGCTGTTCCGGCTCGGGCGGGCGCTGGAGGGGGCGGGGGTGCGGGTGCGGAGTGCGCATGTCAGCACCCTGGGGGCGAACGCGGTGGATGCCTTTTATGTGACCGGGGCTGAAGGGGCGCCGTTGCTGGGGGAGGAGGCGGTGTCCGTGGCCAGGGAGCTGGAGGAGTTGCTGCGGGCGTGACCTCATGGCCGGGGCGTGCGTCAACCGGATGTGCCCCCCGCGGTGCGGGGTGGTCCGGGCCGGTTTTCCCGAGGCCGACATGGACGCAAGCTGCTCCCCGCGGGCGCGGGGCTGCCGGTCCCTGCCCGCTCTCTGCAGCAGGCAGGGACGATTTGCTTGCCGGGCCGGATACCCTGGAGGGCGACCCACACCAACGCCGACGCGAGGACCTACGCCGCCGTGTTCGATACTCTCTCCGACCGCCTGTCAGCCACCTTCAAATCCCTCCGGGGCAAAGGACGGCTGACCGAGGCGGACATCGACGCCACGGCCCGCGAGATCCGCATCGCGCTCCTGGAAGCCGACGTCGCCCTGCCCGTCGTCCGTGCCTTCATCAAGAAGGTCAAGGAGCGCTCCCTGGGCGCCGAGGTCTCCAAGGCGCTCAATCCCGCCCAGCAGGTCCTCAAGATCGTCAACGAGGAGCTGGTCGGCATCCTCGGTGGCGAGACCCGCCGCCTGCGCTTCGCCAAGCAGCCGCCGACGGTGATCATGCTGGCCGGTCTCCAGGGTGCCGGTAAGACCACCCTCGCGGGCAAGCTGGGCCGCTGGCTCAAGGAGCAGGGGCACTCGCCGCTGCTGGTGGCCTGTGACCTCCAGCGCCCCAACGCCGTCAACCAGCTGAGCGTCGTCGCCGAGCGCGCCGGAGTCGCGGTCTACGCACCCGAGCCGGGCAACGGCGTGGGCGACCCGGTGAAGGTCGCCAAGGACTCCATCGAGTTCGCCAAGTCCAAGGTCCACGACCTGGTCATCGTCGACACCGCCGGCCGCCTGGGCATCGACCAGGAGCTGATGCAGCAGGCCGCGGACATCCGCGATGCCGTCAGCCCCGACGAGATCCTCTTCGTCGTCGACGCGATGATCGGTCAGGACGCGGTCAACACCGCCGAGGCCTTCCGCGACGGCGTCGGCTTCGACGGCGTGGTGCTGTCCAAGCTGGACGGTGACGCCCGCGGTGGCGCGGCCCTGTCGATCGCCTCGGTGACCGGCAAGCCGATCATGTTCGCGTCCAACGGCGAGAAGCTCGAGGACTTCGACGCCTTCCACCCCGACCGGATGGCCTCCCGCATCCTCGACATGGGTGACCTGCTCACCCTGATCGAGCAGGCGGAGAAGACGTTCAGTCAGGAAGAGGCCGAGAAGATGGCCTCCAAGCTGGCGTCCAAGAAGGGCCAGGACTTCACCCTGGACGACTTCCTGGCCCAGATGGAGCAGGTCCGGAAGATGGGCAGCATCAGCAAGCTGCTCGGCATGCTGCCCGGCATGGGCCAGATGAAGGACCAGATCAACAACCTCGACGAGCGCGACGTCGACCGCACGGCCGCCATCATCAAGTCGATGACCCCGGCCGAGCGCCAGGAGCCCACGATCATCAACGGCTCGCGCCGCGCCCGCATCGCTAAGGGCTCCGGCGTCGAGGTCAGCGCGGTGAAGAACCTGGTCGAGCGGTTCTTCGAGGCCCGCAAGATGATGTCGCGCATGGCCCAGGGCGGCGGCATGCCCGGGATGCCGGGGATGCCCGGCATGGGTGGCGGTCCCGGCCGGCAGAAGAAGCAGCAGAAGAAGTCCAAGGGCAAGCAGCGCTCCGGCAACCCGATGAAGCGCAAGCAGCAGGAGCAGGAGGAGGCCGCCCGCCGCGCCGCCGCCGCGCAGGGCGGGGGTGCCCTCGGGCTGCCGCAGCAGGGCGGCAAGGACTTCGAGCTCCCGGACGAGTTCAAGAAGTTCATGGGCTGACGCCCTCGTCCGTACGTCCCTGGGGGCGCCCCTTCCCGGAGGGGCGCCCCCAGCGTCGTACACCCGCATGCCCGCGCGGCTTTCCTGTCGTAACGTCCCGGTATGACCAACCCGTCCCCGCCGCGCAAGGCCCCCGAGCCGCCCTGGCGCACCGAGGGCACGCCCGACGAGCCCGAGAAGCCGCCCTCCGGTGGCAGGAGGATGCGGGGCGGCTGGTGGAACCTGGTCCTGGCCGCGCTGGTCGTCTACCTCATCGCCAACCTCGTGCTCTCCTTCTTCAACGAGGGCGACGAGCCGACGATCTCCTACACGGAGTTCAGCAAGCAGGTCGACGCGGGCAACGTCAGCAAGATCTACGCCAAGGGCGACGCCATCCAGGGCCAGCTGAAGAAGGCCCGGGACAATCCCGAGGGCGACGGGACGTACACCAAGTTCACGACGGAGCGGCCCACCTTCGCCGACGACCGGCTCTGGGGCGAGCTGACCGAGCACAACGTCACCGTCACCGCCGAACCCGTCGTCCAGCAGCGCAGCTTCCTGGTCAACCTGCTGATCGCGCTGGCGCCGATGCTGCTCCTGGTGGTGCTGTGGATCTTCATCGCCCGGCGGATGCGGGGTGCCCTCGGCGGCGGGGCGGGCGGCATGCTCGGCCGCAAGGCGCCGCCCAGGCCGGTCGAGCTGGAGCCCGGCAAGCAGCGCACCACGTTCGCGGACGTCGCCGGGATCGACGAGGTGGAGGGCGAGCTCAGCGACGTCGTCGACTTCCTGAAGAACCCCGGCGCCTACCGCCGCATGGGCGCCAAGATGCCCCGGGGCGTCCTGCTGTCCGGGCCGCCCGGCACCGGGAAGACGCTGCTCGCGCGCGCGGTGGCCGGCGAGGCCGGCGTGCCGTTCTTCTCCGCGTCCGCGTCCGAGTTCATCGAGATGATCGTGGGCGTGGGTGCCTCCCGGGTGCGGGAGCTGTTCGCCGAGGCCCGCAAGGTGGCGCCGTCGATCATCTTCATCGACGAGATCGACACCATCGGCCGGGCCCGTGGCGGCGGGTCCGGCATGGGCGGCCACGACGAGCGTGAGCAGACCCTGAACCAGATCCTCACGGAGATGGACGGCTTCTCGGGCGCCGAGGGCGTGATCGTCATCGCCGCCACCAACCGCGCCGACATCCTGGACGCCGCTCTGACCCGTCCCGGCCGCTTCGACCGGGTGGTCAGCGTCTCGCCGCCGGACCGGGGCGGCCGGAAGGCGATCCTGGAGATCCACACCCGCGAGATCCCGCTCGCCCCCGACGTCGACCTCGCCCAGGTCGCCCGCACGACCCCGGGCATGACCGGCGCCGAGCTGGCCAACCTCGCCAACGAGGCCGCGCTGATCGCCGTCAAGCGGAAGCAGGACCGGGTGACGCAGGCGAACCTCTCCGAGGCCCTGGAAAAGGTCCAGCTCGGCGCCGAACGTCCCCTGGTGATGCCCGAGGAGGAGCGGCGGCGCACCGCCTACCACGAGAGCGGGCACGCCCTGCTGGGGATGCTGCAGCCGGGCGCCGACCCCGTCCGCAAGATCACCATCGTGCCGCGCGGCCGGGCGCTGGGCGTGACGCTGTCGACGCCGGACGCGGACAAGTACGCGTACACCGAGGAGTACCTGCGCGGGCGGATCATCGGCGCGCTCGGCGGGATGGCGGCCGAGCAGGTGGTGTACGACGTGATCACGACCGGCTCGGAGAGCGACCTCGAACAGGTCACCCGGATCGCGCGCGGCATGGTCGGCCGCTGGGGGATGAGCCGGCAGGTCGGCCGGCTCTCCGCGCTGGCCCGGCGACGCCCAGCAGGCGTACGGGCTCGCCGCCGCCCCGGCGACGCTCGACGCGATCGACGGCGAGATGCGGCGGGTCGTCGACGAGTGCTACGCGGAGGCGGTGCACAAGCTGCGCGACCACCGGGGGCGGCTCGACGCCCTCGCCGAGGCGCTGCTCGCGAACGAGACGCTGGACGAGGCGGACGCCTACCGGATTGCCGGGATCACCCGGCTGACGAAGGAGGGGCCGGAGGCCTGATCACCGTCCGGCCCTCCTGATGCGCCTCCGCGCGGAGGTCCGCTTCCGTGAGCGCCTCCGCGCGGGGACCTACTTCTGCGGGAACTTCCAGACGTAGGGCTCGCCGTCCTCTTCCTCCCAGTGGACCTCGACGCTCGTGGCGCCCGCGGGGATCACGTAGGTCTCGCAGAAGACGTGGCTCTCGCCCTGCTTCCAGCTGTCCACGTCGTACGGGTCCTCGCAGCCCGGGGCGTCCTCGGAGGCGCCGATGAGGACGCCGCCGCGCTGCCCGTCGGCGAAGACCGTGGTGCCGTCGTGCACGCTGGAGCCGTCGGTGAGGGCCGGGCCGCCCTTGTGCGTGTACTTGACGTGCGCGGTGGCCAGCACCTTGCCCTTGGCGTCCGCGGCGTCCGCCACCGCCTTGGCGGCCTCGGCCTCGGTGCCGACGTCCACCTTCTGCGCCACGATCTCGTAGGTGACCTCGCCCGGGTCCTCCGCGACCTTCCCCGTCGCGCTCTCGCCGGTCGCCAGGTCGCCGCCCGAAGCCGCCTCGGACGGAGACGCGGGCGCCTCGGGGCTGGACGAGCCCTTCGCGTCGGCGTCGGTGTCGTCTCCGCCCCCGCACGCGGTGAGGGCCAGGGCGAGGACGGCGACGGGCGCGGCGAGGCGCAGCGCGGTCTTGTGGTGCGGCACTACAGGCTCCTGTATGCAGATGTGTCTTTCCCCCGAACGGTGGATCAGACTAAAGGGCCCGAGATCCGCCTGAAGGATGGAGCGAGTGCCTGAACCGGCATCTTCACACCATTCACACCTGCATCGCACCTGTGCTCGAAGGAGCTGTTCAGGTGCCGCGCCCGCCCGGTCGGAACCGGTCGTCAGGGAATCCGGGCGATCAGGTACCGGAACACGTTCGGCATCCACACGGTCCCGTCCGGCCGCTGGTGCGGATGCAGGGCCTCGGTCAGCTCCTTGTCGACCTGTTCCTGGCCGGTCGCCGCGATCGCCGCGTCGAACAGGCCGGTCGACAGCAGACCGCGCACCGCGCTGCCGGTGTCGGCGTAGCCGAAGGGGCACGCCACCCGTCCCGAGCCGTCCGGCCTGAGCCCGGCCCGCTGGGCGACCTCCTCCAGGTCGTCACGGAGAGCGGGGCGCCAGCTGCCCGCGCTGCGCAACGGGTCCGCGAGCTTGGTGGCCACCCGCAGCACCGACGTCGTGGCGCACCGCTCCGGCGGGCCCCAGCCGGCCAGCACGACGGCCGCGCCCCGCGCGGCGAGCGGCGTGGCCCGGGCGAGCAGTCCGGCGAGCCCGTCCGAGTCGCCCGCGAGGCACCCGATCGGCTCGAAGGCGGTCACCAGGTCGAACGCCGGCAACGACGGGTCCGCCGCGTCCCGCGGGGTCCCCTCGACGAGCCGTACCGCGTCCGCCCGTACCGATTGGGCACGCGCGGGTACGTCGTCGGCGCGCACGCGTACGTCCGACGCGCCGGGCGCCTCGGGAAGCAGCCGTCGCCGCGCCAGGTCCAGCCGCTCCGGGAAACGGGACTCCGCCCCGGTCACCGCGGCACCTCGCGAGGCGGCCATCAGCAGGGCCAGCCCGGAGCCGCAGCCCAGCCCCAGCACGCGTGTGCCGCCGCCCACGTCCAGTCGCTCGTAGACGGCCTCGTAGAGCGGTACGAGCATCCGCTCCTGTATCTCGGACCAGTCACGCGCGCGTGCACGCAGGTCCACGCCGGGCGTCGCCCCCGCGTGAGATGAGTGCTGCCGCACGAGCGTAGGTGTCATAGGAAAGCGCCCCAATCGCCGAGTGTTGCCGCCGTGCCCGATTCCATGGCCCCCGTGCAGTGCGCTCGCACTCCCCCCGTATGCCAGGAAACTCCGGGCTCGCCGTGGCGTCCAGTGGTAGCGGGGGCCGGTTTGCCCGATCCCCGCCGCAGTGGCGAGATTTCACTTCCCGGCAACGTGGGCCTGGCCGTGCGGTACTCCGGGTAGCCCCGGTCCGACGCCTCCGGCGGTTGGCCGGAACCCGTCCCTCGGTGATGACAGCGGGTGGTGGCCGTGCCGACGAGGCGGTTCCGGCCAAGGTCGGCGGGGCGGGGGAGCACCCCGGCGGGAGGTGGAGCGGCCCGGGGAGGGGCGGTGCCGCACGCCGGTGGCACACCCGGTAACCTCGCTCCCGTCGACGCGTCCCGCGATGCGCCCGATCGGGTGGCGCCCTTCCGGTTCGACCGCGGCCGAAAACGCCTCTTGCACATCCGCGAGTCTCACGCAACCCGGCGCGTGGACGGGGTCTACGCGCCGGCGCGTACGTCGGACTACGCACCAGCTTGTGACGAGCTGTGAGGCTTCTCCGCAGATCAGCGCACCCGCCCTCGTCGCGACGCATCAGCGGCAACTGACGGGTACGTGCAAATTATTTGGGATGCCCCGGAATAGGAACACAGGGGCACCCCGCCTCGTTGTCATTACGTGAGCACGACACCACCTGTTCTCGCCGCAGAGCTGGCGCAGGCGTGGGCCGACATTCAGCGGCACCACACCGAGCTGCCGGATCTTGCCGCGCCCGAGTCCCTGATCGGAGAGTCGTCGTCCGCCTGCGGGCACGAGCTCTCCTTCGAGCGACTGCTGCATGAGGCAGTCCACGGCATCGCCGCCGCGCGCGGAGTACGCGACACCTCCCGCGCGGGGCGCTATCACAACCGTCGATTCCTTGCGATCGCCGAGGAGCTGGGCCTCGACCACCCCGAGGAGCCGCATCCCAGCAGCGGCTTCTCGCTGGTCACGCTCTCCCCCGAGGCGAAGCGCCGCTACCGTCCGACGATCGAGCGCCTCCAGCGCGCGCTGAAGGCCCACACCGCCGCCACCGCGACCGACTCGGCCCGCAGCTTCCGCGGTCCGGCCGCCCGCCACGGCTCCTCCGGGGGAGGGGTGCGCGTGAAGGCGGTCTGCGACTGCGGACGCAATGTGCGGGTCGTCCCCTCGGTCCTGGCGCAGGCCCCGATCATGTGCGGCGGCTGCGGCAAGCCGTTCCGGATCCCGGAGGTGGTCGGCGCGGCGGCGGGCTGAGGATCCGGCTGCTCGTGGCAGCCGGATCCGGGCGCGGCGCCTCCGGTCCGCCCGGTCCGCCCTCGGTCCGAAGGGTCCGCCCGCGTGTGGCACAATGGCTAGCTGTACTCGACAGTCGCACAGGACCCCTCTCTCCTCCGGCTGACGCGTCCATCGGGCACTCGGGTACCGCAACCCCACGCGGCCTTCCCGCCGTGCCCACCCACGTCAAATCCAGGAGAACCCACTCCCGTGGCAGTCAAGATCAAGCTGAAGCGTCTGGGCAAGATCCGTTCGCCTCACTACCGCATCGTCGTCGCCGACTCCCGTACCCGCCGTGACGGCCGGGCCATCGAGGAGATCGGCAAGTACCACCCGACGTACAACCCGTCGGTGATGGAGGTCGACGCCGAGCGCGTGGCGTACTGGCTCTCCGTCGGCGCCCAGCCGACCGAGCCCGTGCTCGCCATCCTGAAGAAGACCGGCGACTGGCAGAAGTTCAAGGGCGAGCCCGCCCCGGCGCCGCTGCTGCAGCCGGCCGAGAAGTCGGCCCGTCCGTCCTTCGAGGCGCTCGGTGGCGACGACGAGGGCAAGGGTGAGGCGATCACCCAGAAGAAGAAGGCCGAGAAGAAGGACGAGGCTCCGGCCGAGTCCGAGTCGACCGAGGCCTGAGCATGCTCGAGGAGGCTCTCGAGCACCTCGTGAAGGGCATCGTCGACAACCCTGACGATGTGCAGGTCGCCTCGCGCAACCTGCGCCGCGGGCGGGTGCTCGAGGTCCGGGTCCACCCCGACGACCTCGGCAAGGTGATCGGTCGCAACGGCCGCACCGCACGCGCTCTGCGCACCGTCGTGGGCGCCATCGGCGGCCGGGGCGTCCGCGTCGACCTCGTCGACGTGGACCACGTCCGCTGACGCCGAACGCAGCACCGGCTCGGGCCGGGGAGGGCCACTGGGCCGTCCCCGGCCCGCAGTCGTTGTGAGCCCCGTACGGCAGTAGCCCCGTACGGCTCGCCGCAGTTCCGACAGGAGATCAAGCACAGTGCAGCTGGTAGTCGCGCGCATCGGCCGCGCCCACGGGATCAAGGGCGAGGTCACCGTCGAGGTCCGCACCGACGAGCCGGAGCTGCGGCTCGGGCCCGGCGCCGTCCTGGCCACCGACCCCGCCTCCGCCGGGCCGCTCACCATCGAGACCGGCCGGGTCCACAGCGGCCGCCTCCTGCTGCGCTTCGCCGGCGTCCACGACCGCACCGGCGCCGAGGCGCTGCGCAACACTCTCCTGATCGCCGACGTCGATCCGGACGAGCGTCCCGAGGACGAGGACGAGTACTACGACCACCAGCTGATCGACCTCGACGTGGTGACCAAGGACGGCGACGAGGTCGGCCGGATCACCGAGATCTCCCACCTGCCCACCCAGGACCTCTTCGTGGTGGAGCGCCCCGACGGCAGCGAGGTCTACGTCCCGTTCGTCTCGGAGATCGTCACCGAGATCGACCTGGACGAGCAGCGCGCGGTGATCGATCCGCCGCCCGGCCTGATCGACGACCGCGCGGAGATCGCTTCCTCGCGGGACGCCTCGGAGGACTCCTCCGGAGAAGAGGCGTAATGCGGCTCGACGTCGTCACGATCTTCCCCGAGTACCTGGAACCGCTGAACGTCTCCCTGGTCGGCAAGGCACGCGCGCGTGGACAGCTGGACGTCCACGTGCACGACCTGCGCGACTGGACGTACGACCGGCACAACACCGTCGACGACACTCCGTACGGCGGCGGGCCCGGCATGGTGATGAAGACCGAGCCCTGGGGCGACGCGCTGGACGCCGTCCTGGCCGACGGCTACGAGACGGGCTCCGGCGGACCCGCCCTCATCGTGCCCACGCCCAGTGGCCGGCCCTTCACCCAGGAACTCGCCGTCCACCTCTCCGAACGGCCCTGGCTGATCTTCACCCCGGCCCGCTACGAGGGCATCGACCGCCGCGTGATCGACGAGTACGCGACCCGGATGCCGGTCCACGAGGTGTCCATCGGCGACTACGTCCTGGCCGGCGGCGAGGCGGCCGTCCTCGTCGTCACCGAGGCCGTGGCGCGGCTGCTGCCCGGTGTCCTGGGCAACGCCGAGTCCCACCGCGACGACTCCTTCGCCCCCGGCGCCATGGCCAACCTGCTGGAGGGCCCCGTCCACACCAAGCCGCCGCAGTGGCGCGGGCGCGGTATCCCGGACGTACTGCTGAGCGGCCACCACGGGAAGATCGCCCGCTGGCGCCGGGACGAGGCCCTGCGGCGCACGACGGCCAACCGGCCCGACCTGATCGAGCGGTGCGAGCCCGGGGCCTTCGACAAGAAGGACCGCGAGATGCTCTCCATCCTGGGCTGGGAGCCGGATCCGGACGGGGAGCCGTACGGCCGATTTTGGCGCAGGACTCCCAGCATGGAAGAATAGGCGGCTGTTGTGCGTCCGTCCGGAGCGCGCCCCTGCCACAGGGGGAGACGACGCCCGTCCCGACCCGCACGACCCTGATTCCGAAACACCTAGTTTCCGCTGATGACCTGTGGCATCAGCGAAGAAAGCAGACGAAATGTCTCACCTGCTCGACTCCGTCGACGCCGCTTCGCTGCGCAGCGACGTCCCGGCCTTCCGCCCCGGCGACACCGTCAACGTCCACGTGCGCGTCATCGAGGGCAACCGCTCCCGTGTGCAGCAGTTCAAGGGCGTCGTCATCCGCCGTCAGGGCGCCGGCGTGCGCGAGACCTTCACGGTCCGCAAGGTCTCCTTCTCCGTCGGCGTCGAGCGCACCTTCCCGGTGCACACCCCGATCGTGGAGAAGATCGAGCTCGTCACCAAGGGTGACGTCCGCCGCGCCAAGCTGTACTACCTGCGCGAGCTGCGCGGCAAGGCCGCGAAGATCAAGGAGAAGCGCGAGAGCTGAGCGCCCTCCGAGGTCCATGCCGGGGCCGGATAGCATCTGGCCCCGATGGACACCGAAGCACAGCACACGGAGCGCGACCGCTCCTCCCACCCTTCCGACTCCGAGCAGCCCTCGGACCCGGAGGGCCCGGAGGGACGGTCGCGTTCCGCGTTGACGGGGTGGATCACGCAGTGGGTGCCGGGCGGCCGGATCACCGTGACCCTGCTGGGACTGCTGATGTTCCTGCTGCTGTTCAGTACCTTCGTGCTCCAGCCCTTCCAGATCCCCAGCGGATCCATGGAGCGCGGATTGAGGATCGGGGACCGGGTTCTCGTAAACAAGTTGGCGTACCGTTTCGGTGACGGGCCGCAGCGGGGCGATGTCGTCGTCTTCGACGGCACCGGGCTCTTCGGGCCCGGTGACTACATCAAACGCGTCGTCGGTGTGGGCGGGGACCACGTGGTGTGCTGTGACAGGGAGGGGAGGGTCCGGGTGAACGGCGAGTCGGTTGACGAATCGGCGTTCCTGTACCCCGGCGACCGTCCGTCCACGGTGCCCTTCGACGTCGTCGTCCCCGACGGCACCCTGTTCGTCCTGGGCGACCACCGCTCCGCCTCCAGCGACTCCCGCGACCACCTGGGCTCGCCGGGCGGCGGCATGATCCCGGTCGGCGAGGTGATCGGCCGCGCCGACTGGATCGTCTGGCCCTTCGGGCACGTCACCCACCTCGACCGCTCCGACGCCTACGCGCGCGTGCCGGACGCGGAAGCGGGGGAGGCGGCCGGTGGTGCGCGCCGGTCCGAGGGCGCCGATGGGTAGCCGGGGGAAACCACGCGGGGCGCCCAGCAGCCCCACGGAGAACCTGCTGCCCACCGGCTCGCGGCGGACCGGCCCACCGTCCGGCGGCCGGTCCCGCGCCGAGCGGCGCAAGCTGCAGCGCAAGGTCAAGCGTCGCCGCAGGCGCGGCGCGGTCAAGGAGGTACCCCTCCTCATCGGCGTGGCCGTCCTGATAGCGCTGGTGCTGAAGACCTTCCTCGTCCAGGCGTTCGTGATCCCGTCCGGCTCCATGGAGCAGACCATCCAAATCGGTGACCGGGTCCTGGTGGACAAGCTCACTCCCTGGTTCGGTTCCAGGCCGCAGCGCGGCGATGTCGTGGTCTTCCGTGATCCCGGCGGCTGGCTCCAGGGCGAGCAGACCACCAAGAAGGACGACCCCGTCGTCATCAAGCAGGTCAAGGAAGGCCTCGCCTTCATCGGCCTGTTGCCCTCGGACGACGAGAAGGACCTCATCAAGCGGGTCGTCGGCGTGGGCGGGGACCGGGTCAAGTGCTGTGACACCCAGGGACGCGTCACAGTGAACGGGGTCCCCCTGAACGAGGACTACCTGTACCCCGGCGACGTCCCCTCCAGAACACCCTTCGACGTCACGGTCCCCGAGGGCCGGCTGTGGGTGATGGGCGACCACCGGTCCAACTCGGCCGACTCCCGCGCGCACCAGGACACCGACTTCGGCACGGTGTCCGAGGACGAGGTGGTGGGGCGGGCCATGGTGATCGCCTGGCCGTTCGGTCACTGGACGACCCTGGACGAACCGAAAACATACGCGTCCGTGTCCGACTCGGCCGCCGCCTCGACCGTCGCCGCCGGGCTGTCGCATAGGGTTGCCCCCTACGATCCGAACGCGATGATTCAACTCCCGACCCCTGCGGAACTCCCGCTCGTTATGGGAGTGGTGGGCCTGCACCGTGTACGGCGCAGGCGGTGGCAGAGAGTGAGGAGTTGGCGTGGGGGATGTGGCGGTTGGCGCACGGTCCGGACACGACGGCGAGGAGAACCGCGGACGCCCCGTGGAAGCGGCCGGCCCGGCCCCGGACGGCGCCCCGGCCTCCGGGCACGACTCCGGGACCGAGGACGGCAGGGTGACGGACGAACAGAACGGGACCGAGGACGAGGGCGTGGGCGGAACGCCGCCCCCCAAGGCCAAGGCGGCCAAGAAGCAGCGCTCCTTCTGGAAGGAGCTGCCGATCCTGATCGGCATCGCGCTGGTGCTCGCGCTGCTGATCAAGACCTTCCTGGTGCAGGCGTTCTCCATCCCGTCCGCCTCGATGCAGAACACGCTCACGATCAATGACCGCGTCCTGGTCGACAAGCTCACCCCCTGGTTCGGCTCGGAACCCGAGCGCGGCGAGATCGTCGTCTTCCACGACCCGGACGACTGGCTGGCCGGCGAGCCGACGCCCGACCCGAACGCGCTGCAGACGGTCCTCAGCTGGATCGGCCTGATGCCGTCCGCCGACGAGAAGGACCTGATCAAGCGCGTCATCGGGGTCGGCGGCGACACCGTGGAGTGCGAGGGCACCGGCCCGGTCAAGGTCAACGGCGTGGCGCTGAACGAGGAGTCGTACGTCTACCCCGGCAACACGCCGTGCAGCGTCGACGACCAGGGCGGCCAGTTCAAGGTCAAGGTCCCCGAGGGCCACATCTGGGTCATGGGCGACCACCGGCAGAACTCCCGGGACTCCCGCTACAACCAGTCCGACGAGCACGGCGGCATGGTTCCGGTGAAGGAGGTCGTCGGCCGCGCCATCGTGATCGCCTGGCCGATGAACCGCTGGGACACCCTCCCGGTCCCGGACACCTTCGACCAGGTCGGCCTGCAGGCCGACGGTCCGCAGACCCGGTCGTCGGCCGCCGCCGCGCTGTCGGTCGCACCCCAGGGCCTGGCGGTCGCCGGGATCGTTCCGGTCGTCTGGTGGCGCCGCAGGCGCGTCGCCGCCGCCGAAACCCGCTGAGGCGCCTCGATCCCTACGCCCGTCACCGCGGCAGCCCGACGGCCGTCACCCCGCGAAGAGCGGCCCCTCCTGGGCTCCGGGAGGGGCTGCCCCGTTCCGGTACCGCCGGGTAAGGTGCGGCTTCATGGGTGGCGAGAGCACGACACGTATGGCCCCGCGAGGCGGCGGGAGCAAGGGCCCGGTGGGCAGCCGGACCGGGCAACGGCTGTCCGGCCTCGCCGTGGCGCTCGGTCTGGTGCTGTTCCTCGGAGGCTTCGCCTGGGGAGCGGTGGTCTACCGCCCCTACACCGTGCCGACCGGTTCCATGACGCCGACCATCGACGCCGGTGACCGGGTGCTGGCACAGCGCATCGACGGCGCCGACGTACGCCGTGGTGACGTCGTCGTCTTCAAGGACGCGACCTGGGCCAACGCCCCGATGGTCAAGCGGGTCGTCGCCGTCGGCGGGGACACGGTCTCCTGCTGCCAGGAGGGCAAGCTCAAGGTCAACGGCAAGGCGATCGACGAGCCGTACCTGCCCGCCGGTGCGCCGGCCGAGATCAGCGACTTCCCCACCGTGACCGTGCCCGAAGGCCGCCTGTTTCTGCTCGGCGACGAGCGCGACAACTCCGTGGACTCCACCGCCCACCTCACCGACGCCGCCGGCGGCACGGTGTCGCGCTCCACCGTGGACGCCCGCGTCGACGCCGTCGTCTGGCCCATGAACGGCATGCTGGAGCGTCCGGCCGGCTTCGAGACGCTGGGCGGCCTTTCCTCGCCCGGTCCGCTCAGGACAGTGGTCGCGCTGGTCGTCGCCGGCGCGGTACTGATCTTCGGCGGTGCCGCGTACGGGCCCTTCGCCAAGCGGGCCTCCCGCGCCCGGACGGGGACGGGGAGCGCCGGTGGCCGCTGAGTCGACACCGGCAGGTCAGGACACCTACGAGGGCGGGCTGCGCAGGGTCGCCCGAGTGGTGCTGCTCGACTCCGAGGACCGCATCCTGCTGCTGCACGGCCACGAACCGGACGATCCGGCCGACGACTGGTGGTTCACCCCGGGCGGCGGTGTGGAGGGCGAAGAGACCCGTGAGGAGGCCGCACGGCGGGAGCTCGCGGAGGAGACCGGCATCACCGACATCGAGCTCGGCCCGGTGCTGTGGCGGCGCAGATGCTCCTTCCCCTTCGCGGGCCGCCGCTGGGACCAGGACGAGTGGTACTACCTGGCCCGGACGAAGCAGACCGCGACCCGTGCCCTCGGGCTGACCGAACTGGAGCGGCGCAGCGTCGCCGGAGCACGCTGGTGGACGTGTCGGGAACTGACCCGGGCACATGAGACGGTGTATCCGACCAGACTCGCCGAACTGCTGCGCAAGCTGCTCGACGAAGGTCCCCCCGCCGGGCCGGTGACCCTGGACACCGAAATCGTCTAGGGGCGCACGGGACTGGCGCACAATGGTGGGACCGCACGGCTGAAGGGGAACATGCCATGAGCGCCGAGGACCTCGAGAAGTACGAGACCGAGATGGAGCTCAAGCTCTACCGGGAGTACCGCGATGTCGTCGGTCTGTTCAAATACGTGATCGAGACCGAGCGGCGTTTCTACCTCACCAACGACTACGAGATGCAGGTGCACTCGGTTCAGGGCGAGGTGTTCTTCGAGGTTTCCATGGCCGATGCCTGGGTGTGGGACATGTACCGCCCGGCCCGGTTCGTGAAGCAGGTGCGGGTCCTGACGTTCAAGGACGTGAACATCGAGGAGCTCAACAAGAGCGACCTCGAACTTCCCAGTGGCTGACGATCGGCACCTTGTCACCCGTGTGGGTGACAAGGTTGTCCACAGTCGTCCGACCGTCCACCAAGATCCAACAGCTTGCTGAGCTGCCCTCATCGTTGGCGCCGGAGGTGGTGCCGACATGAACGCACGAGGTGCGATGGGCAAGTACGGCGAGACGCTCGCCGCCCGCCGGCTGACCGGGGCCGGCCTGACGGTCCTGGAGCGCAACTGGCGCTGTGGCCGGACCGGTGAGATCGACATCGTCGCCCGGGACGGTGACGTCCTGGTCGTCTGCGAGGTCAAGACCCGCCGGGGCGGCTCCTTCGAGCACCCGATGGCCGCGGTGACCCCCGAGAAGGCGGAGCGGCTGCGGCGGCTCGCCGAACGCTGGATCCAGACCCACGGAGGGGCCCCGCCCGGCGGCGTCCGCATCGACCTGGTCGGGGTGCTCCTCCCGCAGCGCGGGGCCCCGGTGGTCGAGCACGCCCGGGGGGTGGCGTGATGGGATTCGCGCGTACGTGCTCCGTGGCGCTCGTCGGCGTCGAGGGCGTGGTCGTCGAGGTCCAGGCAGACCTGGAGCCGGGCGTGGCGGCGTTCACGCTGGTGGGACTGCCGGACAAGAGCCTGACCGAGAGCCGGGACCGGGTGCGGGCCGCGGTCGTGAACTCGGGCGCCGAGTGGCCGCAGAAGAAGCTGACGGTGGGACTCAGCCCGGCATCGGTGCCGAAGAGCGGCAGCGGCTTCGACATGGCGGTCGCCGCGGCCGTCCTCGGTGCCGCCGAGCGGATCGACCCCCGCGTGCTCGCCGACATCGTGATGATCGGCGAGCTGGGCCTGGACGGACGGGTACGGCCGGTGCGCGGCATCCTCCCGGCCGTCCTGGCCGCGGCGGAGGCCGGCTACGAGCAGGTCGTCGTGCCCGAGTGCGCCGCCGCCGAGGCGTCCCTGGTGCCCGGCGTCTCGGTGCTCGGCGTGCGCAGCCTGCGCCAGCTGATCGCCGTCCTCGCCGACGAGCCCGTGCCGGAGGAGGAACAGGACCACCAGGGCCGGCCCGACCCGCTCCTGGCGGGCCTGCGCATGCCCGGCACCGGCGCCGCCACGGGAATGCACAGCATGGGCACGGCGCAGTGCGAAAACGGTCGCGACCTCGCCGACGTCGTGGGCCAGGAGTCGGCGCGCACGGCGGTGGAGGTCGCCGCGGCCGGCGGACACAACCTGTTCCTGGAGGGGCCGCCCGGCGCCGGCAAGACCATGCTCGCCGAGCGGCTGCCGGCCATCCTGCCCCGGCTCCACCGGACGGAGTCGCTGGAGGTCACCGCCGTGCACTCGGTCGCGGGACTGCTGCCGCCGGGCAACCCCCTGATCGACGTGGCCCCCTACTGCGCACCGCACCATTCCGCCACGATGCAGGCCCTGGTCGGCGGCGGTCCCGGCATCGCGCGGCCGGGAGCCGTCTCCCTGGCCCACCGAGGCGTCCTGTTCCTGGATGAGACACCCGAATTCAGCAGCCAGGCCCTCGACGCCCTGCGGCAGCCGCTGGAGTCCGGGCACGTCGTCATCGCGCGCAGTGCGGGCGTGGTGAGGTTTCCGGCGCGGTTCCTGATGGTGCTCGCCGCCAATCCCTGCCCGTGCGGGCGGTTCTCGCGGAACGACGATCTGTGCGAGTGTCCGTCCTCGGCGATCCGCCGCTACCAGGCCCGGCTCTCCGGACCGCTGCTGGACCGCGTCGACCTCCGGGTCGAGGTGGACCGCCTCACGCGCGGCCAACTGGCCGGAGAGGGCTCCCGGGGCGACACCACCGTGACGGTCGCCGACCGGGTGCGGGCGGCCCGCGAACGGGCGGCCGTACGCCTCGACGGTACTCCGTGGCGGTCCAACAGCGAGGTGCCCGGGCGAGAACTGCGCAGCCGCTGGCCCGCCGCGCCGGGCGCGCTGGAGGAGGCCGAGCGCAGCCTGGAGCGCGGCGCGCTCACCGCCCGGGGCCTCGACCGGGTGCTGCGCGTCTCCTGGACCGTCGCCGACCTCGTGGGCCACGACCGGCCCGACGCACGGGACGTCGCATTGGCGCTGCAATTGCGCACGGGAGTGCCGCGGGGCGTGCCCATGACCCTGGGTGCGCTGACGTGAGCGGGGGCGGGGAGGTGCGTGACCCCGGGGACTCGCGCGGGCGTGAATACCTGCGGGGAGGCGATCTGCGGGGAGGGGAGGAACCGGGTGCACGCGAGGAAGCGCGTGGACGCGGAGATCTGCGGGGGAGTGCGGACCTAGGAGACTTCCAGGTTCCGCGAGAACGTGAGGAGCCACGCGGCGACGGCGGGGCGGCCGGAGCCTGGACGGAGGGCGACGAGCTGCTCGCCCGCGCCTTCCTCACCAGAGTCATCGAGCCCGGGGACGAGACCGGTGGCCGGTGGGTGCGTGAGCACGGTGTCGCCGACGTGGTACGGCGGTTGCGCGAGGGCGGGCGCCCCCTGCCGGGCGTGAGCCCAAAGCGGTGGGCCGGCCTCTGCGCCCGGGCGGTGCGCGCCGACCCCCGTCGGGATCTCGCGGTCGCGCGGGCGGCGGGGGTGCGGTTCGTGACGCCCGGGACGGTCGAATGGCCGGGCCCGCTCGACGACCTGGGGGACGCCCGGCCCCTCGGACTGTGGGTGCGTGGCAGGCCCAGTCTGCGGATGTGGGCGCTCAGGTCGGTGGCCGTCGTGGGCGCCCGAGCCTGCACCGAGTACGGAGCACACATGGCGGCCACCCTCGCCGCCGGACTGGCGGAACGCGGCTGGGTCGTGGTGTCCGGGGGTGCCTACGGGATCGACGGCGCCGCACACCGGGGCGCCCTCGGCGCGGGCGGAGCCACGGCGGCCGTGCTGGCCTGCGGCGTCGACCGCCCCTATCCGCCCGGGCACGCCAGGTTGATCACCCGGATCGCGGAGCAGGGCCTGGTCGTCGGGGAGCTGCCACCGGGCGACCATCCGACGCCGAGCAGATTCATCCTGCGCAACCGCGTGATCGCCGCGCTCACCCGGGGCACGGTGGTCGTCGAGGCCGCCTACCGCAGCGGCTCGCTGGTCACCGCACGCGCCGCCCAGCGTCTGGGCCGGCACACGATGGGCGTGCCCGGGCCGGCCACCAGCGCGCTGTCCGCGGGAGTGCACGAGCTGCTGCGCGGCGACGCGGTGCTCGTCGGCGACGCCGCCGAGGTCGTGGAACTGGTCGGGGACATGGGCGAGGTGCCTCCGGACCGGCGCGGGCCGGTCCTCCCAACCGACCTGCTGGAATCCCGCACCCGTCAGGTACTGGCCGGGCTCCCCGCGCGCGGAGCGGCGACGGCAGCGGAGGTCGCGTGCCGGGCCCAGACCACACAGGACGACGCCGTCGCGAGACTGTACGAGCTTCGAGCACTTGGTTACGTCGAACGACACGGCGACGGCTGGAAGTTGACACGCCAGGCAATGATCTCGGTCCGCGGTGGCCGGCCTCCGTCCTGACCCTGCGTGTTCGGCCGTCCGGGGGAACCCCGACGCCCTTGGGAATTCGGGCAGTTGAGGTATTCGAGTGATCACGCAGAGCGATCATCGTCCCCCCTGTAGAGCGTTCAGCGGAACGTATCTGCGTACCGCCCGCACTCCGCTCTTCGCGCACCGCGACAGTCCAGTCACGCTACGCTCACGAGGACCCCCACGCAGAACACGGACAACAGGCGACAACCAGACAGCAGACCGGCGGCCTCACCAGGCACACCAGATCACGGCAGAACGGCACTAGGCGACGAATGCCCCAGCACACCTCCGGGTCCGACCGGGCGGCGATCCCCCCAGCCGCCCGCGACGGTGGCAGCGTGCGACCGCCCGCCCCCTCGACGCTCGACGAGCTGTGGCGGTCGTACAAGGCGACGGGGGACGAGCGGCTGCGGGAACAGCTGATCCTGCACTACTCGCCCCTCGTGAAGTACGTGGCGGGCCGGGTGAGCGTGGGACTGCCGCCCAACGTCGAGCAGGCGGACTTCGTCTCCTCCGGTGTGTTCGGTCTGATCGACGCGATCGAGAAGTTCGACGTCGACCGGGAGATCAAGTTCGAGACGTACGCGATCACCCGCATCCGGGGCGCGATGATCGACGAGCTGCGGGCCCTGGACTGGATCCCGCGGTCGGTGCGGCAGAAGGCCCGCAACGTCGAGCGTGCCTACGCGACGCTGGAGGCACGGCTGCGCCGCACCCCGTCGGAGAGCGAGGTGGCCGTCGAGATGGGGATCGCGGTGGAGGACCTCCATGCCGTGTTCAGCCAGTTGTCGCTGGCCAACGTGGTGGCGCTGGAGGAATTGCTGCACGCGGGGGGCGAGGGCGGGGACCGGCTGAGCCTCATGGACACGCTGGAGGACACCGCTGCCGACAATCCGGTGGAGGTCGCCGAGGACCGGGAGCTGCGGCGGTTCCTGGCGCGCGCGATCAACACGCTGCCCGAGCGGGAGAAGACCGTCGTCACGCTGTACTACTACGAGGGACTCACGCTCGCCGAGATCGGGAACGTGCTGGGCGTGACGGAGAGCCGGGTCAGCCAGATCCACACCAAGTCGGTGTTGCAACTGCGGGCGAAGCTCGCCGGATTCGGCCGCTGAACCGCGCTCGTGCCCGGCGTCGGCGCCGTCCGTGACCGGGTCGGCGGTGGTGCGGGCGGGTGAGCGACTCCCGTACGCGGGCCCGCGTCCGTAAAGTGGTGACGTGCCAAGGATTCGAGCGGCCTCCGTGGCCGAGCACCGGTCGATGCAGCGTGCCGCCCTGCTGGACGCGGCCCGCTCCCTGCTGTCCGACGGCGGGACGGAGGCGCTGACCTTCCCCGCCCTCGCCGAGCGTACGGGCCTCGCCCGGTCGTCCGTCTACGAGTACTTCCGGTCGCGGGCCGCTGTCGTCGAGGAGCTGTGCGCCGTCGACTTCCCGGTCTGGGCCGCGGAGGTCGAGGCGGCGATGGAGCGCGAGACGAGCCCCGAGGGCAAGGTCGAGGCGTACGTCCGCAAGCAGCTCGACCTCGTCGGGGACCGGCGGCACCGGGCCGTCGTGGCGATCTCCGCGAGCGAGCTGGACGCCGGCGCGCGGGAGAAGATCCGCGCGGCACACGGCGGGCTGATCGCGATGATCGTCGAGGCGCTGGGGCAGATGGGGCACGACCACCCCCGGCTGGCGGCGATGCTGCTGCAGGGCGTCGTGGACGCGGCCGTACGCCGGATCGAGCTGGGAGCGGCGGAGGAACCGACGGCGATCACCGAGGCGGCGGTCTCCATGGCACTGCGCGGCGTACGGGGCTGACGGCCCCGTACGGAGGGCGGCGCCCGACGCCCCTCGGCGTGGGCGCGCGGCCTCACAGCCGCGGGGACCCGCGGCCGCGGGACGGCGCCCGCGTTCGCTACGCCCGCGGCCGGGCGGGCTCCGGCACTCCCAGGACCGGCAGCAGCACCGGAGGCCCTGCGTCGAGCAGCCAGGGCGGGAGCAGGGCGAGCGGGTTCAGGTAGACGTCGCCCCGCAGCAGGCCCCAGTGCAGGCAGCCCCTGCAGTGCGAGCCCGTCGGCTCCACCGTGCCGAGCACCTCCCCGGCCGCGACCTCGTCCCCCTTCTCCACCGCCACCGCCACCGGCTCGTACGTCGTCCGCAGCGGCGGGTCCCCCGTCCCCGTCAGCTCGACCGAGACGACGCCCCGCCTCGCCACCCGCCCCGCGAACGACACCGTCCCGGCCGCCACCGCCCGGACCGGTGCCCCGGCCGGCGCGGCGAGGTCCACGCCGCGGTGCCCCCGGCCGTACGGGGTCGCCGGAGGCTCCCAGCCCCGCAGCACCGCCGGCCGGTCACCGACCGGCCAGTTACGCGCCACGGCCGGCACCCCGGGGCCCGGGGGCCGGGCCTCGCCTGAGGCCGCCACCGTCGTCGCGGCCGGTCCCCTCACGGCGCCCCCGGCCGGTGCCGCCGCCCACGGCACCGGTCGCGGCGGCCCCGGAGCCACGACCGTCAGCAGCAGCGCCACCCACACTCCCGCACTCGCCCATCGCCTCGTTCGCATGCCGGAAACCGTCCCGCACTCCGGCCGGTCGCCGGTCCGTCCTGTGGACCGTTCCCCGGTTGTGGACAGCCGCGTCACCCGGTACCCCGCGGGTCCCGTACACTTCTGATGGCGATCCGGGTCACCGGGTCGACTTCGCACGCCCCGACACGAGGCCGGTCAAGGCTCGTGTCAGCGCCCCTCGGTCCCTTGTGGCAGGCGCGTCGCGGGCGTCAGGCGCGGGAGCCGTCCGGCTCGCGCGGCACAACCGAGAACACCAAGGAGATACGGCCATGGCCGTCGTCACGATGCGGGAGCTGCTGGAGAGCGGCGTCCACTTCGGTCACCAGACCCGTCGCTGGAACCCGAAGATGAAGCGCTTCATCTTCACGGAGCGCAACGGCATCTACATCATCGACCTGCTCCAGTCGCTGTCGTACATCGACCGCGCCTACGAGTTCGTCAAGGAGACCGTCGCCCACGGCGGCACGGTCATGTTCGTCGGCACGAAGAAGCAGGCGCAGGAGGCCATCGCCGAGCAGGCCACCCGCGTCGGCATGCCCTACGTCAACCAGCGCTGGCTGGGCGGCATGCTCACCAACTTCTCGACCGTCTACAAGCGTCTGCAGCGCCTGAAGGAGCTCGAGCAGATCGACTTCGAGGACGTGGCCGCCTCCGGCCTCACCAAGAAGGAGCTGCTGGTCCTCTCCCGCGAGAAGGCCAAGCTGGAGAAGACCCTCGGCGGTATCCGCGAGATGTCCAAGGTGCCCAGCGCCGTCTGGATCGTGGACACCAAGAAGGAGCACATCGCGGTCGGCGAGGCCCGGAAGCTCAACATCCCGGTCGTCGCCATCCTCGACACCAACTGCGACCCCGACGAGGTCGACTACAAGATCCCGGGCAACGACGACGCGATCCGCTCCGTCACCCTGCTCACCCGCGTGATCGCCGACGCCGTCGCCGAGGGCCTCATCGCCCGCTCCGGCGCCGCCACCGGCGACAAGGGCGAGAAGGCCGCCGGCGAGCCGCTGGCCGAGTGGGAGCGCGACCTGCTCGAGGGCGAGAAGAAGGCCGAGGAGGCGCCCGCCGCCGAGGCCGAGAAGCCCGCCGAGGCTCCGGCCGCCGAGGCTCCGGCCGCCGAGGCCGCCCCGGCCGCCGAGGCGCCCGCCGCCGAGGCTCCTGCCGCGGACGCCGAGCAGGCCTGACCCCTCACCACCTTCGGGTTCTGGACGGCGGGGGCCCACGAAGCCCCCGCCGTCCGACGCCCGTAGATCTTCAGACTTCGAGAGAGATTCCAGAATCATGGCGAACTACACCGCCGCCGACGTCAAGAAGCTCCGCGAGCTCACCGGCGCCGGCATGATGGACTGCAAGAAGGCGCTGGACGAGGCCGAGGGCAACGTCGAGAAGGCCGTCGAGGCGCTCCGTATCAAGGGCCAGAAGGGCGTCGCCAAGCGCGAGGGCCGCTCCGCCGAGAACGGCGCCGTCGTCTCGATCATCGCCGACGACAACACCTCGGGTGTCATCGTCGAGCTGAAGTGCGAGACGGACTTCGTCGCCAAGGGCGAGAAGTTCCAGAACGTCGCCACGGCCATCGCCGAGCACGTCGCCAAGGCCGCCCCGGCCGACATCGAGGCGCTCCTCGCCTCCGAGATCGAGCCCGGCAAGACCGTCCAGGCGTTCGTGGACGAGGCCAACGCCAACCTCGGCGAGAAGATCGTCCTGGACCGCTTCGCGCAGTTCTCCGGCGGCTTCGTGACCGCGTACATGCACCGCACGATGCCCGACCTGCCCCCGCAGATCGGTGTCCTCGTCGAGCTGGACAAGCCGAACGCCGAGATCGCCAAGGGCGTCGCCCAGCACATCGCCGCCTTCGCGCCGAAGTACCTCTCCAAGGACGACGTCCCGGCCGAGGTCGTCGAGTCCGAGCGCCGTGTCGCCGAGGAGACCACCCGCGCCGAGGGCAAGCCCGAGGCCGCCCTGCCGAAGATCGTCGAGGGTCGCCTCAACGGCTTCTTCAAGGACGCCACCCTGCTCGGCCAGCCTTACGCCCTGGACAACAAGAAGTCCGTCCAGAAGGTGCTGGAAGAGGCCGGTGTCACCCTGAAGCGCTTCTCGCGCATCAAGGTCGGCATCTGAGTCCGTACCGCGACGGACGCGCGACCCCGGTAGGGTCGACAGCAGTCGTCGGCGCCGTCCGCGCATGCCGAGGCGCACGCGCGCGCGGCGGCGGACGACAGCAGATCTGACGAGGAGGCCATTGCCGCGTATGGGATGCGAAACACGCCCCCACCGGCAGTGGCCTTCTTCGTGTGTGTGACCACGTAAAAGAGGCGAGATCTCCATGACCACCAATGCCGAGAAGAGCGACGACGGCAAAGTACGCGGCCGCTTCATGCTGAAGCTGTCCGGAGAGGCCTTCTCCGGCGGTGGGGGCCTGGGCGTCGACCCCGACGTGGTGCACGCCATCGCCCGCGAGATCGCGGCCGTCGTACGCGACGGCGCTCAGATCGCCGTCGTCATCGGCGGCGGCAACTTCTTCCGCGGCGCCGAACTGCAGGTGCGCGGCATGGACCGGGCACGCTCCGACTACATGGGCATGCTCGGCACCGTGATGAACTGCCTGGCCCTCCAGGACTTCCTGGAGAAGGAGGGCGTCGACTGCCGCGTGCAGACCGCCATCACCATGGGCCAGGTCGCCGAGCCGTACATCCCGCTGCGCGCCGTGCGCCACCTGGAGAAGGGCCGCGTGGTCATCTTCGGCGCCGGCATGGGCATGCCCTACTTCTCCACCGACACCACCGCCGCCCAGCGCGCCCTCGAGATCGACGCCGAGGCGCTGCTCATGGGCAAGAACGGCGTGGACGGGGTCTACGACTCCGACCCGAAGACCAACCCGGACGCCGTGAAGTTCGACGCGCTCGGCTACGGCGAGGTCATCACCCGCGACCTGAAGGTCGCCGACGCGACGGCCGTCACGCTCTGCCGCGACAACAGCCTTCCGATCGTGGTCTTCGAGCTGCTCAAGGAGGGCAATATCGCCCGCGCCGTCAAGGGTGAGAAGATCGGCACGCTTGTGGGTGACCAGGGCAGCCGGGACTGACCGGAGAAGCACCCCCTGTCCGTGGACGCCACCTGTCCGGGGGACGGACGGGACGGGACCGGGCCGGGGGATGGACAATGTCCCGCCGGTCGGGAACCGTGCAGGAAGAACGCGACGCAGCCGGCCGCAGCTCCGACAGGGGACGGCAGCCGGGCCTACTCAAGACACGCAGGAGCAAGTGGTGATCGAAGAGACCCTCCTCGAGGCCGAGGAGAAGATGGAGAAGGCCGTCGTGGTCGCCAAGGAGGACTTCGCCGCGATCCGCACCGGCCGTGCGCACCCGGCGATGTTCAACAAGATCGTGGCCGACTACTACGGCGCGCTGACGCCGATCAACCAGCTGGCCTCGTTCTCCGTGCCCGAGCCGCGCATGGCCGTGGTGACCCCCTTCGACAAGAGCGCCCTGCGCAACATCGAACAGGCGATCCGCGACTCCGACCTGGGCGTCAACCCGAGCAACGACGGCAACATCATCCGGGTGGTGTTCCCCGAACTCACCGAGGAGCGCCGCCGCGAGTACATCAAGGTCGCCAAGGCCAAGGGCGAGGACGCCAAGGTCTCGATCCGCTCCGTGCGCCGCAAGGCCAAGGACGCCATCGACAAGATGGTCAAGGACGGCGAGGTCGGTGAGGACGAGGGCCGCCGTGCGGAGAAGGAGCTCGACGACACCACCGCCAAGTACGTCGCCCAGGTGGACGAGCTCCTGAAGCACAAGGAAGCGGAGCTGCTCGAGGTCTGATGAACGACTCTTCCTGGGGAGCGCCGCCACAAGCCGGGTACTGGGGGCCGTCCGACAGGGGACCTGTCCAGGGGGCTGCCCCGGCGGGTCCCGCGTACGATGCGCACTACGCGCAGCAGACTCGCCCCATGCCCATCGTGCCCGACGTACCCGAACACGGCGGCGGAGACCAGGACGACGACCAGGGGGCCGCTCGGCTGAGCGGTCCCCTGTTCGACGAGAACCAGTCGGCGCAGCCGTATGCGGCGGCGCCGCGGAATCCGGAGCCCATGCCCGACGCCCCGCAGCCGGCGCAGCCCGAGCCGCAGCCGCAGAAGAAGAGCGCGGGGCGCGACCTGGGTGCCGCGATAGGGGTCGGCGTCGGACTCGGCGTGGTCATCATCGCGTCGCTGTTCGTCGTCAAGGCCGTCTTCGTCGGCGTGGTCGCGGTCGCCGTCGTGGTGGGCCTGTGGGAGCTGACCAAGCGGCTCGACGAGCGCAAGGGCGTCAAGGCGCCCCTCGTGCCGCTCGCCATCGGCGGCGCGGCGATGGTCGTCGCCGGCTACGTACGGGGCTCCGAGGGCGCGTGGGTCGCCATGGCGCTCACGGCTCTGGCGGTCCTCGTCTGGCGGATGACCGAGCCGCCGGAGGGCTATCTCAAGGACGTCACCGCGGGCCTGTTCGCCGCGTTCTACGTGCCGTTCCTCGCCACGTTCGTCGCCATGATGCTGATGGCGGACGACGGCGCGTGGCGCGTCCTGACCTTCCTGGTCCTCACCGTGGTCAGCGACACCGGCGCGTACGCCGTCGGCTGGCGCTTCGGCAAGACCAAGCTCGCCCCGCGCATCAGCCCCGGCAAGACTCGCGAGGGCCTGCTCGGTGCGGTCGCCTTCGCGATGGCGGCGGGCGCGCTCTGCATGCAGTTCGCGATCGACGGCGGCACCTGGTGGCAGGGCCTGCTCCTCGGCCTCGCGGTCGCCGTCAGCGCCACCCTCGGCGACCTCGGCGAGTCCATGATCAAGCGGGACCTCGGCATCAAGGACATGGGCACGCTGCTGCCCGGCCACGGGGGCATCATGGACCGCTTGGACTCCTTGCTGCCGACGGCGCCGGTGGTATGGCTGCTGCTGGTGGTCTTCGTCGGCTCGGGCTGACCGGCCGCCCGGCCGACCTGCTGTTTTTCCGGAGAGGGATCCGTTGTCCACAGGGCGGCGGGTCCCTCTCCGTATGTCTGCGACACTGGTAGAGCCATGCCTAAGCCCGGAGAACTCGCAGTAGCCGGGCAGCAATAAGCCCCCTACCAGCGCGTTCGGCGCGGATAGGGGGCCTTGTTCTGGCTACTGGGCCGTCTCTGGGCCGTCAGGCTCGCGAGGAGCCGGTAGAAGCACCCGATCCACGGCCTTCCTCGTACGCTCCTGGCTCGACGGCATGAGGTGCGCGTACACCCTCAGCGTCAGCCCGGGGTCGGCGTGTCCCAGGTACTCGCTCACTGCCTTGATGCTCTCGCCGGCGTCCAGGAGCACCGAGGCGTAGAAGTGCCTCAGGGCGTGCATGCCGTGCTCCCGAGCGGACTGGTACTTGCCGTCCGCCCCGGCCTCCGAGATCAGCCCGGCCGCCGCAAGAGCAGGCTTCCACTCCTGGACGTTGAAGTTGCTGCGCCAGACGAGACCGCTCGCGGTGTTCGTGAACAGCAGGCGTGCCGGCACCTTCGGGCCGTCCGGCTTGCGCCAGGGCAGCGTGATCTCCACCGGCTTGAAGGCGTCCATGTGAGCCCGCAGGGCCTCAGCGACCGAAGGCGGCAACGGCACGTCCCGCTCCTTGTTGCACTTCGGCGGAGCGAACACGGCCTTGCCCCGAATGAGCTTCACCTGCCGGACCACCCGGACGATGCCGCTCGCGAAGTCGACGGCGTCCTCGGCCAGGCCCACGATCTCGCCCTGACGAAGCCCGCACCCGGCACCCACATCGACCAAGGGCCGGTAGCGCTGGGGGAGCGCCGCACGGACGGCCTGAACCTGTTCGGGCTGCCACGGTACAACGCGACGTTGCTCGGCGGCCGGCGGGCGGACGGACTTCGCCGAGCACGGGTTGACGGGGAGGAGCCCGTCATCGACCGCCGCACTGAGCACGGCCCGCACGTCACCGTAGATGTTCCGCGCGTAGCCGCCGCTCACAGCGGGGTCATTCTCCAGGGCGCTCACCAGACCCCTGATGTGCTCCGGACGGAACGAATCCAATGGCCGGGAGCCGATCAGCCGGAAGGCGTGCAAGCGCAACCGCTGCTCGACGACGACCTGGCTGGCAGGGTCGATGCCGTGCGTCCTGAGCCACTTCTCCGCGTAGCTCTTGAAAGTGACACGAGCTGCGCGCGGGTCGATGTAGCGGCCGCGAGACATGTCCGATGCGATCTCGGTCAGCCACTGTTCGGCCATACGCTTCTGCCGGTCCGGAAAGCTCTTGGACTTCTCCGTGCCGTCGGGGCCGACGTAGCGGGCGCGGTAGCGCAGGCCGGTGCCGTAGCGGTCGGTCTTGACCTTGCGAGCCTTGCCGTCCTGGCCGGTCTCCGTCCGATACCAGCGGTCTTGGATGTGGCCGGCCATCAGGCAGCCTCCCCGAGTTGGGAGTCGACCCAGGCCCGCACGTCGTTCGGGTCGAAGCGGAGGTGCCGGCCGACGCGGAAGCCGCGGGGGCCGGTGCGCTTGCGTCGCCACTGGTAGACCGTCTCGACGCTGGGAAGCTCGAACATCTCGACCAGGTCCTCAGGGGTCAGGAACCGGTTCGGCAGCTCTGAGGCCATGGTCAGTACTTCCTTTCGTCAGTGAGTTGGTCGCGTAGGGCTTCGCGAGCTGTCTCGCGGTTGAGCTGGAGGTTCCGGGCGATGGTGGCGGCGAGGACGGATTCGCCGGGGGTGTGGCCGTGGCCGGCGTACTGCCAGTCGGCGAGGACGAGGACGGTGTCCGGCTCGCGGTCTTCCAGGCCAAGGGCGGCTTGTTCCTGTACGGCGCGGTAGTCGGCGCGGGCTTGGCGGAGGGCGCCGAGGGTGGTGGAGTAGCGGCGGCTCTTGCTGGAGAAGTGGCCTCGGAAGCCGAGCATGTGAGCCCACGCCCACAGGCGGCGTGCGGGGTACAGGGGGTCGAGCACCTTGCAGGCTTCGACTAGGCGGCGGGTGTGGTCGGGGACGCCGTGGCGGTCGAGTTCGGAGAGTTCGCCGATACGGCGGTCGAGGGCGCCGGTGGTCTCGGCGGCCTTGGTGGCGTACTTGGCGACGTAGGAGGCGACGGCCTGTTCGGTGATGTCCGAGCCGTCGCCGAACGCCTTGACCGGCCGGACGTCGAGTTGGGAACCCCAACGGAAGGTACGGGCCGGTTGGTCCTCAGTGGCCGGGACCGAGACCGAGGTGTAGGAGTGCGCGGCGGCGGCGCGGATCGCGTCCGAGAGGAGGTCGACGGTTGCCCAAGCCGGTGGTGTGGTGCCGGGTCCGTCCGGTCCGTCGAGCCTGATCACGGCATGAAAGTGCAGAGCGCCGCGTTTCTGGAACTCGGCGACCTTGCCGTAAGAGACGCGAAGGCGATCGGGGAGCTCCCGGCGGGAAAGGCCAGCGCGGGTGGCGATTTCGCGGCGCAGGCGTGTGGTGAAGCGCTGCCAGAGTTGTCCGGCGTGGTTGTTGAACAGCACGGCGCCCGCGTAGTCGTACGCCGTCGGGTCGAGAGCGGTGCCGAGCTCCGGGGCGTCCGGGGGGTGGCGGGTGCCGCAGCGGCAGGTGCCGTTGTCGGGGCGGTTGTGGACCGGGCCGAAGGAAGGGGCGGTGAGGGTGGCGAACACGCGCGGGTGATCCCGGACGGTGGCGGGAATGTCGCGGCGGTCGTCACCAGCGAGGCCCGCGCGGATGAGGTGATAGGTGTCGCCCGCGTAGGTCCAGGCGCAGGCAGGGCAACGGGAGGCGCGGCGGTTGCCGCAGGCGAGGCGGAGGCGTCCACCCGGTTCGTTGGCAGTGGTGTAGTGGTACAGGGTCTCGCCGGTGGTCTTGTCCTTGTGGATGGTCCAGCCGGTCAGGTGGATGGGGTTGGCGCAGCCGCCGGTGCGCCGGATCTGGTCTTCCCAGCGGGCGTAGTCAGAGGCCGAAGCCACCCTCAGCAGGTCGCCGAGGGTGGTCGGGTCGAGCAGCGTCTCAGGCACCAGCGCCCTCCCTGACGCGGCGGGCGGGCACGGTGCCGGTGCCGTGACAGGCAGGGCAGTCGATGGTGAGGGTGCGCAGGTGGCCGTGGGAGTCTCGGCCGCCGAGGGTGACGGCGACAGTGGCGAAGCCGTCGCAGGCCGGGCAGATTCGCGGCGCGGGCCGGGTGGGCTGGGCCATGATGGTGGTTCCTTTCGATTGCGGTTGGAAGGGACGGCCCCGGGTGGCGGCGTGCTTGGCGGCTTGTGCGCCACCCGGTGGCCCGTCAGCGAGCAGTGCGCGAGCCCCGGCGGCTGCGGCCCTTGGCGGCGTACATGGCCGCATCAGCGGCGGCGAGGGCATCGGTGAGCGCGGGCACCGGCAGCTCAGCGACCGGGCAGACCCCCACCGAGGCGGCCAGCGGCAGGATCGCGCCCTCGTAGTTCGTGGGCTGGCGCAATGCGGTGGTGAGGGCGTCGAGGTCGACGGCGTCCAGGTCTCGGATGACGGCGACGAATTCGTCTCCGCCGAGTCGGCCGGCGGTTCCGTGGCGTCCGCACCAGTTGCTCAGCCGATGGGCGGTGGCGATGAGGGCTGCGTCTCCGGCGGCGTGGCCGTGGGTGTCGTTGAGGGTCTTGAAGTGGTCGAGGTCGACCAGGAGCACAGCCGCGCGGGGGTGGCGGCGGATGCAGTGTTCGGCGCGGGCGGTCCATCCGGCGCGGGTGTGCAGGCCGGTAAGCGGGTCGCGGCGGGCGGAGGCGAGGCGGCGGGTGAGGACGCTTCCGTGCAGGGCCCAGCCGAGTAACGGCAGGAGGGTCGCGGCTGTCTGCGGGTCCACGGTGTTCTCCCTTCGGCGATGGCGGTTGGTTTGGCGGGACGGTCAGCCCGGGGGCGGCGGCGTGCTTGGCGGCTTGTGCGTCGCCCCGGTGATCCGTTCAGCGGCGGTGCTGGGCGTTGACGAGTGAGCGGATGACCAGGGCGCAGATGGCCAGCGAGGCGGCGGTGACGGCGACCGCGAGGAGCATGGAGACGAGGACGGCGCCGACGACCAGGACGACGGCGGTGCCGCCGCCGACGAGGGCAAGCGCGGTGCCCGGGGTGAGCTGTACGACCGGGCGAGACGGAGGAGCCGGGGCCGTGGGGGCCGGCGGCGGGGCCGGGGTGCCGGGCGTGATGGTCGTCGGCTCGACGACGGCGGGCGGGGTGACCGTGCCAGTGGGCAGAGGCATGGTCGGGAGCTTGGGCCGGAGCATGGGCGGATCTCCTTACTTGACGGCGGTGTCGATGACCGGGGCCAGGAGGCTGTCGGCGAGGAGGTAGCCGCCGAGGAGAAGTACGGCGATCAGCCACCAGGGCGGGCGGATGAGCTTGACGCCGAGGACTCCGACGCACAGCAGGGCGAACCAGAGCGGGACGTCCACGGGGGCCTCCTAGCTGACCTTGCAGCGGTGGGTGCGGGCGGCGAGCTGTGCGGCGGACTGAGCGGTGTAGTCGGCGGACCAACCGCAGCGGTCGTTGGTGCACACGGCGGCGTGCTTGGTGCGGCCGTGGCGGTCACGGTGGGTCCCGATCTGCACCGGGCCGATCCGCATCACGGAGTGGAAGTGGTCACGGGCAGGCATGAGGCGTCGTTCTCCTTTCGGGTCAGGCGAGCTGGGCGGCGATGGCGTCGGCGAGCTGGGGCGGGACGCCGAGGCGGGTGCGGAGGGTGTCGGTGTCGATAGGACTGCCGGTGCGGTGTTCGTGGTCGGCGGCGACCTTGCGGGCGTGGTCGACCAGCGCAGCCGGGACCGGCGGAGCGGGAACCGCGGGCGGAGCCGGGGCTTGCTCGGGTTCGGGCGCAGGGAGTTCCGGGGGCTCCTCCGTGTCGTCCACGCGCACGAGGTCGTGATCGTCCGCGAAGCCCGGAGATGCGGGCGCCGGTTGGGTGGGTGCTGGCGCTTCCGGCTCGTGGTGGGCGGCGGTGTGGGCGAGGAGGGTGCCGCCCATGAAGGCCAGGGCAGGCCAGGCGGCGACGAGGATGCGCAGCCAGGCCGGGACGTCGTTCAGGTCGAGGAGTCCGGCGGTGGCGACGTTGGCGCCGAGCGAGGCGACCAGGGCGATGACGAACCAGCACCAGGCCAGCCGGGACGGTCCGTCGGTGCGCAGCCGTCGCCACGCGGCGACCAGGAGCAGGTCCACCGAGACGGGGTAGGCCCAGGCTTTCCAGCCGTCCTGTCCGGCAGCGGCGGCCAGGTCGTGGAGGTGGGCGAAGGACAGTGCCCCGGCGATGACGGCCTGGACGAGCACGGCGTCGATGCGGAGAGCGGGGCGGGCCATCACAGCTCCTTCCTGTCTTCAGGCATGGGAGGGGTAGGGACCTGGCGCGAAGGGCGGTCGCGCCGACCGTGAATGCGGGGAGGGTCAGGCGGTGGCGGGGGCTGTCTTGGACAGCGGCACCCGGGCCTTGGGCAGCGGAGCGAGGGCAGGCCGGAAGGCAGCCAGCGCGGGCACGTCGGGGGTGCGATCGGCGTGCTTGTTGCAGATGTTCACGGCCTCGCGCAGCGTGATGTGCGGGGCGCGGATACGGGCCCAGCCGCCGGTCGAGTCACCCGTGACGGCGACGCCGGGGGTATCGGTCGGGATCTGGATGGCGGCCAGGACGGCGTCGGGTGACACGTCGCCGAAGGCCATGTTCGCGGACGTTTCGTCGTTGACGCGGTGGGCGGTGCGGCCGGTGAGCTGGGCACGGAGCATGGTGATTCCCTTGCCGAGTTCGGAGCCGAAGCGCTGCCCGCAGATTTCGAGGTAGATGCCGGCGGCGCGGCCGAGCTGGGCGAGGCGGACCAAGGCAGTGATGATGCGGTCGCGGCGCTTCTCTTCGTCCTTGGTGGCGAAGAGAGCGAGTTCGGCGACCTCGTCGACCAGGACCACGACCGGCACTGGCCGCAGGTCCTCGCGCAGGTCCCAGATATCGGCGGCGATCTCCGCATCCGGCACGGCGACGCTGATGCGCTGCTCAGCCCGGATGAGCTGGTAGACGTCCTCCATGTGTCCGACGAGCGCTTCGAGGAGATCGAGGGCGGTGTCGGGGTTGTCGGCGAGCGCGGAGAACCGGCGGGCCAGCGGGAACAGTTCCACGCCTTGCTTGCAGTCGATGCCGACCAGGGCGACATGGTGCGGAGCGAGCCCGGCGACCAGATTGCGCTGGTAGACGGACTTCCCGGACTCCGTGGCCCCCAGGGTCAGACCGTGCGGGACGGCACGGTAGTCGCGGTAGTGCACCGCACCGTCCTCCCGCAGCGCCACAGGGATGCGCATCGGCCGCGTCTCGGCAGTGGCGGGCATCTGCACCCGCTGGAGGACGTCGTAGCCGGTCATCCGCACCTCAACCACACCTGAGCGCAGCTCGCGGGAGGTGACGCCGTAGACGCCGAAGGAGTGGCGGAGCCGGTCGGTGGCGGCAGCCACGTCGAAGGCATCCTGTCCCGGCTGGAGCTTGAGCCGCAGGACCAGGCCGGTACGAGTGGGCCGTAACCGCAAGATGCGCGGCGGCCGGGACTCAGGCGCCGGCCGATTCGCCATCCGGGCCAGAGCCAGCCGCCAGCGTGAGGGCGGGACCGTCAGCCCGCACGCTTCCATGACCGAGGCGTAGCGGACCAGGACCCGCACCGTCGCGACCAGGGCCCCGAAGGTGAGCCAGTGCCAGGCGGGGCGCCGCCACCGCAGGAGACCCGCAGCAGCGACGACCACAACCACAGCGACCATGAACCACGTCATGATCAGGCAGCCTTCGAGCCCGCAGCGGCCAGCGACGTGACAGCGACCGCCCGGAACGCGATGCCGTGCCGCTTCTGGCCGTTGAACTCGTTCTCCCACGGCCGGGCGATGAGCCCCGTCAGCGCGACCGGGGTACCCATGGCCAGCTCACCGGAGATACCGGTCTCCGGGACGGTCACGGACAGGATCTCGACTTCGTCGTTGGCCGCGAACATCACGTTCACGGTCATGAGCTTGGCACCGGTCTCGGCGTCGACGGCCAGCTCACCGGTCCGGCGGTCCTTCACCTTCGGCTCCGGAGTCTTGGCGACCATCACGGTCGCGGCGGAGGTGTCGACGGGGATCTGACGCACAGCGGATCACTCCTCTATAGAGGCTGGACTCCGTCACTCATGTACATGAGTCACATGAAGCAGAGTGCATCACTCCTATACATGAGTCAACCCGCCGCGACAGAGAACTCGCGACGGGCTGTAAGGAGTTGAGTGGTTGTCAGTCGGCCGCTGGGATCCGGTACTCGAAAACGAACTGGTCAGCGGCCATGAGGGTGTCGCAGACCTCGACGACGAGCCCGGCCGTTGTGCGGGCTTCCCGGATCAGGTGAACGACCGGGGCGCCTGGGCTGAGAGCCAGTTCGGTGGCTTCCGCCTTAGAGGCCGGCCGCGCTTGCAGCGTCTCGACGAACTCGGCGAACTCGTGCCCGTGGTCTTCGAGTCGGGCGTAGATGCCACCGCCGCCGGGGTTCTCGGCGAACAACTCCGGGATGTCCTTAACGACGTCCCACGGGAGGTAGGAGGAGGCGGTCTCGACCGGGGTGCCGTTGCGGAAGTAGAGGCGCCGCCGGGCGAGCACCTGAGTGCCAGTCGGGACGCCCAGTCGCTGGGCGGCGTCCGCGGGGGCCTCCATGGGACCGATGTAGAGGACGCTCACCTTGGCCGTGGCGCCGGACTGCTCGGACTCGGCGAGGTAGGCGGCCTTGCCGCCCTGGCGGAGCGAGCGCCGGAAGCGGTCGGAGGAGCGGTGCCGTACCGGCGGCCGGTCCTTCACGATCGAGCCCTTGCCGTGCCGGGTCTCGACAAGCCCGCTCGCCCGCACCTCGACCATGGCCTTGCGGATCGTGCCGCCGGACACGCCGTAGCGATCGACGAGCTCCGATTCACTTGGCACCATGTCGCCGGGCTTGAGGACACCAGCCCGGATCTGCTGCACGATCTCGTCAGCGATCTGCACGTATCGAGGCCCCGACCTGCCCCCTTCTACCGTGGTTCCCATAGTCCTTCTCTGCCTCCTATGCTCCTGTACATGAGTCAACCACAGGAAGCCACGTCGCCGCCGCTGCACTCCGTATCCGTTGCGGGAGTGGTGGTGCGCGAAGACGGGCGCCTCCTGGCGATCCGCCGAGCCGACAACGGCACCTGGGAACTCCCAGGCGGTGTGCTCGAACTGGACGAGACCCCGGAGGCCGGCGTAGCCCGCGAAGTCTGGGAAGAGACAGGCATCCACGTCGAGGTCGACGAGCTCACCGGTGTCTACAAGAACACGACTCGAGGCATCGTGGCCTTGGTCTTCCGCTGCAAGCCGTCCGGCGGGGTCGAGCGCACGTCCAGTGAGTCGACGGCAGTCTCGTGGCTCACGCCCGACGAGGTCAGCGAGCGCATGGCCGAGGTCTACGCGATCAGGCTCTTGGACGCCCTAGACGGCGCTGGACCCCACGTGCGAAGCCACGACGGCAAGCGCCTCATCCCAGTGGGATAAGACTTTCCCTACTCCATCAAGCCCGCGCACGGCGCGGGTGCGCGCCGCCTGTACGGCGGGGCCGCCGCCCTGTCTTCGCCAGCGGCGGCCCCGCCCGGCGGCGCGCTGGCGGCAGCGGGCATGAAGTAGGGAGGACACCCTCTGTGGCTGGGGCGGTCGGCTCCACGGCTTTAGGCAGCCACTTTGGGGCGAGCCTCTAAGATCATGGCCCCAACGTCGTGCTTTAACGGGCAGGTCCACAGACTGCCCGACGCGCCGGAAGCTTACGGGGCCATGATCACTCGCCCCAAAGCAGCTCCAGCCCAAAGCCGCTCCGCCGCCCTTACTCCGGCGGCATCCCTATTCCTCACAAAAACCCTGTTGCCGTCCCTGCTCCAAGTAATCGCCCACGCTAAGACGCATGACGGCCTCTTCTCGCGACCTCAAAGCACGATAAAACCAGTCGGGAATGAGTGCATTTTTTCGCCGCCCGGCCAAGATGTCATCTTGGAGCTTTCTGCACTGCGCCTCGGAAGGTAGCTTCTTCTTCCGCACCACAGATTCCCACATCTCGCCTGCGCTATGATCGGCCTCCTCCTTGAGTTGTGCACTTCGGGAGTTAGAGCGCCACACTTCGATTAGTTCTTTAATGGCAGGTATGAGCGGGACGTACACGCCGATAATGGCAGCGAGAAGCGACAGGCTCCCTAGTATGGCCGCCACGGTAACTGCGGACAAAAGAAGAATGCCCAGAGAGAATGCACACGCTGCCCACGCTCGGTGCGTAGCCGCTCCCCACCCAAGATTAACTCGCTGGCAAATCAGCACATCGGCAGGTCGTGCGATCCGTGTAGTGATTCCGTACCAATCCCGGAGATTCCCACGCTTGTAGCGCATAGATGCACGAGCCACTTCAGATGCGCTAGGGCGGCGCACTTTTCCACCTCGCGCCCATGGCAACTGAAAGACGCTCGTGTCAAATTCCTCCTGCATGGCTGCCGCAGAATCGACCTTCTTCTTCTCGCGTGCGCTTCCTGCGAGGCTTAGAATGAGAAGTGTGACTCCTGAGGCTGCGCCAATTATAGGCTTGAACGGGTCCAGCATGAAAGTGGTTGCGACGGTCGCCAGTCCGCCGATAAGGACGATCGACAGCTTCGCGAAGTGAAGCAACTTGGCATCGGCGTATGTCTGACGCTGCGCAGCGAGCAGACGCAGGGAAGACTCCGTGTTCTGCGCCTCGTAAATTGGCGGCGTTGTAAAAGTGGGCATCGCCAACCTTAGAGAACGTACGGAAAGTCGGTGCCGAAAACGTCTTGGTACTCACTGGATGCTGCCCAGTCATCCACCGTCCACTTTGCATAACCCGCCTCAAGGTGAGGCAAGCACGCGTTCATGGCTCTGATGGTCGCCAGACGATTGACCTCCGAACTGCAGGGAGTGATTCTATTCACCAGGCCGGTCGGATCATTCATGGAACGGACACCGTGTTTGATCATCCGATCGACTATATCCGGCAGGGCTGATGGATACAGAATGCTGTCTACCCGCATCCCGTACTGTGCGGCACGCATCTCTAGATAGAAGGAAGAGACTGGGACACGGTGCTGGTACTTCCATGCCTTTAGCAGCCTAGCCAGGCCCTTAACTTTGCCGGAGTGTAGGCCGTCCGCATCTCGAACGTACTGCAAATGCGCTTTAGGGGCCGACTCTCTCCACGTGTCCCCGGGGCCCGGGATCAGGAATACTTCTTCACCATTCGGCCCTGAACGCTCGTAGAAGCCGGGTGTCACCTCGTACTGCGTCACCAGCTGCTTGAAGTCAATACTGACAGTGGGGCGTGAAACCCACACGTCGAAAGCCTCCCACAGCTCCTTCTTCAAAACGCTCTTCATCGAGGTCAAGAAGGAGACCGGTTTTATCGTTTTACGATCCAGCGGGATTCGAGCGAAGTAATCAACGTCACTAATTTGAGAAATCCCGGTGCCGTTGGAGAAAGATCCGCTTTGAAAAAAACTGTAAACGCCAAACTCGGCATCTAGAGTCTCGTAGATCCTTGTTCGGTATTTACTTACCTCCTCTTTCTCCCACTTCTTGGGTGTCTTCGTTTTTAGGAATTGCGCGAAAGCTTCTGAGATGGTCTCAGCCACCAGCGGCATGTCAGCCCCCCTGAGCAGCACTGTGGACTCCGGTTGTGCCGGGGTCAGTATGCAGCGTCCCACTGACATTGATCGTCGAACTAGGGCAAGTGAGACGACCGCAGGTCACGGCCGCCGATGATCAGTTGTGGCTGTTCCGAGGCGCAAGCGTGTGCGACCGAGTCCTGGCCAGATCGCCCCCTTGTGTGCCCTGCGTGTGCGTGCCACACAGTTCAGAGGCGGGGACCAGGGGGAGGAGGCGCTGCATGTTGGTGTTGGGTGGCTATTCGGTAGGGCCGTCGGCCTGGGCTGTCGAGCGGTTTGGGCGGAATGCCGGCGCGCTTGCTGCTGCGGTTCCGGTGCAGCTGGCCAAAGCGCACGCGAAGGCTCACGCCGCGCACCTCGCGGCAGGGCTCAAGAAGCGGAGCCCGTACGGGGTCGCCCTGGCGGGTCTCGTGCGCGAGCACCTGGCGGAGACGGCTCGGGAGCTGGGGGAGGCCGTACGAGACGTGCGCGGGTACGAGTACGCGGTGATCAATGATCACGCTCTCTTTCCCTTCCGGTTCGCGGACAGGCCCAGGCCGCTGGATCGGGCCCGGCTGCCGGCTAACGCTTCTCCCACCCGGCAGCGGCTGTTTCGGGCGCATGGGCCGCAGCCCCCCGACACCCTCTTCGACGTCGACGAGGACCTGGTGACCGAGGAGTACCTGGGGCTACACGAAGTGTTCGAGGAGCTGGGAGCTTCCACCCGGCTCGTCTGCGTGTTCTTCACGGCGGACGCCGAGAACGGCATCCATGCCATTCACTGGGGCGACGCCCATCTAGAGCCTGACCGCACATTCACGTGGCCGTACAAGGAACAGCTCCCGGTCGCTCCAGCGCAGATGGAATGACGGGCCGTGGGCGCCGGCACCTGTGCACCTACGGCGTCGGCTGACCGAGTCCTGGGCCGTCCCTGGGCCGTCCGAGGCCGACCAACGCTGACAGTCGGCACCCACGGGTGACCACCCCCACCCCGCTCAGGCCTGGGCGCCCGGGGATGATCTGCGACACTGGTACAGCCATGCCTAAGCCCGGAGAACTCACATTCGTCGCCCCCCGCGGAGCCAAGAAGCCGCCGCGGCACCTCGCCGACCTCACGCCCGCCGAGCGCAAGGAGGCCGTCGCCGCCATCGGTGAGAAGCCGTTCCGTGCGAAGCAGCTCTCGCAGCACTACTTCGCGCGGTACGCGCACGACCCCGAGCAGTGGACCGACATCCCGGCCGGTTCCCGCGAGGGACTCCGGGAGGCGCTGCTGCCCGAGCTGATGTCGGTCGTGCGGCACCTGTCGACCGACCAGGGCGCCACCCGCAAGACGCTGTGGAAGCTGTTCGACGGGACCCTCGTCGAGTCCGTCCTCATGCGCTACCCGGACCGGGTGACCATGTGCATCAGCTCCCAGGCGGGCTGCGGCATGAACTGCCCGTTCTGCGCCACCGGCCAGGCCGGCCTGGACCGCAACCTGTCGACGGCCGAGATCGTCCACCAGATCGTGGACGGCATGCGGGCGCTCAGGGACGGTGAGGTCCCCGGCGGGCCGGCCCGGCTCAGCAACATCGTGTTCATGGGCATGGGCGAGCCCCTCGCCAACTACAACCGCGTAGTGGGGGCCATCCGCCGGCTCACCGACCCCGAGCCCGACGGACTCGGCCTGTCGCAGCGCGGCATCACCGTCTCCACGGTCGGCCTCGTCCCGGCCATCCACCGCTTCACCGGCGAGGGCTTCAAGTGCCGCCTCGCCATCTCCCTGCACGCCCCCGACGACGAGCTGCGCGACACCCTCGTCCCCGTGAACACGCGGTGGAAGGTGCGCGAGGTGCTGGACGCCGGGTTCGATTACGCGGCGAAGTCGGGACGCCGGCTGTCCATCGAGTACGCCCTGATCCGCGACATCAACGACCAGGCCTGGCGCGGTGACCGCCTCGGACGGCTGCTCAAGGGCAGGCCCGTGCACGTCAACCTCATCCCGCTCAACCCGACACCCGGCTCCAAGTGGACCGCTTCCCGGCCCGAGGACGAGAAGGCGTTCGTGGAGGCGATCGCGGCGCACGGTGTGCCGGTGACCATCCGGGACACCCGTGGGCAGGAGATCGACGGGGCGTGCGGTCAGCTCGCCGCGAGCGAGCGGTAATCTGACCGGCGGAAGTACGACCTGACAGAAACCACATCTTCATATTCCGACAGGGGAGCGCCACAGCGCTGAGAGTGCGGCACCGGCCGCAGACCCTCCGAACCTGGCCCAGGTCATTCTGGGTAGGGAGATCGGTCACCACTCGAGCTGTTGCGCCCTGCCCGGGACCCGCGCCAGGGGTTCCGGGCGGGGCCGCGTCTTCTCCTGGTCACCCAGGAGGAATTCAGTGAGCATCACCAAGAAGGTCACCGCCCTCGCCGTCGGGCTGGGCATGGCCGGCGGCCTCGCCGCGTGCGGATCGTCGTCCGACGGGGACGGCGGGGGTTCCGGCGACTCCAAGACCGTGACCCTCGTCAGTCACAATTCGTGGGCCGTCTCGAAGGACGTCGTCGCCGCCTTCGAGAAGAGCTCCGGCTACAAGGTCGAGGTCCTGGAGGACGGGGACGCCGGGCAGGCCGTGAACAAGGCCATCCTCACCAAGGACAACCCGCAGGGCGACGTCTTCTTCGGCGTCGACAACACCCTGCTGTCGCGGGCGCTGGACAACGGGCTGTTCCAGCCGTACGAGGCGAAGGGCCTCGACCAGGTCGACGCCGCGTACCGGACCGGCACCGACCACCGGGTCACGCCCGTCGACACCGGCGACATCTGCGTCAACTACGACAAGGCCTACTTCAGCGAGCACGAGCTGACCCCGCCGGACTCCTTCGACGACCTGGTCAAGCCCGAGTACAAGGACCTGCTCGTCACCGAGAACGCGGCCGGCTCCTCGCCCGGCCTCGGCTTCCTGCTCGGCACCGCGGCCGAGTACGGCGACGAGGGCTGGCAGGACTACTGGAAGAAGCTCGAGGCGAACGGCGTCAAGGTCGTGGACAGCTGGGAGCAGGCGTACAACGAGGAGTTCTCCGGCTCGTCCGGCGGCAGGAAGGCCAAGGGCGACCGGCCGCTCGTCGTCTCCTACGCCTCCTCCCCGCCCGCCGAGGTGATCTACGCCGACCCGCAGCCGGACACCGCGCCGACGGGCGTCGCCCAGGGCACCTGCTTCCGCCAGATCGAGTACGCCGGTCTGCTGAGCAACGCCGGGAACCCGGAGGGCGGCAAGGCGCTCCTCGACTTCCTGCTGAGCAAGCAGTTCCAGGAGGACCTGCCGCTCAACATGTTCGTGTATCCGGTGCGCAAGGACGCCGCGATCCCCGAGTCCTTCCGGAAGTTCGGGCCGCCGGCCGAGGACCCGCGGACCATGGACCCGGCGAAGATCGCCGACAACCGCGACCAGTGGGTCAAGGCGTGGACCTCGCTCGTCGTGAGGTGAAGCGGGTGGAGCGGGTGGAGCGGGTGAGGAGCGCGCGCGGGAGCGCGGCGCGGCTCGGGCTGATGGCCGTGCCCGTCGCGTTCTTCGCGGCGTTCTTCGCCTACCCCGTCGCCGCGATCGTCGCGCGCGGGCTCAAGGCCGACGGAGCCTGGCAGTTCGGGCGGATCGGGGAGGTGCTCGGGCAGTCCGACGTCCGGCAGGTGCTGTGGTTCACAACCTGGCAGGCGCTGGCCTCCACCGCGCTCACCCTGCTGATCGCCCTGCCCGGCGCCTACGCCTTCGCCCGCCTCGACTTCCCCGGCAAGCAGGTGCTGCGGGCCGTGGTGACCGTGCCGTTCGTCCTGCCGACGGTCGTCGTCGGCACGGCGTTCCTGGCGCTGGTCGGCCGCGGCGGGCTGCTCGACGAGCTGTGGGGCGTACGCCTGGACACCACGGTGTGGGCGATCCTGCTCGCGCACGTCTTCTTCAACTACGCCGTCGTCGTCCGCACCGTCGGCGGCCTCTGGTCGCAGCTCGACCCGCGGCAGGAGGAGGCCGCGCGGATGCTCGGCGCCTCGCGGCCGAAGGCCTGGCGTCAGGTGACGCTGCCCGCGCTCGCGCCCGCCGTGGCCGCCGCCGCGCTGATGGTGTTCCTGTTCACGTTCACCTCCTTCGGCGTGGTCCAGATCCTCGGCGGGCCCGCCTTCTCCACCCTGGAGGTGGAGATCTACCGGCAGACCTCCCAGGTCTTCGACCTGTCCACGGCCGCGGTACTGACGCTGGTCCAGTTCGTGGCGGTCGCCGCCGTCCTCGCCGTGCACGCCTGGACGGTACGGCGGCGGGAGACGGCCCTGCGGCTGGTGGACGCGGCCACGACCGCGCGCCGCCCGCGCGGAGCCGGGCAGTGGGCGCTGCTGGCGGGGGTCCTGGTCACCGTCGCCGGACTGATCCTGTTGCCGCTGGCCGTACTGGTCCAGCGGTCGCTCGGCGCGTCCGGTCTCGGCTACTACCGGGCGCTGACCCGCGCGGACGGCGGCACCTTCCTGGTTCCGCCGATCGAGGCGATCGGCAACTCCCTCCAGTACGCCGTCGCCGCCACCGCCATCGCGGTGGTGATCGGCGCTCTGGCCGCCGCCGCTCTCACCCGCCGCGACGCGGGCCGTTTCGTGCGCGGTTTCGACGCCCTGCTGATGCTGCCGCTCGGGGTGTCCGCCGTGACCGTCGGCTTCGGGTTCCTGATCGCGCTGGACGAGCCCCCGCTGGACCTGCGCGCCTCCTGGATCCTGGTGCCGCTCGCGCAGGCGTTGGTCGGCGTCCCCTTCGTCGTACGGACCATGCTGCCGGTCCTGCGGGCGGTGGACGTACGGCTGCGGGAGGCGGCGGCGGTGCTCGGGGCGTCGCCGTGGCGGGTGTGGCGTGAGGTGGACCTGCCGATGGTGCGGCGGGCGCTGCTGGTGGCCGCCGGGTTCGCGTTCGCGGTGTCGCTCGGGGAGTTCGGGGCGACCGTGTTCATCGCGCGGCCCGACAACCCGACGCTGCCGGTGGCCGTGGCGCGGCTGCTGGGACGGCCCGGGGACATGAACTACGGCCAGGCGATGGCCCTTTCGACGATTCTGATGCTGGTGTGCGCCGTGGCCCTGGTGGTGCTGGAGCGGCTGCGGACCGACCGGACCGGGGAGTTCTAGAGATGCCGCCGAGCCTGCCGACGAGCCTGCTGGGCCTGGAGGGCGCGACCGTCCGCTTCGGCGGGCGGCCCGTGCTCGACGCCGTCGACCTGGAGGTCGCCGAGCACGAGGTGGTGTGCGTGCTCGGGCCCAGCGGCAGCGGCAAGTCGACGCTGCTGAGGGCGGTCGCCGGTCTCCAGCCGCTGGACGCCGGACGGGTGACGCTGGACGGGCACGACCAGGCCGGGGTGCCCGCGCACAAGCGCGAGGTCGGGCTGATGTTCCAGGACCACCAGCTGTTCCCGCAGCGGGACGTGGCCGGGAACGTCGCCTTCGGACCACGGATGCGGGGCGCGTCCCGTGCCGAACAGCACGAGCGGGTGGGGGAGTTGCTGGAGCTGGTCGGGCTGCCGGACGCCGCCCGCCGGTCCGTCGCCGCGCTCTCCGGGGGTGAGCAGCAGCGGGTGGCGCTGGCCCGTGCCCTCGCGGCCCGGCCCCGGCTGCTCATGCTGGACGAGCCTCTCGGTCAGCTGGACCGCTCGCTGCGGGAGCGGCTCGTGGTGGAACTGCGGGAGCTGTTCGGCCGGCTGGGCACCACGGTGCTCGCCGTGACGCACGACCAGGGCGAGGCTTTCGCGCTCGCCGACAGGGTCGTGGTGATGCGGGACGGGCGGATCGCCCAGTCGGGGACGCCGCTGCAGGTGTGGCAGCGGCCCGCCGACGCCTTCGTGGCCCGCTTCCTGGGCTTCGACAACGTGGTCGACGCGACCGTCACCGGGCAGGCCGCCGACACCCCGTGGGGCAAGGTGCCGGTTCCCGAGGACGCCCCGCAGGGCGCCCGGACGCTGCTCGTCCGCCCTGCCGGGGTGCGCCTGGTGCCCGCCGACACCGGTCTGCGCTGCACGGTGACCGCCCGCACCTTCCGCGGCACCCACGTGGCCGTCCACCTCCAGCCCGAGGATGCCCCGCGCCTGGAGGCGGCGTGCGCGCTGCGGGCGGCGCCGGAGGTGGGGGACACGGTCGGGGTGGAGTACGACGTGGCGGAGATCGTGGTGCTCGGGTAATCCTTCCGCTCGTAGGGTGACGGCCGAGTGGGTCGTCGAGCTGCCCGACGAGGGCGTCACCTTGGCGCCGCGGCCACGAGAGGGCGGACGTGGCGCTGCGCGGGCCGCTCGCGGACGTGCGGCCGGCCTTCTCCCGGCGACTGCCCCCGGACGCGCCGGGCCTCGAGGTGCTCGGTGACCGGAAGCTGCTGGACTTCTGGCTGGAGAAGGCGACGTTCGGATGATCCGGGGGAGCTGACACTGCGGGTGGCCCGCCCCCGCCCGGGGACGGGCCACTGCTGTCGCGTACGCCCTGTGGAACTGGGAGGGCGTCAGCCCTTGCCGTTGGCTCCGCGACGGCGCATGCCGAGGAAGACCGCGCCGCCACCGACGACGACCAGGGCCGCCGCGATGCCGACGATCACACCGGTGTTGGAGTTGGCGCCGGTCTCGGCGAGGTTGGACTCACCGGCCGCCGGGGACGGGGCGTTGCTCGGCACGGCCGCCGGAGCGGTGCTCTCGCTCGGGGCCGGAGCCGGGCTCGACGTGGAGGGCGCAGGCGTCTGTGTCTCGTCGGACGGGGTGTCGGACGGGAGGGGGGAGCTCTCCGACGGTGTCGGGGAAGGCGCTTGCGTCTCCTCCGTCTCGCAGGCGGTCGCCGGGGTCACGAGGTTCGGCTTGATGTCCTCGTCGACGTACTTGTCGGCCTTGACGTGGACGCGGTACTCGGCGTTCGGCTTCCAGTCCGCGGCGAAGGTGATGGTGGTGCCTTCGCGCGAGCCCTTGACCACCTGCTCGCCGATCTTCTCGGCGTCGGCGCCGTTGTTCTGCAGGTACACGCTGACGGTGGCGGGGATGCCGGCGGGGTCCACGTCGGTGACCGTGATGACGCCCTTGTCGCCCTCGCACTTGGCGGCGGCGGAGAACTCGCTGATGTCGCAGGCGAGAGCGTTGCCGGCGGCGCCGATCGCCAGCGCCACCGAGGCGGAGGCGACACCGAGGGCGCGAACACCACGGCGCGATGCCGTGCTTCTGAATATGGACAGGACTGCCACGTTTGTCCTTTACGGGAGCGCAGATGCGGGGGGTGGAGAGGGTGCTGGTGCCCGATGACGCGGCCCCAGCACACCCACGAGCCTCACTGGTCTATAAGCGGTGCATAAGCAGTGTCAACGCATGTGCCCGCCAAGGACGTTGGCTTTGCCCTCTTATTAACCGCCGAGACGTTTCAGCGCCTCGGGAGCCTCCTCGATCCGGTCGACCAGGGCGATCCGGGACTCCAAGGTCCGCCCCTCGGCGAGCGAGGTGAGGAGCTGCCACGCGGGCAGCTTCTCCGTCCAGTGCCGCCGGTCCACCAGGACCATCGGAGTGGGTTCGCCCCGTGACTCGTAGTAGTTCGGCGTCGCGTTGTCGAAGATCTCCTGCACGGTGCCGGCGGCGCCCGGCAGGAAGACCACGCCCGCGTTGGAACGGGCCAGCAGGCCGTCCTCGCGGGTGGCGTTGGCGAAGTACTTGGCGATGTGCGCCGCGAAGGCGTTGGGCGGCTCGTGGCCGTAGAACCAGGTCGGGATGCCGACCGAGGCACCGCCCTCGGGCCAGCGCTCGCGCACTTCGAACGCGGACCGCGCCCAGTCGGTGACCGACGGCGTGAACGAGGCGACCTTGGCGAGGAGCAGCAGGGCCTCCTCCAGCATCCCGTCGCCGAACGGGGCCGCGTACGCGCCGAGGTTGGCCGCCTCCATCGCACCCGGACCGCCGCCGGTGGCCACGGTGAAGCCGGCGCGGGCCAGCTCGCGGCCCAGGCGTGCGGCGCCCGCGTAAGCGCTCGTGCCGCGCGCCATGGCGTGACCGCCCATGACGCCGACCACGCGTGCGCCGGCGAGGAGTTCGTCGACCGCGTCGGAGACGGCGTCGTCGTGGATCGCGCGCAGCATGGAGGCGAACACGTCGCCGTCCGCCTTGGTCTGCTGGAACCAGTCGTAGGCGAGGGCGTCCGGGGTCGCCTCGTAGCCCTCGTCGAGGGAGGCGTACAGCGCGTCCGGGGTGTAGACGTGCGCCCGGTAGGGCTCGAAGGGCAGACCCGGTATGGGCGGGAAGACCAGTGCGCCGGCGGCACGCACCCGGGCGGCCGCCTCGGGAGCCATCCGGCAGCCGAGGAAGACGGCGCCCGTGGGGTCCGCGGACATCAGGGCGTCCGTACGCTCCGTCAGGTCGACGGCCTGGACGCGGTAGTGGGCGAGTGTGCCGTGCGCCGAGACGACGTGGTCGAACTCGGCGAGGCTCTCGATCTCCCGGTCGTGCGAGGCGTGGTGGGACTGCTGGAGGGACGGTGAGCCGGGCTGGGCGGGTGTCGTCGAATCCACCCGCCCATGCTAGGCGTGCGCGCGGGTCAGCCCTGGACCGCGGCCGGGTCCATCCAGACGACCTCGAAGGTGTGGCCGTCGACGTCGTCGAAGGCGCGGCCGTACATGAAGCCGTGGTCCTGGGTCTCGCCGGAGACGGAGCCGCCGGCCGCGACCGCCTTGTCGACCAGTTCGTCGACCTTCTCGCGGCTCTCGGCGCTCAGCGCGATCAGCACCTCGCTGGACTTCGTCGAGTCCACGATGTCCTTCTTCGTGAACTGGCGGTACTTCTCCGGGGTGTGCACCATCACGACGATGGTGTCGCTGAGCGGGATCGACGCGGTGGAGTCGTCGCTGAACTGGGCGTTGATCTCGTAGCCGAGCCCGGTGAAGAACTTCCTCGAGGCGTCGAGGTCGTTGGTGGCCAGGTTCACGAAGATCATCTGCTGGTACATGGGGCCTCTCCCGTCGGTGTCCTGCTGCTGTCGTGCCGTTCGAGAGGTTAGACGCGCGGGGAGTGCGGAACTCATCGCCGGATCGGAGATTTTTTCGAGAAGACTTGCCACGCCCCTCAGCGGGCCAGCGGCAGGGACGCCAACTGGGCGACGATCAGGGTCAGCGGGGCGAACAGGGTGAGCAGCGCACCGGCGCGTACGGCCGCCGCGGCGCGCAGCGTCGCCGGGGGCGCGCCCAGCCGGAGCAGGGCGTCAGTCGTGTCGGTGCGGGCGTGTTTTGCCTCGACGGCGGCGGTGAGCAGGGTGGCCACCGTGCAGCCGGCCACGACGAGGGTGCCGAGGGTGCTCAGCGGACCGAAGTCCGGGCCGCCGGTGTCGTAGAGGGTGGTGGCCGCGTAGGCGGCGCAGGCCACGGCGCAGACGACGCCGAGGGGGCGGCCGATGCGGTGCGACTCCTCCATGAGGACGCGGCCGGCGAGGAGGCGCAGGGCGCCGGGGCGGGCCGCCTGCAGCAGGCGGCCGCAGAGGTGGGTGAGGCCCGGGCCGGCGAGGGCGAGGCCGAGGACGGTGAGGGACCAGCCGAGGAGGACGGCGGCGGAGGGGGTTGTTCCGGGGGTGGCGGTGTCGCCGGCGTAGGTCTCGACCGCGAGGCCGGCGGTGAGTACGGCGATGCCCCAGGGGAGGGTGGTGGTGTGGGGGCGGGGGGCGGTGGGGCCGGGTACGGCGTCGGGGGTGGGCGCGTTGCCGTCCGGCGTGGCCGGGGGCTGGGTGTCACCGGCCTGCGTGAGCAGGGCGCCTTCCCCGGAGCCGGTCCCATCGGCGCCCGCCCGAGCTGCCCCAGCGGCAGGACTGTCCGCAGGCTGGGCCGCTGCCGAGGCCGATGCCAGGCGGGCGCCGTAGCGGCCGTAGGTGCCGAAGGTCTCGCGGGCCGCGCCCCAGCCGTACGCGCCGAAACGGCCGTAGCGGCGGGGGCCGGTGTCGGAGGCGGGCCTCGGGTCGCGGGGGCGGAGGTTGAGGGCGACGGCGGCCGACGCGGCGGCCGGTACCAGGGTCAGCAGGGTCACCACGGCCGGGGCGGGAAGGCGCTGGCCGAGCGCCAGCGCCTCGGTCACGGCGCCGTCGGCCGGCGTGCCCGTGAGGTCTCCGCGCAGGTACAGGAAGCCGAACAGGGCCGCCACCGAGCCGAGGGCCGCCGACAGGGCCGTGGTCGTCGCCGAGACCGCCATCAGCCGGCCGGGGCCCAGGCCGATCGCCGACAGTCCCGGGCGAGGACGCGTGCCGGGGTCCGTGCGGGCCACGGCGACGGCGAGGTACACCGTGGCGGCCAGCGGTGCCGCGCACCAGGCCAGGCGGAGGGTGGAGGAGCCGGGCGCGTCCGGATGGGTGAGCGCGTGGCCGAGGGCACACAGCAGCAGGAAGCCCGTGCCCGCCGACGCCACCGCGACCAGCAGGCGGCGCAGTTGGACGGCGAGGCGGGCGGCGCCGGTCAGGCGGAGAGCGAGCACGCCGCCCGGCCTTCCGTTCCGGGGGTGCCGGATGTCCCGCCGGCCCCGGTGGCCACCGCGGTCTCCGCGACCGGAGGCAGGTGCACGGTCCGCACCCGCCGTCCGTCGAGCAGGGACACCGTGCGGTCGGCGAGGGCGGCGGTCTGCGCGTCGCCGGTGGCGAGCAGGACGGTGATGCCGTGCGAGCGGGCCGCGGTGGTGAGCGTGCGCAGGACGTGCGCGCGGTCGACTCGGTGCAGCGGCGCCGTCGGCTCGTCCGCGAAGAGCACCGCGGGCGCGACGGCGAGCGCGCGGGCGATGCACACGCGCTGCCGCTCGGCCTGCTGGAGCTCGTGCGGGCGCCTGCGGGCCGTCCGGCCGCCGACGTCGAGGCGGTCCAGCCACTCCATGGCGGCGGTCTTGGCCCGGCGCCGGCCGGTGCCGCGCAGCATGAGGGGCAGGGCGGCGTTCTCCCAGGCGTTGAGTTCCGGGACGAGCACCGGGGCGGGGTCGATCCAGCCGAAGCGGTCCCGGCGCAGTCGCTCGCGCTTGAGCGGGCCCATGGTGTGCACCGGCAGGCTGTTGAACCAGACCTCGCCGTCCTGCGGCCGGACCATGCCGGACAGGCACCGCAGCAGCGTGGTCTTGCCGCTGCCGCGCGGGCCGCTCACGGCGAGGATCTCGCCCTCGCGGACGCCGACCGACACGCCTTGCAGCGCGGGGGAGCCGTCGTGGTGCGTGAAGTGCAGGGCGCGGGCCCACAGCACGTCGTTGTCCGGCGGAGCCTCCATGGGCGTACACCTCGGTTCTGATCCGTGTTTCCCCGTTCGCGTCCCCCGTACGGGCGAACGAAGGCGGGGCCGATCGGTCACTGGGCACCGTAGGCAGTCGCCGTGGGGAGGCCGGACAGCACGCGGCCCCGGGACGCCGTGTCTCACTCGAACGGGCGGCACCGGGGCCGGATGATGATCCTCTGGAAGGATGATCAGAGCTTCGTCCACGCCTCCGTCAGCGTGGCGCGCAGGATCTGCTCGATCTCGTCGAAGGTCTCCTGGTTGGAGATCAGCGGCGGGGCGAGCTGGATGACCGGGTCGCCGCGGTCGTCGGCACGGCAGTACAGGCCGTTGTCGAAGAGTGCCTTCGACAGGAAGCCGTACAGGACCCGCTCGGTCTCCTCCTCGTTGAACGACTCCTTGGTGTTCTTGTCCTTGACCAGCTCGATGCCGTAGAAGAAGCCGTTGCCGCGGACGTCGCCGACGATCGGCAGGTCGAGGAGCTTCTCCAGCGTCGCGCGGAAGTTGCCCTCGTTGTCGAGGACGTGCTGGTTGAGGCCTTCGCGCTCGAACAGGTCGAGGTTGGCGATGCCGACCGCGGCGGAGACCGGGTGGCCGCCGAAGGTGTAGCCGTGCAGGAAGGTGTTGTCACCCCGGTAGAACGGCTCGGCCAGGCGGTCGGAGATGATGCAGGCACCGATCGGGGAGTAGCCCGAGGTCATGCCCTTGGCGCAGGTGATCATGTCCGGGACGTAGCCGAACTTGTCGCAGGCGAACGTCGTGCCGAGGCGGCCGAAGGCGCAGATGACCTCGTCCGAGACGAGCAGCACGTCGTACTGGTCGCAGATCTCGCGCACCCGCTGGAAGTAGCCGGGCGGGGGCGGGAAGCAGCCGCCCGCGTTCTGCACCGGCTCCAGGAAGACGGCGGCGACCGTCTCCGGGCCCTCGAAGAGGATCTGCTGCTCGATCTGGTCGGCGGCCCAGCGGCCGAAGGCCTCCGGGTCGTCGCCGAAGAGCGGGGCGCGGTAGATGTTGGTGTTCGGGACCTTGTGCGCGCCCGGCACCAGCGGCTCGAAGGGGGCCTTCAGGCCCGGCAGGCCGGTGATGGACAGGGCGCCCTGCGGGGTGCCGTGGTAGGCCACCGCGCGGGAGATGACCTTGTACTTGGTCGGCTTGCCGGTCAGCTTGAAGTACTGCTTGGCGAGCTTCCAGGCGGTCTCGACCGCCTCGCCGCCGCCGGTGGTGAAGAAGACCTTGTTGAGGTCACCGGGGGCCTCGTTCGCCAGGCGCTCGGCCAGCTCGACGGCCTTGGGGTGGGCGTAGGACCACACCGGGAAGAAAGCGAGCTCCTGCGCCTGCTTCGAGGCGGTCTCGGCCAGCTCCTGGCGGCCGTGTCCGGCCTGGACCACGAACAGGCCGGCGAGACCGTCGAGGTAGCGCTTGCCCTTGTCGTCGTAGATGTGGGTGCCCTCACCGCGGACGATGGTGGGGACGGGGGCGTTCTCGTACGACGACATGCGGGTGAAGTGCATCCACAGGTGGTCGTATGCGGTCCTGCTGAGGTCCTTGGGGCTGTCGGTGCTCACGATTATCGGGTTCCCCACATATAGGTCTGCTTCTTGAGCTTGAGGTAGACGAAGCTCTCGGTGGAGCGCACTCCGGGGACGGCCCGGATGCGTTTGTTGATGACGTCCAGGAGGTGGTCGTCGTCCTCGCAGACGACCTCCACCATCAGGTCGAAGGAGCCCGCTGTCATCACCACGTACTCGCATTCGGACATGGCCGTCAGCGCGTCGGCGACGGACTCCACGTCGCCCTCGACGTTGACACCGACCATCGCCTGGCGGCGGAAGCCCACGGTGAGCGGGTCCGTCACGGCGACGATCTGCATCACGCCCTGGTCGAGCAGCTTCTGGACGCGCTGGCGCACGGCCGCCTCCGACAGGCCCACGGCCTTGCCGATGGCTGCGTACGGCCGGCGGCCGTCCTCCTGGAGCTGTTCGATGATGGCGAGGGAGACGGCGTCCAACTGGGGTCCGCCGCTCCTGGACTCGCGGGAGTCCTTCTGGTCTGCGCTTCGACTGGCCACGGCTTCACTGTGCACGACGTATCGACAGTTTCGCAAGCCCGGATCGATGAAATTCGTTGTCTGAGACGTCAGCATCGACGGATTTCGCAACCTGGAGGCGACCGGGGGTGTTGAAAACGTGGGGTCTGCGTCTAGGGTGGGTGTCTCAGTGTTTGGACACGCGCGACAGCGGCGAGGTCCGAACCGGAGAGACCGAAGAAGACACCGAACTTGGAGGGCCGGCAGTGAGCACCGAGCTGCGTCGTCTGCGCAACTACATCGACGGTGAGTTCCGGGACGCCGCCGACGGACGGACCACGGAGGTGGTCAACCCCGCCACGGGCGAGGCCTACGCGACCGCCCCCCTGTCCGGGCAGGCGGACGTCGACGCCGCCATGGCGGCCGCCGCCGCGGCCTTCCCGGCCTGGCGGGACCTGGTCCCGGCCGAGCGGCAGAAGGCCCTGCTCAAGATCGCGGACGCGTTCGAGGAGCGGGCCGAGGAGCTGATCGCGGCCGAGGTGGAGAACACGGGCAAGCCCGTCGGGCTGACCCGCTCCGAGGAGATCCCGCCGATGGTCGACCAGATCCGCTTCTTCGCGGGTGCGGCCCGGATGCTGGAGGGCCGCAGCGCCGGCGAGTACATGGAGGGCCTGACCTCCATGATCCGCCGCGAGCCGATCGGCGTCTGCGCGCAGGTCGCGCCGTGGAACTACCCGATGATGATGGCCGTGTGGAAGTTCGCCCCGGCGCTCGCCGCGGGGAACACGGTCGTCCTCAAGCCGTCCGACACGACCCCCGCCTCGACGGCCCTGATGGCCGACATCATCGGCTCGATCGTGCCCAAGGGCGTCTTCAACGTCGTCTGCGGCGACCGCGACACCGGCCGCCTGATGGTCGAGCACGAGACCCCGGCGATGGCCTCCATCACCGGCTCGGTGCGGGCCGGCATGTCGGTCGCCGAGTCGGCGTCGAAGGACCTCAAGCGGGTCCACCTGGAGCTCGGCGGCAAGGCGCCGGTCGTGGTCTTCGAGGACACCGACATCCCCAAGGCCGTCGAGGGCATCTCGGAGGCGGGTTACTTCAACGCCGGCCAGGACTGCACCGCCGCCACCCGCGTGCTGGTCCACGAGTCGATCCACGACGAGTTCGTGAGCGCGCTCGCCAAGGCCGCGTCGGAGATCAAGACCGGCCAGCCGGACGACGAGGACGTCCTGTACGGCCCGCTCAACAACCCGAACCAGCTCAAGCAGGTCTCCGGGTTCATCGAGCGGCTGCCCGCCCACGCCAAGGTCGAGGCGGGAGGCCACCGGGTCGGCGACAAGGGGTACTTCTACGCCCCGACCGTCGTCTCCGGCCTCAAGCAGGACGACGAGATCATCCAGAAGGAGGTCTTCGGCCCGGTCATCACCGTCCAGTCCTTCCGTGACGAGGACCAGGCGGTCGAGTGGGCCAACGGCGTCGAGTACGCGCTGGCCTCCTCTGTGTGGACCAAGGACCACGGCCGCGCCATGCGGATGTCCAAGCGGCTGGACTTCGGCTGCGTGTGGATCAACACCCACATCCCGCTGGTCGCCGAGATGCCGCACGGCGGCTTCAAGAAGTCCGGCTACGGCAAGGACCTGTCGGGTTACGGCTTCGAGGACTACACCCGGATCAAGCACGTGATGACGTCGCTGGACGCGTGACGGACCCGGCTCCACGTGTGCGGCCCCGGACGGGGGACCCCGTCCGGGGCCGCACACGTGGACCGCGGACTCGCCCCGGTCGACAGGGTGTCGGACCTGGCCGGACCCGCTCGACGCAGCGTCGATTGTCCCGGTGAGCGCGGGCGCGGGACCCTTCGTGCCATGCCCCTGCTCCCGAGGACGCCCTCGCTCTCCCGTCGTACCCTCCTGCGCGGTCTGGGCGGCTCCGCCGCGCTCGGCGCACTGGCCGGCTGCGGCGTACCGGCCGCCTACGTCGCACCGGGCGACCGCGCCGCCACCGACCGGTCCGCCACCGAGAAGCGGCTGACCTGGGCGAACTGGCCGCTGTACATCGACACCGACGACGAGCGTCCGAACCGGCGGCCCACGCTGGAGGCGTTCGAGAAGGAGTCGGGCATCTCCGTCGAGTACATCGAGGAGATCAACGACAACGACGAGTTCTTCGGCAAGATCAGCCCGTCCCTGATGAACCACCAGCCCACCGGCCGCGACCTGATCGTCATCAGCGACTGGATGTGCGGCCGGTTCGTACGGCTCGGCTGGGTGCAGGAGATGGACCGCTCCCGCCAGCCGAACGTCACCCAGTACCTGGACCCGCTGCTGCGTTCGCCCGCCTTCGACCCGGGCCGGAAGTTCACCGTGCCCTGGCAGTCCGGCATCACCGGCATCGCCTACAACCGCCGTCGGCTCGGCCGGGAGGTCCGGCACGTCTCCGACTTGTGGGCGGACGACCTCAAGGGCCGGGTGACCCTGCTCTCCGGCATGGACGAGGCGTTCGCGCTGCTGATGCAGGGCAACGGCGTCGACATCACGGACTGGACGGCGGACGACTTCCACGCGATGTGCGACCAGGTGGAGAAGCAGGTGGCCAAGGGCCAGGTCCGCCGCTTCACCGGCAACGACTACATCAAGGACCTCTCCAGCGGTGACGTCCTGGCCTGCCAGGCCTACTCCGGTGACGTGATCCAGCTCCAGGCGGACGACCCGGACATCGAGTTCGTCGTCCCCGAGGAGGGCGCCGAGCTGTGGTCGGAGTCCCTGATGATCCCCAACCTGGCCCGCCACAAGGCCAACGCCGAGCGGCTGATCGACTTCTACTGCCGGCCGGAGGTCGCCGCCGAGCTGGCCGCGTGGGTCAACTACGTCTGCCCCGTTCCCGCCGCCCAGGACGTACTCGCCTCCTCCGACGACGAGGAGACCGCCGCGCTGGCCGAGGACCCGCTGATCTTCCCGGACGCGGCGATGCGCGGACGGCTCGCCATCGCGAGGGACATCGCGGCGGGGGAGCGGTCGGAGTTCGCGAAGCGGTGGAACGGGATCGTCGGGGTGTAGCGGACTGGCCGCCGTGGCGAATTCACCGGACGATGAAAAAGTGGGTGCGGCGGTCTCGCCGGGGCTGCCGGCCGCCCGGGCGCCGCACGACGCCGGGGAACCGGCGACCGTGCCGGGCTGGTGGCGGCGTGAGCCGCCCGCCCTGCGCGAGCGGTTCCCCACCGTGCCGGAGGCCGTGCGGCGGCGGGCCGGGACGGTGGACCGGCGGGAGTTCGCGGTGGCGGCCGGGGCGATGGCCGCCGTCGTGGCCGCCGCGTCCGCCGCGGGAGGGGTCACCGGCGGCCGGTCGGCCGCGTACCAGACGGCGCTGAACGCCTTCGGCCTGCACGGCCTGGTCCACCTCGCCCAGGCCGGCACTGGTGCGCGGTTGCCCGCCCGGGGCCGCGACCTCGCCGCTCGTCGTCGTCTTGTTCACGCTCTGGGCCCGCCGCCGGCTGCGCCGTGCCGGTGTCCTGCGCGCCACGCGCCCGCGCGTCCTCGCCGTGGGGCTCGGCTCGGCGGGCGCGGCGACGGCAGGGGCGCGCGCGGTGGCGTGGCGGGTGGCGGGGCGCGGCGTCTGACGGACGCGGTGCCCGACGGGGGGCTACTTGAGCGCGGCCATGGTGATCCGGTCGAGGACCGGCTTCGGGTCCGCGCTCTTGGCGTCCGTGGAGTTGACCGAGCAGACGACGGTGCGGCTCAGGTCGCGGGTGCCGCCGATGAGCGCGCTGTATCCGTAGCGGGACCCCGACTTGCCCCAGAAGATCTCGCCGTCGACTTCCTTGTACTCCAGCCCCGCGCTGCGTCGCGCGCCCGGGACGCCCGCTGGGGTCGTGAACATCTCCTCCAGTTCCGGCTGCGGCACGATCCTTCCGCGGAACAGCTTGGTGAGCAGCTTCTCCAGGTCGGCAGTGGTGGAGATCATGTCGCCGGCCGCCCAGCGGTCCGCCTGGTTCCACTCGGTCACGTCGAGGAGCTTCACCGTGCCGTCCGGCTGCTCCACCGCCTGGTAGCCCCGGTTGTGCGGGCCCCGGATGCGGGGGTCGGTGCCGGGGAAGTACGTGTGGTGCATGCCGGCCGGGCGCAGGACCAGGCGTGTGGCCACGGAGGCGTACGACTGCCCCGTCACCTTCTCGATCAGCAGGCCGAGGACCGTGTAGTTGATGTTCAGGTACTGCTGCCGCGTCCCCGGAGTGAAGTCCTCCGGTCCCTTGGCGATCGCCGACGCCGCGACCTGGCGCGGGGTGAGGGTCTCGAAGCGGTGCGCGTACACCTCCGCGAAGTCGTCGCCGAGACCGTCGCCCGGCTTGATGCCGCTGGTGTGGTTCAGCAGTTGGCGCACGCTGATCGGCTGCTCGAACTCCGGCGTGAACAGCTCGGGGAGGTAGCCCTGCACCGGCGCGTCCAGGTCGATCTCGTCCTGGGCCGCGAGCCGCAGGACGGTGGCGGCGGTGACGACCTTCGTGACCGAACCGGCCCGGAAGCGGGCGTCGGGGTGTGCCGGCCGGTCACCGGCCAGGCCGCGCACGCCCGCGCTGCCGTGCCAGTCGCCGTCGGGGTCGCCGACCCGCACGAGGGCGGCGGTGGCGTACTGGTTCGGGACGACGGAGAGCGCGTCGCGCAGTGCCTTCTCGTCCGGCCCGTCCCGGTCCACGGACCCGGCGACCGCGGCGGGCGGCGCCGCGAACGCCGGGGCCGCCAGTGGCCCGGCGGCCAGGGCGAGGACCACGGCGGCGGCGAGGGCGGAGTGGGTGCGGACACGCATCGACTGCTCCAGGGGAAGACGGTTGCGGCGGAAGGATCGTCGATCATCCTTCTGCGCCGCGTCCCGCGGCGGATCGTCGGTGAGTAGGGCGCCCGCCCCATGGCCGGACTCAGGGAACTCCCGCATAAAACAGGGGAGTTGTGCGGGTCATCCCCTACGGGCCGGGACAGGTCCGGCACCGCCGCGCAGCGCGCACAGCGTGTCGATGCGGTTGGTGGTGATCGAGTCGACGCCCAGCGCGATCAGCCGGCGCATGGAGCGCCGGGTGTCGGGGGTCCACACCGACAGCAGGCAGCCGTCGCCGTGGACCCGCTCGGCCAGGGCCCGGGTCACCAGCCCGAACCGGTAGTTCAGCCACCGCGGCCGCACCGCCGCCAGCAGCGCGGGCCGCGGCGGCGCCGCCGTCGTCCAGGTCATCGCGATCTCGGCGGCGGGGTCGGCGGCGCGCACGGCGAGCATGGCCGCGGCGCCCGCCGTGTAGTACACGCGGTCCTGGGCCCCGCACTCCCGGACGACGTCCACGACGCGCCGCACCGCCCGCTCGCCCGGACCGCCCGGCAGGTCCAGCATCAGCCGGCTGCCGTCGGTCGCGGCCAGCGCCTCGGCGAGCGTCGGCACCCTGCCCGCCGTCAGCCCGCGCACCTCCTCGGCGGACAGGGACCGCAGCGGCCTGTCGTGCCCCCACAGCCGCTTCAGCGTCTCGTCGTGCAGCAGCACGGGCACGCCGTCGCGGGTGAGCCGTACGTCGGTCTCGACCGCGTCGGCGCCGCGGTCGAGCGCGGAGCGCAGCGAGTCGAGCGTGTTCTCGCGGTACCGGTACGGGTCGCCGCGGTGGGCCACGGCGGTCAGGTCGCGTGCGGGACTCATGGCGGCCACCCGGCTCAGGAGGTGAGCCAGGCGGAGGTGTACGTGTCGATCTCGTCCCTGATCCGGGCCTTGCCCGGCGCGTCCAGGAACGAGGCGTCGACCGCGTTCTTCGCCAGGTCGGCGAGGCCCCGTTCGCCGAGACCGAGGAGCCGGGCGGCGACGGCGTACTCGTTGTTGAGGTCGGTGCCGAACATCGGGGGGTCGTCGGAGTTGATCGTCACGATCACCCCGGCGCCTACGAACTCCTTGATGGGGTGCTCGTCCAGGGTGCGCACCGCGCGGGTGGCGATGTTGGAGGTCGGGCAGACCTCCAGGGGGATGCGGTGCTCGGCGAGGTGCGCCAGCAGCTTCGGGTCCTGGGCGGAGCTGGTGCCGTGCCCGATGCGCTCGGCGCGCAGGTCGGTGAGCGCGTCCCACACCGTCTGCGGACCGGTCGTCTCGCCGGCGTGCGGCACCGAGTGCAGCCCGGCGGCGATCGCGCGGTCGAAGTACGGCTTGAACTGCGGCCGGGCCACCCCGATCTCGGGTCCGCCGAGCCCGAAGGAGACCAGGCCCTCCGGGCGCAGCCGGTCGTCGGTGGCGAGCCGCGTCGTCTCCTCGGCGGACTCCAGACCGGCCTCGCCCGGGATGTCGAAGCACCAGCGCAGTACGGTCCCGAACTCGGACTCCGCCGCCTTGCGGGCGTCCTCGATCGCGTCCATGAAGGCGCCCTCGTCGATGCCGCGCCGGGTGGAGGAGAACGGGGTGATGGTCAGCTCGGCGTACCGCACCTGCTGCCGGGCCATGTCCCGGGCCACCTCGTACGTCAGCAGCCGGACGTCCTCGGGGGTGCGGATCAGGTCGACGACGGACAGGTACACGTCGATGAAGTGCGCGAAGTCCGTGAAGGTGAAGAAGTCGACCAGGGCCTCGGGGTCGGTGGGGACCTTGGAGTCGGGGTGGCGCGCGGCCAGTTCCGAGACGATGCGCGGGGAGGCGGAGCCGACGTGGTGGACGTGCAGTTCGGCCTTGGGCAGCCCGGCGATGAAGGCGTGCAGATCGCGCGGGACGGCGGGGTCGACGAGGTGCTCGGTCAAGGGTTCCTCCCCGGAACGGCGCCCCGGGCCGCGCGGGCGGCGGCGGGACGCGGGTGATCGGCTGATCGGCGGTACGGGGATCATCGTAGGCCGGTCTCACGCCGGACGGGCGGGGCCCGTAGCATGACGGGCACGATCGACCCAGGGGGACGGAAATGACGGACGCGACACGGCCGGGCGGGGACTCCAACGGCGCCAACGATCCTTGGGCGCCCCCGGAGAGCCGGCCCTCGCTGGACAAGAACCGTGACGCCGCGACGGGAGTGCCGCAGCAGCCGGCCCAGCCCGCCGCCGGCGACGTGCCGCCCTGGCAGCCGCCGCCGTCCGCGCAGCCGCCGTCCGTGCACGACCAGGCCACGGTCGTCTCGATGCCCGCCGCCGGGTTCCCCCCGCCCGAGTCCGCGGTGCCGCCACCGCCGATCGCGCCCGGCGGTCCTGGTGTCCCGGGCGGGTACGGCTACCCCGCCTACCCCCAGGGCGGTTACGGCTGGGGCGCCGCCCCGCTGCCCCCGCAGAACGGCATGGGCACGGCGGCGATGGTGCTCGGCATCCTGGCCTGCTGCATGTTCTGCGCGTACGGCATCGTCTCGTTGGTGCTCGGCATCCTCGCCGTGGTCTTCGGCGTCAAGGGGCGCCGCAAGGCCGAGCGCGGCGAGGCCAACAACCACGGACAGGCCCAGGCCGGCTTCATCATGGGCATCATCGGCATCGTCCTCGGCATCGCCGTGATGGCCCTGATCGCCGTCGGCATCATCGCCGCGATCAACGAGGACTCGGAGTACGAGGACCCCTACTACGGCGCCCCGCGCCCGGCGGCGGTCTCCGTGGCGGCGCAGGCGCAGAGCTGAGCAACTGAGGAGCAGGGCTGCTGAGCAGAGGCGGCCGGCGCCCGCGGGAGGGACCGCGGGCGTCAGCCGCCTTCACGCAGCCGCTCCCGCGCCGCCATCAGCGCGAACCCCAGCAGATTCGGCCCCCGCCACCGCTCCGGGTCCGTCGCCGCCTCGTCGTCCGCGGCCAGGCCGATGCCCCACACCCGGTCCACGGGACTCGCCTCCACCAGTACCCGGTCGCCCGTGCCCAGCAGGAACCCGCGCAGCGCGGGGTCCGAGGCGAACTTGTGGACGCTGCCCTCGACGACGACCGAGAAGCGCTCCCGCTCCCACACCGCCTCGTCGAAGCCGCGCACCAGCCGCCCCGTCTTCTTGGCCTCGGCGGGATGCTCCGCCGCCAGCACTCGGCGCTCCGCCTCCGCGTCGCCGAAAAGCCTGGCCTTGCCCGCCATCATCCAGTGCTCCGCGGTCGCGTACTCCACCCCGGCCACGGTGAACGGTGACGGCCACCACTGGCTCAGGCAGCTCGGGCCGATCCGGCCGTCGGGGCGCGGCCGGTGCCCCCAGAAGCAGAGGTACTTGATCCGCTCGCCGGCCCGGACCCGCCCGACCAGCGCTTCCCTGCCGTCGATGCTCTCCACTGCCGACTCGTGTCCCGCCGCCCCCGTGATCTTCTCCATGCACGCGAGTCTGGCACGCGCCACTGACACTCCGTCCGGCCTTTTCCGTGGCGACTCGACACCTGGTCGACAGATTCCGTCGCGTAACCAAATGGCAACAACGGAATCACTTGTTGGTGGCCTAGTGCTCTGTCAGGATCGGCACTCACATCGAGCCTGAGCCACGCCGGCCCCCGTACACGGGGAGACCGAGGAGAGCCGACATGCACAACCCGGGCAACGACACCCCGGACCGATTCCCGGCCCAGGACCGCTTCGCGGACGGGGCCCAGTACATCGCGGGCCGTCTCACGAGGGGCACCTCCGGACGCACGCACACCGTCGTCGACCCGGCGACCGGCGACGAGGTCCTCACCTACGAACTCGCCGGTCCCGACGACGTCGACGCGGCCGTCGCCGCCGCGCGGGAGGCGTTCCCCGGCTGGGCCGGCGCCACCCCGGGCGAGCGCTCCGACGCCCTGCACCGGTTCGCCGCCGTCCTCGCCGACCGCGCCGAGGACTTCGCCCGCGCGGAATCCCTGCAGTGCGGGAAGCCGCTGAAGCTGACCCGCGAGTTCGACGTGCCGGGCACGGTCGACAACGCGGCCTTCTTCGCGGGCGCCGCCCGGCACCTCCAGGGCCAGTCGGCGGGGGAGTACTCCGGCGACCACACCTCGTACGTGCGCCGAGAGCCGATCGGCGTCGTCGGGTCCATCGCGCCCTGGAACTACCCCCTCCAGATGGCCGCCTGGAAGATCCTCCCGGCGGTCGCCGCGGGCAACACCATCGTGCTCAAGCCCGCCGAGATCACCCCGCTGACCTCCCTGATGTTCGCCCGGGCCGCCACCGAGGCCGGCATCCCGGACGGCGTCATCAACATCGTCACCGGCACGGGGAGAGAGGCGGGCGAGCACCTGGTCGGCCACCCGGACGTCGCCATGACCTCCTTCACCGGCTCCACCGCCGTCGGCAAGCGGGTCGCCGAGGTCGCCACCGCCACCGTCAAGCGCCTCCACCTGGAGCTGGGCGGCAAGGCGCCGTTCCTCGTCTTCGACGACGCCGACCTCGACGCCGCCGTCCACGGCGCGGTCGCGGGCGCGCTCATCAACACCGGTCAGGACTGCACGGCCGCCACGCGCGCGTACGTACAGCGGCCCCTGTACGACGCGTTCGTCGAGAAGACCGCCGCCCTCATGGACACCGTCCGAGTCGGCGACCCCTTCGCCCCGGGCACCGACCTCGGTCCGCTGGTCAGCCACGTCCAGCGGGACCGTGTCGCCGGTTTCGTCGACCGGGCGCGCTCGTACGCACGCGTGGTGTGCGGCGGCGAGGCACCGCGGGGCGACCTGAAGGGCGGCGCCTACTACCGGCCCACCCTCATCGCCGACGCGGCGCAGGACAGCGAGGTCGTCCAGTCCGAGATCTTCGGGCCGGTCCTGGTCGTCCTGCCCTTCGACACCGACGACGAGGGCCTCCGGCTGGCCAACGACACGCCGTACGGGCTCGCCGCCTCCGCCTGGAGCCGGGACGTGTACCGGGCGAACCGCGCCACCCGCGAGATCAAGGCGGGCTGCGTTTGGGTCAACGACCACATCCCGATCATCAGCGAGATGCCGCACGGCGGGTACAAGGCGTCCGGCTTCGGCAAGGACATGTCCGCCTACTCCTTCGAGGAGTACACGCAGGTCAAACACGTCATGTTCGACAACACCGCGGTGGCGGCCAAGGACTGGCACCGCACCGTCTTCGGGGACCGATAGTCACGACGAGAGGCCGCCGACCACGGCCGACCCACCCGAAAGGGCAACCACGCGCATGGAGCAGTACGAGCCCGACCGCCTGTCACCGGCCCAAGTGGCCGCCATGCGGCGCAGTTTCACCAGCGGCAGGGCCGCCCTCACCCGCCGCTCACTGCTGCGCGCCTCCGCGGGCGGCGCGCTCGCGGCCGGCGGACTCGGCACGCTGAGCGCCTGCGGCATCCCGCCGGCCGGCAAGACCGAGGGCGGTGTTTCGTCCGACGACCGGTCCAAGGAGGAGAAGGAGGTCTCCTTCTCCAACTGGACCGAGTACATGGACGTGGACGAGAGCGGCCGGCGGCACCCGACGCTGGAGGCGTTCACCAAGCGCACCGGCGTCAAGGTCAAGTACACCGAGGACATCAACGACAACAGCGAGTTCTTCGGCAAGATCCAGCCGCAGCTCTCCGCGGGTCAAGAGACCGGGCGCGACATCATCGTGCTCACCGACTGGCTGGCCGCCCGGCTGATCCGCCTCGGCTGGGTCCAGAAACTGGACCCGGCCAACCTGCCGCACGCCTTCGCCAACCTGTCGCCGCAGTTCCGCAACCCCGACTGGGACCCGGGCCGCGCCTACTCGTACCCCTGGCAGGGCATCGCGACCGTCATCGCCTACAACAAGAAGGCGCTGGACGGCGTCGAGGTGAGGACGGTCTCCGACCTGCTCGACAATCCCAAGCTCAAGGGGCGGGTCGGGTTCCTCACCGAGATGCGCGACACCGTCGGCATGACGCTGCTCGACATGGGCAAGGACCCGGCGCGCTTCTCCGACGACGACTACGACGCGGCGATCGCCCGGCTCCAGAAGGGCGTCGACCGCGGCCAGATACGCCGCTTCACCGGCAACGACTACACCGCCGACATCAACAAGGGCGACTTCGCGGCCTGCCTGGCCTGGGCCGGGGACGTCGTCCAGCTCAAGGCGGACAACCCGGACATCGACTTCGTCATCCCGGACAGCGGCTACATCACGTCCAGCGACAACATGCTGGTCCCCAACAAGGCGCGCCACAAGACCAACGCCGAGCGGCTCATGGACTACTACTACGAGCCGGGGCCCGCCGCGCAGCTCGCCGCGTACATCAACTTCGTCTGTCCCGTGGACGGGGTGAAGGACGAGCTGGCGAAGATCGACGAGGACGCGGCGAACAACCCGCTGATCATTCCCGACAAGGCCATGCAGGCCCTCTCCCGTGCCTTCCGCTCACTGAGCCCGAAGGAAGAGACGGCCTACGAAGAGAAGTTCGCGAAGCTCACTGGGGCGTGACGACGATGAAGACCACAGACTCGACGGAGCACGGCGGGGACGTCCGCCTCTCCGGCATCAGCAAGACCTACGGCTCCTTCACCGCCGTGCACCCGCTCGACCTGACCGTGCCCCAGGGTTCCTTCTTCGCCCTGCTCGGCGCCTCCGGCTGCGGCAAGACCACCACCCTGCGCATGATCGCCGGACTGGAGGAGCCCAGCAGCGGCACCGTCCACCTCGGCGACCAGGACGTCACCGCGCTGCCGCCGTACAAACGGCCGGTCAACACGGTCTTCCAGTCCTACGCCCTCTTCCCGCACCTCGACATCTTCGAGAACGTCGCCTTCGGCCTGCGCCGGCGCGGCATCAAAAGCGTGAAGAAGCAGGTCGAGGAGATGCTCGGCCTGGTCCAGCTCGGCGAGCAGGCGCGCAAGAAGCCGCACCAGCTCTCCGGCGGCCAGCAGCAGCGCGTCGCGGTCGCCCGCGCCCTGATCAACCATCCCAGGGTGCTGCTCCTCGACGAGCCCCTCGGCGCCCTCGACCTCAAGCTGCGCCGCCAGATGCAGCTGGAGCTCAAGCGCATCCAGACCGAGGTCGGCATCACCTTCGTGCACGTCACGCACGACCAGGAGGAGGCCATGACGATGGCCGACCAGGTCGCCGTGATGAACGGGGGCCGGGTGGAGCAGCTGGGCGCCCCCGCCGACCTGTACGAGAACCCGCAGACCACGTTCGTCGCCAACTTCCTGGGCACCTCCAACCTCATCGAGGCCGAGGTCGACACCCGCAGCGGCGGCGACGTCGTGGTGAAGGCGGCCGGCGACAAGCTGGTCCTGCCCGGCGCCAGGTGTTCCGCGCCGGCCCGGACCGGCGGCAAGGTGCTGGTCGGAGTGCGCCCGGAGAAGATCAGCCTGACGCACGCGGACGACGCCGGCTCCATCCCCGAGGGCCGCAACCGCATCACCGGAAAGATCAGCAACACCAGTTTCATCGGCGTCTCCACGCAGTACGTCGTGGACTGCGCGGCCTGTCCCGAGTTCGAGGTGTACGCCCAGAACATCGACCGCGACGCCCGCCTCGCCCCCGGCGCCGACGTCGTCCTGCACTGGAACCCGGCGCACACCTTCGGCCTGGACGCCGACCAGGACATCGACGCGGGAGTCGCCGAGGGTGAGGCCGCCTGATGTCCACCCTCACCGAGGCGCCACCACCGCTCTCCCCGCCGGCCCCGGAACAGAAGCCCCCGCGCAAGCGGGGCCGCTGGACGCCGTACTGGCTGCTGCTGCCCGGCATCCTGTGGCTGGTCGTCTTCTTCGCCGCGCCGATGGTCTACCAGGCCTCCACCTCCGTGCAGACGGGCTCACTGGAGGAGGGCTACAAGGTCACCTGGCACTTCGTCACCTACTGGGACGCGGTGTCCGAGTACTGGCCGCAGTTCCTGCGATCGGTCGCCTACGCCGCCTCCGCCACCGTGCTGTGCCTGCTGCTCGGCTACCCGCTCGCCTACCTGATCGCCTTCCGCGCGGGCCGCTGGCGGAATCTGATCATGATCCTGGTGATCGCGCCGTTCTTCACCAGCTTCCTGATCCGCACCCTGGCCTGGAAGACGATCCTCGCGGACGGCGGCCCGGTCGTCGGCGTCCTGAACACGCTGCACGTACTGGACGTCACCAGCTGGCTCGGCTGGACGGCCGGCGACCGCGTGCTGGCCACACCGCTCGCGGTGGTCTGCGGCCTGACGTACAACTTCCTCCCCTTCATGATCCTGCCGCTGTACACGTCGCTGGAGCGCATCGACGGACGGCTGCACGAGGCGGCGGGCGACCTGTACGCCAAGCCGTCCACGGTCTTCCGCAAGGTCACCTTCCCGCTGTCGATGCCCGGCGTCGTCTCCGGGACGCTGCTGACCTTCATCCCGGCGACCGGTGACTACGTCAACGCGTCCCTGCTGGGATCGGCGGACACCGGAATGATCGGAAACGTGATCCAGTCCCAGTTCCTGCGGGTGCTGGACTATCCGACGGCGGCGGCGCTCTCCTTCGTCCTGATGGCCGCGATCCTCGCCATGGTCACCTTCTACATCCGCAAGTCCGGCACGGAGGATCTGGTTTAAATGACCTTCGTCAACTGGCTCAAGCGCAATCTGGTCGTCATCGCCGGACTGCTGACCCTCGCCTATCTCCTGCTGCCCAATGTCATCGTCACGGTTTTCTCGTTCAACAAACCGAACGGGCGCTTCAACTACGAATGGCAGCAGTTCTCCACGGACGCCTGGAAGGACCCCTGCGGCGTCTCCGGACTGTGCGGCTCCCTGTCGATCAGTCTCCAGATCGCCCTCTGGGCGACGCTGGGCGCCACCGCGCTGGGCACGGCGATCGCCTTCGCGCTGGTCCGCTACCGCTTCCGGGCGCGGGGCGCGATCAACTCGCTGATCTTCCTGCCGATGGCGATGCCCGAGGTCGTGATGGCGGCCTCGCTGCTCACCCTGTTCCTCAACATGGGCGCCCAGCTCGGCTTCTGGACGATCCTGATCGCCCACATCATGTTCTGCCTCAGCTTCGTCGTGACGGCGGTCAAGGCGCGCGTGATGTCGATGGACCCGAGGCTGGAGCAGGCCGCGCAGGACCTGTACGCCGGTCCCTTCCAGACCTTCGTCCGGGTCACGCTGCCCATCGCCGCCCCCGGGATCGCCGCCGGCGCGCTGCTCGCCTTCGCGCTCTCCTTCGACGATTTCATCATCACCAATTTCAACGCGGGCTCCACCGTCACCTTCCCCATGTTCGTGTGGGGATCGGCCCAGCGCGGCACGCCCGTCCAGATCAATGTCATCGGTACGGCCATGTTCGTGATCGCCGTACTGTTCGTCCTGGCCTCCATGGTCATCGGCAACCGCCGAAACCGCCGCAAGGCATAAAGCGCATCAGTGTATTCGTAGGGAGTTGAAATCATGGCCCCGAGCGCCATGAGCCGCAGCAACGACTGGACGAAATCCCTCTCCGACGCCCAGCCGGTCCCGTACTGGCTGGACGACCCCGGCCGCCCCCGCCCCCGGCCCGCGCTCACCGGCCCCGAGACCTGCGACCTGCTGGTCGTCGGCGGCGGGTACAGCGGACTGTGGACCGCGCTGATCGCCAAGGAGCGCGACCCGGGGCGGGACGTGGTGCTGCTGGAGGGCCGCGAGGTGGGCTGGGCCGCCTCCGGCCGCAACGGCGGCTTCTGCGCCGCCTCCCTCACCCACGGCCTCTCCAACGGCCTCACCCGCTGGCCCGACGAGATCCACAGGCTGGAGGAGCTGGGCGCCCGCAACCTCGACGCCATCGAGGAGGCGGTCGCCCGGTACTCCCTGGACTGCGAGTTCGAGCGGACCGGCGAGATCGACGTGGCGACCGAGGAGTACCAGGCCCGGGAGCTGAAGGACTGGTACGCGGAGATCGACGCCAAGGGCCTGGCCGACGGCGTCGAATACCTGGACGCCGAGGCCGTACGGGAACAGATCGACTCCCCGACCTTCCGGGCCGGCCTGTACGACCGCCGGGGCGTGGCCATGGTCAACCCCGCCAAGCTCGCCTGGGGCCTCAAACGGGCCTGCCTCGTCCTCGGCGTCCGCGTCTACGAGAACACCCCGGCGCTGACCCTGCGGCAGTACGGCGCCGGCATGGCCGTACGCACCCCGTACGGCGGCGTCCGCGCCCGCACGGTCGCGCTCGGCACCAACATCTTCCCGAACCTGGTCAAGCGGGTGCGCTCGTACACCGTCCCGGTCTACGACTACGCCCTGATGACCGAGCCGCTCACCGAGACGCAGCTCGCCTCGATCGGCTGGAAGAACCGGCAGGGCCTCGGCGACAGCGCCAACCAGTTCCACTACTTCCGGCTGTCCTCCGACAACCGGATCCTGTGGGGCGGCTACGACGCGATCTACCCGTACGGCGGCCGGGTGCGCGCCGAGTACGACGACCGCCCGGAGACGTACGCCAAGCTCGCCGGGCACTTCTTCACCTGCTTCCCGCAGCTGGAGGGCGTCCGCTTCACCCACGCCTGGGGCGGCGCGATCGACACCTGCTCCCGCTTCTCGGCGTTCTTCGGCACCGCCCACCAGGGGAAGGTGGCGTACGCGGCCGGGTACACCGGCCTCGGTGTGGGCGCGACCCGGTTCGGCGCCGAGGTGATGCTCGACCTGCTGTCGGGGGAGCGCACCGAGCGAACCGAACTGGAGATGGTCCGCAGGAAGCCGCTGCCGTTCCCGCCCGAGCCCTTCGCCTGGACCGGCATCGCGCTCACCAAGTGGTCGCTCGCCCGCGCGGACGCCCACGACGGGCGGCGCAACCTGTGGCTGCGGACGATGGACAGGCTGGGGCTCGGCTTCGACAGCTGAGCCCGGGGCGCGGGGTATGACCCGGTTCACCTCAACGAGGCGCCGCAACCCGCGTAATGCACGCCGGAGACCTCCCTCTCCCTCGTGACGCACCCCGCGTCCACGAGTGAAAGGGAGGTCTTCACATGCCTGGTGCGAAGACGGCGGTCGCGTGGCTGGCATCCGTCGCACCGGATCCCGAGTCCTGCCGGCGGGAGTGGGAGCGCAACCCCCTCGGGGTCGCGCTGCTGCCCGCCGGCAAGGCCTGGGACGTGCTCATCGTGCCGAGCCGGCTCGGCTATCCGACCCTCGACGTGCTCTCCCGCGTCCTGGACCAACCGGGCCCGGTGCTCGTCGACTTCGGCGACGCGCGCACGGGCTTCTTCGTGCCGGCCGGCACGGCGGCCCGCTGGCTGGGCACCGGAGTCCGGACGGCCGGGCTCGGCACCTGGATCGTGGTGCCGTACCCCGGAGGTCTGTCGTCGGGCGGCATCCGCTGGCTGATCCCGCCCGACGGGACGGGCACCCTCACCGATCCGTCGCTCCTCGAACTGGCCATGCACGAGGCGGCGGCTCTCGCGGTGGAGGACGGCGGCGGGTGAGGTGCGCGAGGGGTTGACAACGGAATTGGTCTGGACCAAGTTGGGCGCGCTCCACCCTCCCCATCTCCCCCATGTCCGGAGGCACTTGTGGAACGCTCCAGACCGTTCGCCCGTCGCCCCCTCGTCACCCTGCTCACGGCCGCCGCGCTCGCCGCGTCCGGCATGACCGCGCTCTCGTCGGCCGCCCGTGCGGCCGACGCGGACCTCGCCAGGAACGGCGGCTTCGAGTCCGGCCTCGACGGCTGGACCTGCACGGCGGGCACGACCGTGACCTCGCCCGTCCGCAGCGGCACCGCGGCCCTCAAGGCCACCCCGGCCGGCGCGGACAACGCCCGCTGCGCGCAGACGGTGACCGTGAAACCGGACTCCCAGTACACGCTGACCGGCCACGTGCGCGGCACCTACGTCTACCTCGGCGCGAGCGGCACCGGCACCACCGACGTCTCCACCTGGGCACAGTCCGCCCCCGACTGGCAGCGGCTCACGACCACCTTCCGCACCGGCCCGTCCACCACCCGGGTCACGGTCTACACCCACGGCTGGTACGGCACCGGCGCCTACCACGCCGACGACGTCTCGATGACCGGCCCGGGAGGCGAGACCGGTCAGCCCCCGGCGCCCCCCACCGGTCTGACGACCGGCTCCGCCACCTCCTCCAGCGTCGCCCTGTCCTGGTCGCCCGTCCCGGGCGCGACGAGCTACGCCGTCTACCGCGACGGCACCAAGGTCCGCACCCTCACCGGCACCTCCACCACCGTCACCGGCCTGGCCCCCTCGACGGCGTACGCGTTCCAGGTCACGGCGCTCAACGACGCGGGGGAGTCCGCCCGCTCGGCGACGGTCACCGCGACCACCGCCGAGCAGCCGGACGGCGGCGGCTCCGACCTGCCGGCCCATGCCCTGGTCGGCTACCTCCACGCCAGCTTCGCCAACGGCTCCGGATACACCCGCCTCGCCGACGTCCCCGACAGCTGGGACGTCATCGACCTGGCCTTCGGCGAGCCCACCTCGGTCACCTCCGGCGACATCCGCTTCGAGCGATGCCCGGTCACTCAGTGCCCGAACGTGGAGACCGACGCCGAGTTCAAGGCGGCGATCGAGGCCAAACAGGCGGCCGGCAAGAAGGTGCTGATCTCCATCGGCGGCCAGAACGGGCAGGTGCAGCTCACCACCGCCGCCGCCCGCGACAAGTTCGTCTCGTCCGTCTCCGCGATCATCGACGAGTACGGCCTCGACGGCCTCGACATCGACTTCGAGGGCCACTCGCTGTCGCTGAACGCCGACGACACCGACTTCAAGAACCCGACCACCCCGGTCATCGTCAACCTCATCTCGGCGCTGAAGACCCTGAAGGCGAAGTACGGCGACGACTTCGTGCTGACGATGGCCCCCGAGACCTTCTTCGTCCAGCTCGGCTACCAGTACTACGGCACCGGCAAGTGGGGCGGCCAGGACCCGAGGGCGGGCGCGTACCTGCCCGTGATCCACGCCCTGCGCGACGACCTGACCCTGCTGCACGTCCAGGACTACAACTCGGGCCCGATCATGGGCCTCGACAACCAGTACCACTCCATGGGCGGCGCCGACTTCCACATCGCCATGACGGACATGCTCCTCACCGGCTTCCCCGTCGCGGGCGACGCGGCCAACGTCTTCCCGCCCCTGCGCCCGGACCAGGTCGCCATCGGCATGCCCGCCTCCACCAACGCCGGGAACGGGTACGTCTCCCCGGCCGAGGTGGACAAGGCCCTGAACTGCCTGACCAAGAAGGCCGACTGCGGCTCGTACCAGACCCACGGCACCTGGCCCGCCCTGCGCGGCCTGATGACCTGGTCGATCAATTGGGACCGTTACTCGGACTGGGAGTTCCAGAGGAACTTCGACGCGTACTTCGGGTGACCGGCGGCGCGGTGCGGCCGGCCGACGCGACCCCGGCCAGCAGCACCGCGCCCAGACACCAGCTCGCCATCACGTCCAGCGGCCAGTGGTAGCCGCGGCGCACCAGCCCGTAGGAGGCGCCGAGAACGAGGACCGCGCACAGCGCCACCAGCACCCGGCGGGCGGCCGGCGAGCGCAGCAGCGGCAGGAGCAGCAGCGTCGCCGCGCCGTACGCGACGACCGCGGTCGCGGTGTGGCCGGAGGGGTAGTAGCCGACGGCCGGGGGCACCGCCGGGGTGCCGGGGCGGTCGGTCCACGCCTTGAGCGGGGCGACCAGCACCGGCACCAGTGCCATCGCCGCGGCCCCCGCCAGCGGAGGCAGCCACCAGCGGTGCACACCATCGGCCCGCCCGCGCCAAGCGACGTACACCAGTACGAGGGCGAGGACGGGCACGGCCACCGGCACGTTGCCGAGGTCGGACAGCAGCTCGGAGAACCGGTCGGGGTGGACGAGCGCCCTGCTCAGCCGCTCGTCCACGCCGATCAGCGGTCCGTCGGCGAGGACCTGCCAGGTGATCAGCGCGAAGAGGAGGACGGGCAGCGCGAGGAGGGCGGGCAGTGCGCGAAGTGGGGAGACCGGCATGGCGCCCAGCTTCGCAGGCCCGCCGGACGCACCGAAGGGCCGGCGCAAGGGGGGGAGTGTGCCGGCCCTTCGGTGAACCACCGTCCCGGGTGCCGAGGCGGCCGTCCTGATCGGAACGCCGCGCGCCCCGGGGGGTTTGGGGCGGGCGACCGTCCGATCGGTGAGGAGACCCGGAACCCACGGGTTCCGGTTGTGTGCGCGAGGCACGACCAGGTCGAAGCTGGGGAGGCCTCGGCCTGAGATCCGCCCACAGTCCCCTGTGGGCGGGTGTATCTCTCATCTGCGTAGAACCTACGGCAGGGGATGGGCCGAGGACAGGGCCATCGGCGTCCTGTCATCCACCCCCCACACGTTCTTCACACGCTCTGCGGTTCGCCGCGCCAGGCGTGCGAACCGCAGCTCAGATGCGCGTTCGGGTCCTCGCGCACGTGCTCGCCCGGCGTCCGTCCGCGGGCGCCCGCTCAGACGCGGGCGAAGGCCTGCTCGATGATGTCGAGGCCCTCGTTGAGCAGGTCCTCGCCGATCACCAGCGGGGGCAGGAAGCGCAGCACGTTGCCGTAGGTGCCACAGGTCAGGACCAGCAGGCCCTCGGCGTGGCAGGCCTTGGCGAGCGCGGCGGTCGCCTCCGGATTCGGCTCCTTGGTGGCGCGGTCCTTGACCAGCTCGATGGCGATCATCGCGCCGCGGCCCCGGACGTCGCCGATGACGTCGAACTTCTCGGCCATGGCGGACAGGCGTGCCTTCATGACCGCCTCGATGTCCTTCGCCCTGGCGTTGAGGTCCAGCTCCTTCATCGTCTCGATGGCGCCGAGCGCACCCGCGCAGGCCACCGGGTTGCCGCCGTAGGTGCCGCCGAGGCCACCCGCGTGCGCGGCGTCCATGATCTCGGCGCGGCCGGTGACGGCGGCGAGCGGCAGACCGCCCGCGATGCCCTTCGCCGTGGTGATCAGGTCCGGGACGATGCCCTCGTCCTCGCAGGCGAACCACTGGCCGGTGCGGCAGAAGCCGGACTGGATCTCGTCGGCGACGAAGACGATGCCGTTGTCGGCGGCGAACTGGCGGACCGCGGGCAGGAAGCCCTTGGCCGGCTCGATGAAGCCGCCCTCGCCGAGCACCGGCTCGATGATGATCGCGGCCACGTTCTCGGCGCCGACCTGCTTGCTGATCTGCTCGATCGCCTGGGCCGCGGCCTCCGGGCCGGCGTTCTCGGCGCCGGTCGGCCAGCGGTAGCCGTAGGCGACCGGGACGCGGTACACCTCGGGCGCGAAGGGGCCGAAGCCGTGCTTGTACGGCATGTTCTTCGCGGTCAGCGCCATGGTGAGGTTGGTGCGGCCGTGGTAGCCGTGGTCGAAGACGACCACGGCCTGCCGCTTGGTGTACGCACGCGCGATCTTGACGGCGTTCTCCACCGCCTCGGCGCCGCTGTTGAACAGCGCCGACTTCTTGGCGTGGTCGCCCGGGGTCAGCTCGGCCAGCGCCTCGGCGACGGCGACGTAGCCCTCGTACGGCGTCACCATGAAACAGGTGTGGGTGAAGTCCGCGAGCTGCGCGGACGCCTTGCGCACGACGGCCTCGGCGGAGGCGCCGACGGAGGTCACGGCGATGCCGGAGCCGAAGTCGATCAGGCGGTTTCCGTCGACGTCCTCGATGACGCCGCCGCCGGCGCGGGTGACGAACACCGGGAGCGTGGAGCCCACACCCTGCGCGACCACGGCCGTGCGGCGGGCCTGCAGCTCCTGCGACTTCGGGCCGGGGATGGCGGTGACGACGCGGCGCTCCTGCTCAAGTGCGGTCATGGGGGCTCCTGGGTCTTGCGCGATCTGCGGGATCTTACGGACGCTTGCCTTCTTTTCTCGCAGGCTAGGACCGGGACGGGGGAGCGGGCATGCTCCATGTGGGCGTTGTCCGCGGTGCCCGTTGTCCGTGATGGACATGTGGTGGATGCGGCGGTCTGTGGACACGACCACGCGGGCCCGGCCGCGTAAGCGGTGAACTCCCCCTGGGAGGGCGTTAGATTGGCTCGCTGATGGTGGACGGAGCGGCTGGTCAGGGGGCAAGGGCGATGGACAGCGACGGGATGCGGGACGCACGGGGTACGCATGCGAATCCTGTGCCGCGCCCGGCGGGGCCACCCGAGGTGCCGTCGGCGCCCTCCGTGCCACCGCGTCCCCCGGCGCCCCCGGGAGCGCCGCCCCTGCCGGACGGTTCCGCGTTCGTGGCGTGGCTGCGGACCGCCCGTCCCGAGGCGCTGCCCGGCGTGTGGCGGTTCGGGCACCGGGCCCGGCCGGACGAGGAACCGGAACAGATGCCCACCCGGCAGCTGCTGAGCGGGGCCCTGATCGCGTTCCTGGTCGGGTGGCTCATCTGGTCGCTGCTGGCCAACGGCTACCTGGGCGGCTGGTGGATCCTCCCCCTGGAACTGCTCACGCCGGACTCGTGGCGCACCAGCGACAGCCAGATCGTCAACCTCGTCGTCTGGGACGGCTACACCCTGCTCGTCGTACTCGCGATCATGATGGGGGTCGGCCGGCTGGGCCGCTGGGACGAGGTGTGGCGCCGCCTCGTCCGGCCCCGGCTGCGCCGCCCCGAGCAGCGGGCGCCGCAGTCGGCACCCGACGAGGACCCCGCCGAGTGGCCGGCCCTGCGCGCCGCCGGTGCCCACGACGCCGCCGAGCGGCTCGCCAGGGAAGCGCGCCAGGGCCTCATGCGGGACGTCGACCACGCCCGGATCACCCGCGCCTGGCAGGGCGTACGCAGCGGGCGGCACAGCCTCGCCACCTTCACGAACGCGGTGCTCACCCACGGCTCCGGTGCCTGCCCGCACCCCTCCGGCGCCCGTGACCTGCCCGTCCGCCGGGCCCGGCACGACCTGGTCACCGGACAGGTCCGCATCGGCACCGCCGCCGACGACCCCCGCAACCCCTACGCCTACCGAGGCGCCGGCCTGGCCCTCGGCCCCGACCTGCTCGGCACCTCCCTGCTCGCCGTCGGCCCGGCGGGCTCCGGCAAGACCGGCAGCCTCGTGCGGCCGCTCACCGAGTCGCTGTGCCTGCACGCGCTCGCCGGACGCGCCGCGGTCGTCGTGGTCGGTGCCGCGGGCGCGGACCACGGCCCCGCCGACGGCTACGACGTGGTCGTACGGATCGGCAAACCCGACTCCGTGTACGACCTCGACCTGTACGGCGGCACCACCGACCCGGACGAGGCCGCCGTCGTCCTCGCCGAAGCCCTGGTCGGTGACCTCGCCGACCCGCACGCAGGCGGCGACACCCGCCGCTCCGCCACCGTCCTCGCCCAGCTCCTCGGCCCCTTCCACGCCGTGCACGGACGCTTCCCCGGCGTCCCGGAGCTGCGGCAGCTGCTCGACGGCACCCCCGGGCCACTGGCCGAACTGCGCGAGAAGCTGCGGGCGGCCGGACAGGACTCCCTGCTGCGCGAGCTGGACGCCCGCGAGCGGCAGATCGGCCAGCCGGGGGACGTGGGCGGCGTGCTGGCCGACCGGGTGGCGCTGCTCGACCGGCCCGCCTTCGCCCCGTTCTTCGACACCTCGGGGCAGTCCCGCCCCTTCTCGCTCAAGGCCCTCGACCACCCCGTCCGGGTCCGCGTCGACCTGCCCGAGCGCGGGCACGCCGACGCCTCCCGGATCCTGGCCCGGCTGATCCTCGCCCAGTTCACGGCGAGCGTCACGGTGCGGGAGGACCGGTCGCTCTTCGCCTGCCTGGTGCTCGACGACGCGAGCGGCGTGGTGACGCCGGAGGCCGTACGGGGCGTGCAGCGGCTGCGTTCGGCGGGCGCCGGGGTCGTGCTGACGCTGCGCACCCTGGACGACGTACCGCGCCCCCTGCGCGGGCCGCTGCTCGGGGCGATCGGCTGCCGGATGGCGCTGTCCGGGCTCACCCCCTGGGACGGGCAGGACTTCGCCGAGGTGTGGGGCAAGGAGTGGACCGAGGCCCGGGACGTCACCGACCGGCAGATCATCGCCGAGACCCCGGCGGGCAAGGCCGTCCACATGCTCCGCCGGGTGATCACCGGGAAGGCGCCCACCGCGCGCGCGGTGACCGTGCGCCAGGTCGAGCGGGAACGCTGGTCGGCGTCCGAACTCGCGCACGCCGTGCCCGCCGGACACGCCGTGCTGTCACTGACCACCGTCAAGGGCGAGCACACACCGCCGCTCCTCGTGGACCTGCGCGGGTGATCCGTCCGGGGCGGGCACCCGGGACCGTACAGTGAGGCAGAATCGACACAGGTCGTTCATACGCGACGGCCAAAAGATCACAGACGCCTCACCGCTCGCCCACCCCGCCCCACCGACGCAGACCCGAAGGCCCAGGCACCCATGCCCCCCACGCTCGCCTCGCTCGTCCACCACTCCGCGCTCAAGCTGACCGTGCGCGCGGGCGAGGACCGCCTCGACGTGCCGGTGCGCTGGGCCCACGTCAGCGAGCTCGCCGACCCCGTGCCCTACATGGAGGGCGGGGAACTGCTGCTGATCACCGCGCTCAAGCTGGACGCCGGGGATCCCGAGGTGATGCACCGGTACGTGAAGCGGCTGGCCGGCGCCGGAGTGGTGGGGCTCGGGTTCGCCGTCGGCGTCAACTACGACGAGATCCCCGAGGCACTGGTCGAAGCGGCCCGGAAGGAAGGGCTGCCGCTGCTGGAGGTGCCCCGCCGCACTCCCTTTCTCGCCATCAGCAAGGCCGTGTCCGCCGCCATCGCCGCCGACCAGTACCGGGCCGTCACGGCGGGCTTCGCGGCCCAGCGCGAACTGACCAAGAAGGCGCTCACCGACGGCCCCGAAGGGCTGCTGGCCGCGCTCGCCGCCCAGGTCGACGGCTGGGCGGCGCTCTACGACGCCTCGGGCGCCGTCGTCGCCGCGGCCCCGGAGTGGGCCGGCCGCAGGGCCGCCCGCCTCACGGCGGACGTCCAGCGGCTGCGGGAGCGTCCGGCGCCCGCCTCCTCCGTCGTCGGCGGCGGCGAGCACCCGGACCACCCCGAGAACGCCGACCGCGTCGAACTCCACTCCCTCGGCACCTCCCGCAGGCCCCGCTCCGCCCTCGCCGTCGGCACCGCCGCCGCCCCCGGCACCGCCGAGCGGTACGCCGTCCACTCGGCCATCGCCCTGCTGACCCTGACCACCGAACGCTCGCGCTCCCTGCACGAGGCCGCGCAGCGCATCGACGCGGCGGTCCTGCGCATGCTGCTGGCCGGCGAGCCCGACCACGCGCGCACCGTCGCCGGTGACCTGTACGGCGGTCTGCTGGACGCCCCCTTCCGGATCATCGTCGCCGAGCCGGCCTCGGCGTCCGCCGCACGGGCGCACGCCGGTCCACAGGCACGGGTGCCCGCCGCCACCGCCCAGCCGTCCGCCGCGGCCCTGGCCGCCGCCGACACCGACGGCGATCCGCTCGGCGCGCTCGCCGAGGTCGTGGAGTCGGCGGCGGCCCGCTCCGGCGAGGCGGTCCTCGTCGTCCCCGAGGGCGAGCGGCTGGTGGTGCTGGCCACGGACCAGGGCGCGGCCGTCGCCGCCTGCGCCGAGTACGCGACGGCGCTGGAGACCGCCCGCCCGGCACCCGAACCGATGCCGAACGGCGACGCCGACGGCCTGGTCGTCGGTCTCTCGGCGCCCTCCGGGCCCATCGCCGCCTCCACCGCCTACAAACAGGCCGAACAGGCCCTCTCGGTGGCCCGCCGCCGGGGACGCGTCTGCGTGGAACACGAGCACCTGGCGGCCGGCTCGGTCCTCCCCCTCCTCGCCGACGACGCCGTACGCGCCTTCGCCGACGGACTCCTGCGGGCCCTGCGCGACCACGACGCGACCGGCCGCGGCGACCTGGTGGCCTCCCTGCGCGCCTGGCTCTCCCGCCACGGCCAGTGGGACGCGGCCGCCGCCGACCTCGGCGTCCACCGCCACACCCTGCGCTACCGCATGCGACGGGTCGAGGAGATCCTCGGCCGCTCCCTGGACGACCCGGACGTGCGGATGGAGCTGTGGCTCGCCCTGAAGGCGACGTCGACCGATTAAGCCCGTCCGGCGTTCGAGGACGAGGCCGTTCGGGCCGAAGCGGGGGTCTGGGGGCGCAGCCCCCAGGGACGGGACGGGAAGGGGCGGCGGGGGCGAGACTCCCACCGGCCACGACCCGCGCGCCCCGCCTCCCCCTCACCTGGCCACTCCGTCGAACAGGCCACGCTCACCACTACACCCCGGACAAACGCCCCCCACCGTCCCCCGCCCTACCGTGGACCCGCAGGACACGCACCCCGTACACACCCCCAACGCGGAAGGGCCGGGACTCCACAATGACTTCCACCCACGCCTTCTGGCTCGCCGGCCGCCAGGCCACCGGCGACGCCGCCTTCGACGTCACGTCCCCCTGGGACGGCAGCCACGTCGGCACGGTGAGCCTCCCGACCGACGCCCAGGTCGAAGAGGCCGTGGCCGCCGCGTACGCCGTACGGGACGAGTTCGCCGCCACCCCCGCCCACACCCGCGCCGCCGCCCTGGACCACGTCAGCCGCCGGCTGGCCGAGCGCACCGAGGAGATCGCCCGCCTGATCTCCGCCGAGAACGGCAAGCCGATCAAGTGGGCCCGCGGCGAGGTCGGCCGCGCGGTGTCCGTCTTCCGCTTCGCGGCCGAGGAGGCCCGCCGCTTCAACGGCGGCGAGGCCCAGCGCCTGGACACCGACGCCGGCGGCCAGGGCCGGCTCGCCCTCACCCGCCGCTTCCCCAAGGGCGTCGTCCTCGGCATCGCGCCCTTCAACTTCCCGCTCAACCTGTGCGCCCACAAGATCGCCCCCGCGATCGCGGCCGGCGCGCCGATCATCCTCAAGCCGGCCCCCGCCACCCCGCTCTCCGGCCTGATCCTCGGCGAGCTGCTCGCCGAGACCGAGCTGCCCGCCGGCTCGTGGAGCATCCTCCCGGTCCCGAACGACCGCATGCCCGCCCTCGTCCAGGACGAGCGCCTGCCGGTCATCTCCTTCACCGGCTCCGAGACCGTCGGTTACGCGATCATGGACTCGGTCCCGCGCAAGCACTGCACCCTGGAGCTGGGCGGCAACGGCGCGGCCGTCGTGCTCGGCGACTGGGCCGGCGACGCGGACCTGGACCGGGCCGCGCAGCGCATCGCGACCTTCTCCAACTACCAGGGCGGCCAGTCCTGCATCTCCGTGCAGCGCGTGATCGCCGACGCCGCCGTCTACGACCGCCTGCTGCCGCGCATCGTCGCCGCCGTCGAGGCCCAGGTCACCGGCGACCCGAACGACGACGCCACCGACGTCGGCCCGCTGGTCAGCGAGGCCGCCGCCCAGCGCGTGGAGTCCTGGGTCGACGAGGCCGTCGCCGCGGGCGCCACCCTCCACACCGGCGGCAAGCGCGACGGCGCCTCCTACGCGCCGACCGTCCTCACCGACCTCCCGGCCGGCACCACCCTCGCCTGCGAGGAGGTCTTCGGCCCGGTCCTCAGCGTGCAGAAGGTGAACGGCGAGGCCGAGGCGTTCGCGGCCGTCAACGACTCCAAGTACGGCCTCCAGGCGGGTGTGTTCACCCACGACCTGGAGACCGCCTTCCGCGCCCACCGCGCCCTCGAGGTCGGCGGCGTCGTCATCGGCGACGTCCCCTCCTACCGCGCCGACCAGATGCCGTACGGCGGTGCCAAGCAGTCCGGCGTGGGCCGCGAGGGCGTCAAGTACGCGATGGACGACTACACCTACGAGCGGGTGCTGGTCCTGACGGGCCTCGCCCTCTGACCCACCCCGAGAAGGCCGACGGCCCGAACCCACTGTGCGGGGGTTCGGGCCGCCGGCGCGTTCCGGTGAGGAACGGCGGGGTTCAGCCGGCGTCGAGCTGGTGGTCGGCCCAGACGTAGGTCTCGGGGAGCAGCTCGGCGACGGGAACGGCCCGGGCCCGGTCGCCGCCGCCGACGATCACCTTCAGGGCGGGGAAGTAGTCGAGGAGGACCTGTCGGCACCGGCCGCACGGCGGGACGACGCCCCGGTCGCGGTCGCCCACGGCGACGACCGTGTCCAGCTCGTAGGCGCCCTGGGCCGCCGCCGCACCGATGACGACCAGCTCGGCGCAGGGGCCGCCGGTGAAGTGGTAGGCGTTCACCGCCGTGACGATCCGGCCGTCCCGGGCGCGGGCCGCGGCCGCCACGGTGTGGTTGTCGCCCCGGCAACGGGTACGGGCCACGTGGGCCGCGGCTTCGACGAGTTCCCGGTCGACGGGGTGGTGCTGCGTGGTCATCGTCCTGCCTTCGTCAGGTGCGGCGCGGAGCCGTCAGTCGTCAGTCGTCAGTCGTCAGTCGTCAGCCGCCGGCCGGTGTGCGGGCGTGGGCGGAGGGCCAACTGTGCCGGAACGCGCCGGCTCCCCCGACAGCAGGTCCCGCAGCACCGCCCAGGAACGGTCCCAACTCCATTCCGAGCGCACCCAGTCGCGCCCCCTCGCGCCCATCGCACGGGCGAGTCCGGGGTCGCGCAGCAGCCGGATCAGCCGGTCCGCCGTCGCCGCCGGTGAGCGGCCGTCCACGACGTGCCCCGTCTCGCCCTCCCGCACGGTGTCCGGGGCACCGCCCGAGTGGCCCGCCACGACCGGGAGTCCGGAGGCGGCGGCCTCCAGGTAGACGATGCCCAGGCCTTCCACCTCCAGGCCGCCGCCCCGGGTCCGGCAGGGCATGGCGAAGACGTCGGCGGCGGCGTAGAACGGCGGGAGCGCGTGGTGGGGGTGGCCGCCGGCGAAGACGACCGAGTCCAGGACTCCCTCGTCCAGCGCGAGCCGGCGCAGCACGGGGGCGTACGGGCCGTCGCCGACCAGGAGGAGCACCGCGTCGGGGACCGCCCTGCGCACCCAGGGCAACGCCCTGATCAGAGTGTCCTGGCCCTTGCGCGGGACCAGCCGGGCCGCGCAGAGGATCACCGGGCGGTGGCCCAGGCCGAACCTGGTCCGGACCGGGGTGCCGGGCACTGAGGGGTGGAAGACCCGGGTGTCGACACCGGGGACCAGACGGGCGGTCCGGGTCCCCGGCGCCAGCGCCGCCTCGATCGGGCCCCGGGTGCTCGCGCCCAGCCAGGTCACCGTGTCCACCTCCGTGCCGACGCGGCGCAGCAGGGCCCGGGCCCCGGGTGTGCGGGCCCACCACACCTCGTGGCCGTGGGTGGTGGCGACGGCGGTGCGGATGCCCGCCGTGCGCCGGAGCCGTCCCGCCATCAGTCCGAGGGGCGCCGCCGCGCCGAACCACACCCGGTCGCAGCCGTACCGCCGGGCCACGGACACCGCGTGGGCGGTGGCGCGGGGCGTGGGGAGGAGGGTGCGGGCCCGGTGGCGGATCACGGGGTACGGGAAGGGGCCGCCGGGGTCCGGTCCCGCGGTGGCCGCCGCAGGCGTCGAGGTCAGGACGACCACCTCGCCGGGCGGGAAGCGGTCGGCCATTTCGCGGACGAAGGTCTCGATGCCGCCTTGCCGGGGCGGGAAGTCGTTGGTGACGATCAAGGTGCGGGCGCGGGCGGTCACGCGACCGCCGCCTTCGCCGCGGAACGGGTGACGGGTGTGCCGTGCCGTCGTCTCCGGCAGGCCAGAGCGCCCAGCACCAGCGGGTAGACCAGGTAGCCGAACCGGGTCGCGGGCATCAGGGCCGTCGCCAGTCCCAGACCGAGCGCGAGCCGGCCCGCCGCCTCCCGCACGGTCCCCGGGGGCCTCACCACCAGCGAGAGAGTGATCAGCAGCGCGCCGGCCACCAGGAGCGTGAGGGCGATCAGTGTGCCGCCGGGGACGTGCGCCGCGAGCAGGTGGCCGGGCAGCGGACTCGCGGCGGGGGACACGACGGAGGTGAGGCCGAGCGGGAAGGCGACCACGTTCCGCACGAAGCCGGCCGGGTCGGTGAGGGCGAAGGGCAGCACCGCGGCCGTCGCGGTGGCCAGCCCCGCGGCCGCACACCGCAGCGCGGGCCGGCCGCCCCCACGTGCGGCGACCAGGGCGAGCGCCACCGGAAGCGCGGGCCAGGCCGTCCACTTGAGGGCTGCGGCGGCGCCGAGCGCCAGACCGGCCCGTCCCGGACGTCCCCGACCGGCGAGTGCGAGGCCCAGGCACATCAGCCCCGCCACCGGCAGGTCTACCCCGCCCACCGCGAGGGGCAGCGCCACCGGCGGACAGGCGAGCAGCCAGGCACGGTGCAGGCCGGTGGTGGCGAGCGCGGCGACGAACGCGCCGCCCAGCCACCAGCGGGGGTCGCCGGGCAGCAGCCCGAAGAGTGCCATCCCCGGCAGGTACGGGTTGAAGTCGCCGACGGCCACCGGATCGGTGACGTACGGGCTCCCGGTCGTGAGCAGCAGGTGCCCCGAGCGCTCGACGACCCTGACCTCCGCCTGCCCGAGCCCCGCCGCCAGCAGAGCCACGAGCGGCACCACCACGGCCCCCGCCACCGCCACCGCGCGCGCCGCCGCACGGCGCCGTCCGGAACCGGACGCCAGGCACGCCGCCAACGCGTACCCCGCACCCGCGCCCAGCCCCCACACGCGGTGCGGCCCCACGTCGGACGCGAGCGCGAACACCGGCGCGACGACCGCGCACCCCGCCCACGCGTACCGTTCGGCGTGCGGCCCGGGAGGGCGTCCGGCGTACCGCGCGACATGTTCCCCAAGGGTCTTCCTCATGTCCGCCGACGCTAGGAAGCCCCAGGTCGGAGAACGTCAACCGAGGCTCCGCACCTGTGAGTCAACCCGTGGTACGACGTCCGCCCGCCACCTCCACCCGCGCGGTGACGCGCGTCCCCGCCCCGGCACGGATCATGGAGACATGAGTACGTCGCTTCGACAGCGGTACCGCGCCCGCGTCTCCGCGCCCGCCTACCCCTGGGTCACCGGCGGTCTGCTGAGCGTCGCGGCCGTCGTGGAGCTGATCGCCTTCCCGGGGTCCGTGACGACCACGGTGGGAGTGCTGGTGTCCTCCGCCTCGCTGATGTGGCGCCGGTCCCTCCCGCCCGTCGCGGTGCTCACGGTGGCCGCGGGGCTCATCGGGTTCGCCGGGGACGTCAACCTGTACCTCTCGATCATGGCGAGCGGGTTGATCGGCTGCTACACGCTGGGCCGCCACCGGGTGCTGCACCCCGCCGTGACCGTCGCGGGCGGCGCGCTCGGTGCCCTGTGCGTGAACCTGGTGCACATCAACACCTGGTCGCGGATGGAGCTGCCGGTGCCCGCGCTGTGGGAGAAGGGCTCGCCGAGCCTGTTCGCCGAGTCGTTCCTGCTGAGCGTGGTCATCTTCGGCGCGGTGATGATGGGTGACGCGGTCCGTGCCCGGGAGGAGACCCGCACCGAACGGCACCTGGCCCAGGCCCGGCTGATCGCCATGGAGCGGCAGCAGGCCGCCGAGGCGGAGCGGGCCGCGATCGCCCGCGAACTGCACGACATCGTCTCCCACTCGGTGTCGATGATCGCCGTCCAGGCCGAGAGCGCCACGTACACCACCCCGGGGCTCACGCCCGAGGCACGCGACGGCTTCCAGCAGATCGCCGGCACCGCCCGCTCCTCGATGGCCGAACTGCGGCGCCTGCTCGGTGTCCTGCGCACCTCCCGGGGCGACACGGCCCTCACCGCCCCGCAGCCGACCCTGGACCACCTCGCCGAACTGGTCGAGCAGCACCGGGCGGTGGGCGGGACGGCCGAGCTGAGGATCACGGGGGAGCGGGTCGCACTGCCCGCCGCATGGGAGCTGTCCGCCTACCGGATCGCCCAGGAGGCCCTGACCAACGCCCGCAAGCACGCGCCCGGCGCCCGTACGGTGGTGGAGGTGGACTACGGGGCGGACCGGCTGCTCACCCTCCGCGTCCGCGACGACGGCCCGGCCCCGGGCGCCCGCCCGGACACCGCTGCCGGCACCGACGCCGATGCCGCTCCCGGCCACGGTCTGACCGGGATGCGGGAACGGGCGGCGCTGGTCGGAGGCCGGCTCAGCGCGGGCGCGGCCGAGGGCGGCGGCTTCCTGGTGGAGGCGGAACTGCCCTGGGGGACCGCATGACGTACGGGCAGCGGGCGGGGGAGACACGGGTGATCAGGACGCTGGTCGCCGATGACCAGGCGGTCGTCCGCACCGGCTTCGTCAACCTCCTGGGCACCCAGGAGGACATCGAGGTCGTCGGTGAGGCGGAGGACGGGGCGCAGGCGGTGCGGGTCGCCGCCGAGACCCGGCCCGACCTCGCCCTCCTCGACATCCGGATGCCGCACAAGAACGGCATCGAGGCCGCCCGCGAGATCCTGGCCGCCTCCGGCGGTGCGACGAAGGTGCTGATGCTGACCACCTTCGGCCTCGACGAGTACGTGTACGACGCGCTCGCGGCCGGAGCGGGCGGCTTCCTGCTCAAGGACGCCACCTTCCCCGAACTGCTGCACGCCGTCCGGGTGGTGGCGGACGGCAGCGCACTGCTCTCGCCGGAGATCACCAAGCGGCTGATCGCCGAGTTCGTCCACGCGCGGGGCTCCCGGTTCCCCGCCCACCCGCCCGCCGACCTCACGGCCCGGGAGACGGAGGTGCTGGTCCTGATCGCGCGGGGGCTGTCCAACGCGGAGATCGCGGACCGCCTCACCATCACCGACCACACCGTGAAGACCCACATCAACCGGCTGTTCGCCAAGCTGGAACTGCGCGACCGGGCACAGGCGGTGATCGTGGCCTACGAGACGGGGCTGGTCCGGGCGTACGGCGAGTCCGGGGCCCGGCACCGGTAGCCACCGGCACCGGGCCCCTTCACCGCGTCGGCCTGCTCCGGACCCTCAACCGGAGAAGCCGACGTGCGCGAGCCGCAGAGCACCGCGCAGCCTGATGCGGAGGTCGTGCACGCCCTCGGCGGCCAGCGCGGCGCCGGCCTCCACGTAGTCGTACGGGCCCGTCGTCGGCGTGTCCGGGGACAGCACCGCCACCGACGGGCCGCCGTCGAGGGCGATCTCCACACTGCCCTCGCCCGCCACCGTCACGGTCACCCCCGTGATGCCTGAGCCGAAGTCGCAGGCTCGGTAGAGGAGTTCGCCGGAGCCGTCCGCCACCGGCGTCACCGCGTCGCCCGCCACCTTCGTGCGGTCCACGATCTCCGTGCCGCTCTGCTCGTCGAAGTCGGCCGCGTCGATGCCGTGTCCGCGTACCGGGCGGGCAGCGCCCGGGTCCCCGTCGAGCCGCACGGTCGCCGACAGCCGTACGTCCTCGCTGGAGGCGCCCGCCAGCAGCGCGTACGGACCCGGTTCCACCCGCCACCGGCCGTGTGCCACGTCCCAGAACGCGAACGCGGACAGCGGGACCTCGAAGGACACCTCCTCCGTCGCCCCCGGGGCCAGCGTGAGCCGCCGGTGGGCGAGCAGCTCCCGGCGCGGGCGCGGGACCGAGGGCTCCTCGGCGCGGGCGTAGAGCTGCGCCACCTCGTCGGCCGTGACGTCCCCCGTGTTGGTGACGGTGAAGGCGACGCGCACCGAGTCGTCGCCGACCCGGGCGGAGAGGTCCGTGTAGGCGAAGGACGCGTACGACAGGCCGTGCCCGAACGGGAACAGCACAGTCCCCTCGAAGTACAGGTAGGTCTGGCGGCTCCCGACCACGTCGTAGTCGAGCAGATCGGGCAGGTCGGCGTCGTCGGCGTACCAGGTCTGCGGGAGCCGCCCGGCGGGGGAGACATCACCGGCGAGGACCCGGGCCAGCGCGGTGCCGGCCGCCTGGCCGCCGTGCGCGGTCCACAGCACCGCCGGGAGCACGTCGGTGTCGACCGCGTACGGGTAGGCGGAGACCAGCGCCAGCACCGTGCGGTCGTTGGCGGCGCGGGCGGCACGCAGCAGCCGTTCCTGGTGGGCGGGCAGCCGCAGCGTCGTGCGGTCCTCGGTCTCCCGGCCGTTGATGTGCGGGTCGTTGCCCGCCACCACCAGGACCACGTCCGCCTCCGCCGCCACCCGCGCCACCGCGTCCTCGCCGCGCTCGGTGACGACCAGTTCGAAGACCTCGGCGGCCGGACCGTCCGCGTCGCCCGTGTCGTCGGCGGCAACCTTCACGCCGTCGGCGGCGACACAGACGGGACGACCTGTTCCCAAGTGCCGCAGGAGGTGACCGTTGCCATGGGGCTCCAGCCGGAAGGTCTCCTGCACGACCCAGCCGCCGGGCTGGTCGGCGGAGGCACGCACGAAGCCGTCCTCGGCGACGGACAGGTACCGGCCGTCCGGTGCGCGCAGGGTGAGGACACCCTCGCCCCAGTCGGCCAGCGCGAGTTCGGTGCCGTCGGCGTCGGTGGTGAGGGGCGGCAGGTCGGTGCGGCCGGCGAGCAGGGCCGGGTCGAGGGTGCCCTCGGCGCCCGGGGCCCCGGCGGGGGAGTCCGCCGAGTCCTCCGCCGGAAGGACGTGCAGGAACGTGCCGGCACTGGTGCGCAGCCGGACCCGGTCCATGCCCTCCGCGAAGCTCACGCGTTCGGCGCCGAACCGCTCGTACAGGCCCTCCAGCGGAGTGGAGCGGTGGATGAGCGTGCCGCTGTACCAGTCGAGCTTGCACTCGTCGGCGAGCAGGCCGACGACGGCGATCCGGGCGTCGGGGGCCAGCGGCAGCACACCGTCGTTCGCGAGCAGGACGACCGCCTGCTCGGCGGCCTCCAGGGCGAGCGCCCGGTGCTCCGGTGTGTCGAAGTCGTCCGTGCCCGCGTGCGGGTCCCGCGCCGGGTCGAACTCGCCGAGCCGGAACCGGACCGAGAGCTGCCGGCGTACCGCCGCGTCGATGTCGGCCTCGGTCAGCAGGCCCTGCTCCAGGGCGCCCCGGACCCGCGCGAGGATCTTCGAGGAGTCGGTGCCGTGGTCGGTGAAGCTGTCCACGCCGGCCCGCAGCGCGGCGGCGGTCGCCTCCTCGTGGGTGCCGAAGTAGTGCTCGGAGTCGACCAGGTTGGAGGGCGCGCCCGCGTCCGAGCAGACCAGGAGGTCCTCCTCGGTCCAGGTGCGCAGGTACCGGCCGAGGTACGGGGACACGTGGTTCGGCCGGCCGTTGACCAGGTTGTACGCCGGCATCACTCCGGCCACCGCGCCCGCCTGGACGGTCTCGCGGAAGGCGCGCAGGTCGTACTCGTTCAGGACGCGCGGGCGGACGGACGCCGAGGACGTGTCCCGGTCGGTCTCGTTGTTGTGCGCGAGCCAGTGCTTGAGGACCGGTGCGGTGCGCCAGTACACCGGATGGTCGCCGCGCAGGCCGCGGGTGTACGCGGTGGCGATGGCGGAGGTCAGCCTCGGGTCCTCGGAGTAGCCCTCCTCGTTGCGGCCCCACAGGGGGTGGCGCAGCAGGTTGACGGTCGGGGACCAGACGTTGAGGCCGACGCGCTCGTCCCGGGCGCGCATCGCGCGGGCCTCCTTGGACACCGCCTCGCCGACGCGGCGCACCAGGTCCTCGTTCCAGGTCGCGCCCAGGCCGACGGCCTGCGGGAACACGGTCGCCGGGCCCATCCAGGCCACTCCGTGCAGGGCCTCCTGGCCGGTGCGGAAGGCGGCGATGCCGAGGCGTTCGACGGCGGGGGCGAACTGGTGCAGGAAAGCGGTCTTCTCATCGAGCGTCAGCCGCGACAGCAGGTCGTCGACGCGCTTCCCGAACGGCAGGTGCGGATCGCGGAAAGGCGGCGTGGGCGGCGTGGAAGCGGTCACGTGAGGTTCCCCTTGCGATGGAGCGACGAACGCTTTCGAAGCGCTTCGATGCTCAATCGACACAGGGGTGAGTGTCAAGACGTAGGTTGAATCTTGGAAGCGACCCTTGTGCGCCCTCAGGGGTTCACTTAACCTCGCAGCAACATCGAAGCGCTTCGACTACAGGGCGGTGACCCAAGGGCGCACCCGCGGGTGCATCCGGAACCGCGTATTCCTCCGAGACCGCTTCAGCTCAGCCAGTTCCAGTGAAGACACCGCAGCCGACGGCCACCGCCGGGTGTCCTGGTGCGCCATGAAGGGTTGACGCAATGACGCCGAACGCCGCCTCCGGTCCCAGCCGGAGAAGATTCCTCGCCTCCTCCGCGGCCGTCACCGCAGCGGTGGCGGGAGGTGTGCCGCTGCTCTCCGCCTGCGGCGGGGGGTTCGACGGCGGTTCGCGCGACGGCACCACGTCGGGCAAGGACGCGAAGAAGCTGCTGCCGGCGTACGTGGCCAGCAACGTGGTCACCCCCGACATCCCCAGCAAGAACGGCTCCGCGGTCGGCTTCACCGGCAAGCTCGACCTCGCGGGCCTGAAGACCTCGGTGCCGAAGAAGCTCGGCAAGGGCGGCGAGGTCACCGTCATGTCGCCGTTCTGGGGCTCCCCGCCGAAGGACGGCAACGCCTACTACCGGGCGATGAACGACCTCATCGGCGTCGACGTGGTCTGGCAGAACCAGGACGGCAACACCTACGACCAGAAGCTCGGCGCGGTCCTCGCCTCCAGCGAGGTGCCCGACGTGGTGGTCGTGCCCGGCTGGAACATGACCGGCAAGATCCCCAGCGCCATCATCGGCAAGTTCGCCGACCTCGGCCCGTACCTGTCCGGGGACGCCGTCAAGGAGTACCCCAACCTCGCGGCGATCCCCACAGACGCCTGGCGGCGGTCCATCTTCGGCGGCAAGCTGCGCGGCCTGCCGATGCCGGCCTCGTACGTCACCGGCATCGTGCCGCTGTACCGGCGGGACGTCTTCGAGAAGGAGGGCTACGAAGTCCCCCGCTCCTGCGACGACTTCATGGCGTTCGCCAAGGACGCCACCAACGCGAAGGCCAAGCGCTGGGCCTGCCTGGACATGAAGTGGACCGCCTTCAACGCCTTCGGTGTGCTCTCCGGCAACGAGAAGTCGCTGGGCTGGAACGAGGCCGACGGCAAGCTGGTCTACCGCATCGAGACCGAGGAGTACCTCGAGGCCCTGGAGTGGACGCGCAAGCTGTTCGCCGCCGGCGTCGTGCACCCCGATGCCCGGCTCGGCAAGTCCAACGCCGCCGACCCCGGGCCCAAGTTCGCCGCCGGCGAGTTCCTCGTCTACAACCAGGACTCCTCGCAGTGGTGGAGCCGCACCGCCGAACAGGCCACCCAGAACCCCGAGTTCGAGATCTGGGGCATGGACATCTGGGGACACGACGGCGGCGACCCGACGCTGTGGGCGCAGAACCCGGCGGGCATCTTCGCCTTCGTCAACAAGGACGCCCCCGAGTCCGTGATCCGTGACGTGCTGGCCGTCGCCAACGTCACCGCCGCGCCGTACGGGACCACGGAGTACATGGCCACCAACTACGGCGTCGAGGGCACCCACTACACCGTCGAGAACGGCGTGCCCACCAAGACCGAGCAGGGCAACATCGACGTGATGAACGCCTACGTGATGATCGCGAGCCCCGCTCCGACCGTCGCCCACCCCGACTTCCCCGAGGTCGCCAAGGGGCAGGTGGAGTGGCAGCAGCGCATGGGCGCCTTCACGAAGAAGTCCGCCTTCTACGGCATGCAGATCGTCGAGCCCGCCCGCTGGACCAACCTCTCCAACGACTTCGAGCAGCTGGAGGACGACGTCGTCCGCGGCCGCAAGAAGATCAGCGACGTGCAGCAGGCCGTCTCCGACTGGCGGAGCAAGGGCGGCGACAAACTGCGCGACTGGTACAAGAAGCTGCTCGACGAGAACGGCACGGCGGCGGGCTGACCGGTACCGAGGCGAGGAGAACGGCCGTGTCGAACAGCACGGTGCCTCGGACCGGGACCGAGGCCGATACGACGAAGAAGACCCCGGTGGCGTCCGGCGACGCCACCGGCTCCCGGAAGGGCAGGCCGGCCACGGGCAGGCTCAGCCTGCGGCTGAGGTTCCGGCGCGACCGCGTACTGCTGCTGATGACACTGCCGGCCGTTCTGCTGGTGCTGCTCTTCAACTACGTACCGATCCTCGGCAACGTCGTCGCCTTCCAGGAGTACGACCCCTACATCAGCGACAACGGGATCGTCTCCATCCTGCACAGCCCCTGGGTGGGCCTGGAGAACTTCCAGCGGATCTTCGAGGACTCCGCCTTCTGGAACTCGGTGCGGAACACGCTGGTGCTCTTCGTGCTCCAGCTGGTCCTGTACTTCCCCGTCCCCATCCTGCTCGCGCTGCTCATCAACAGCGTGGTCCGGCCCCGCGTCCGGGCGATCTCGCAGGCCATCCTCTACCTGCCGCACTTCTTCTCCTGGGTGCTGGTCATCGCCGTCTTCCAGCAGCTGTTCGGCGGGGCGGGACTCCTCTCCCAGCTGCTGCGCGACCACGGGTACGACGGACTCAGCCTCATGACCGACCCGGACACCTTCAAGTTCCTGGTCACCGCGCAGAGCGTGTGGAAGGACGCCGGCTGGGGGATCATCGTCTTCCTCGCCGCGCTCGCCTCCGTCAGCCCCGACCTCTACGAGGCCGCCGCGATGGACGGCGCGAACCGCTGGCGCCGCATGTGGCACGTCACGCTGCCCGCGCTGCGCCCGGTCATCGCCCTGCTGCTGGTGCTGCGCGTCGGCGACGCCCTGACGGTCGGCTTCGAACAGATCCTGCTGCAACGCGACGCCGTCGGACCAGGGGCGGCCGAGGTCCTGGACACCTTCGTGTGGTGGAACGGCGTGCGCAACCAGGACTTCGGCTACGCCGCCGCCGCGGGGCTGGTGAAGGGCGTGATCAGTCTCGGCCTGGTCCTGATAGCGAACAAGGTGGCCCACCTCATGGGCGAGCAGGGGGTGTACAAGAAGTGACCGCCGTACGAGAAGCGACCGCCGCGCGGGACGCGACCGCCGCGAGCGGCGGGCCCGCGCGCAGGCCGAGCCGGTGGGCGGCCCCGCCCCGGCCCGTGTGGGAGGAGAAGCCGAGCCGGGCCGGACTCGCCGGCAAGGGCCTGGTCCTGCTCCTGGCCTGCCTGGGCATCCTGTTCCCGCTGTGGATCGTCGTCGTCACCAGCCTCTCCTCGCGCAAGGCCATCGACGAGGCCGGCGGACTGGTGATGATCCCCACGGACATCACCTTCGTCGCCTACCAGGAACTGCTCAGCGGCGGCCAGGTCACCCGGGCCGCGCTCGTCAGCGTCGGCATCACCCTCGTCGGCACCCTCTTCTCGATGGCGGTGTCGGTGCTGTGCGCCTACGGGCTGTCCCGCAGCGGCTCGCTGGGCCACCGCTGGATCCTCATGGTGCTGCTGGCCACGATGTTCTTCAGCGCGGGCCTGATCCCCACCTACCTGCTGGTGCAGTCCCTGGGGCTGACCGACAGCTACCTCGCGCTGATCCTGCCCAGCGCGATCAGCGTCTTCAACATCCTGGTGCTGCGCGGCTTCTTCATGGGCATCTCGCAGGAACTGATCGACAGCGCCCGCATCGACGGCGCCGGGGACCTGCGCATCCTGTGGCAGATCGTCCTGCCGCTGTCCCGCGCGGTCGTCGCGGTCATCACCCTGTTCTACGCCGTCGGCTACTGGAGCGCCTGGTTCAACGCCTCCCTGTACCTGAACGACCAGGACATGCTGCCCCTGCAGAACGTCATGATCCAGCTCGTGCAGAAGCAGGAGGCGCCGGTCGGCCTCGGCCAGGCGATCAAGACCGGTGAGCTGTCCGGCCTGGCCGTGCAGATGGCCGTCATGGTCATGGCCCTGCTGCCTGTCGCCGTGCTGTCGCCCTTCGTCCAGCGCCACTTCAAGAAGGGGATGCTGACCGGCGCGGTGAAGGGCTGACGTCCTCACCCACCGCCCCGGACCCGGTCGCCTCACCCGCCCCGCCCCCGAGCCGCACAGAACGAGGTATGTCATGCATGCGTCCGTGTCACGCAGCCCGAGCCGGCGCGCCGTACTCGCCGGGACCGCGGCCGCCGCCGCGCTCACCGCCGTTCCGTTCGCACCCGGGCGCGCGCACGCCGCCGAGGACGCGGCGGACACCCCCGCCTACCGCTGGCGCAACGTCGTCATCGGCGGCACCGGGTTCATCACCGGCGTCCTGTTCCACCCCCGCGTCCGCGGCCTCGCCTACGCCCGTACCGACATCGGCGGCGCCTACCGCTGGGACGACCGCGCCGACCGCTGGGTCCCGCTCCTGGACCACCTCGGCTGGGACGACTGGAACCTGCTCGGCGTCGAGGCGATGGCCGTCGACCCCGCCCACCCGGACCGGCTCTACCTGGCCTGCGGCACGTACTCCCAGGCGTGGTCGACCAACGGCGCGATCCTGCGCTCCGAGGACCGGGGCAGGACCTGGCAGCGCACCGACCTCACCGTGAAGCTCGGCGCCAACGAGGACGGCCGGGGCACCGGCGAGCGGCTCCTGGCCGACCCTCGCGACAGCGACACCCTGTGGCTGGGCACCCGGCACGACGGCCTGTGGAAATCGAAGGACCGGGGCGCCACCTGGGCCCCCGTCACCGGCTTCCCCGCCGCCGCGACCGCCACCGGTCAGGGCGTCACCCTCCTGGTGGCCGCGGGCCGCACCCTCTACGCCGGCTGGGGAGACACCGACGGCACCGCGCCGAACCTCTTCCGCACGCCCGACGGCACCACCTGGGAGCCCGTCCCCGGGCAGCCCTCCGGCACCGCGGCCAGGGTCCCGGTCCGCGCCGCGTACGACCGGCACACCCGCGAGCTGTACGTGACCTACGCCGACGCACCCGGCCCGAACGGCCAGTCCACCGGCGGCGTGCACAAGCTGCGCACGGCGAACGACCGCTGGACCGAGGTCACCCCCGTCGAGCCCGGCGGCACCACTGCCGACGGAGGCGCCGACACCTTCGGCTACGGCGGGGTCGCCGTCGACGCCCACCGCCCCGGCACCGCCGTCGTCTCCACCAACAACCGCTGGGCGGCCGTCGACACCCTGTACCGGACCACCGACGGCGGCCGCACCTGGACCTCCCTGAAAGAGTCGGCCGTCCTCGACGTCTCCGAGACGCCGTACCTGAAGTGGGGCGGGGAGCGGCCCAAATTCGGCTGGTGGATCCAGGCCGTCGCCCTCGACCCCTTCGACTCGAAGCACCTCGTGTACGGCACCGGCGCCACCCTCTACGGCACCCGCGACCTGCGCCACTGGGCCCCGCAGATCCGCGGCCTGGAGGAGGCGTCCGTGACCCAGCTGATCTCGCCCCCGCGCGGGCGGGCACACCTGCTCAGCGGCTCACGGGACATCGGCGTCATGTACCACGAGCGGCTCACCGCGTCCCCGGCGCGCGGCATGGCCACGAACCCCGTGTCCGGCTCGGCGACCGGACTCGCACAGGCCGCACACAGACCGGCGTACGTGGTCCGGGCGGGCTGGGGAGACCACGGCAACGGCGCGTACTCGCACGACGGCGGCGTCACCTGGGCACCCTTCGCCTCCCAGCCCGGCATCGCCAAGGAGGCGCCGGGACCGATCGCCACCAACGCCGACGGAAGCGTGCTCCTGTGGTCCTTCGTGCACTGGGACGGCACCAGGCACCCCGCCCACCGCTCGGCGGACAACGGCACGACCTGGACCGAGGTCCCCTCCTTCCCCAAGGGCGCCACGCCGGTCGCCGACCCGGTGGACCCGACGCTCCTCTACGCGTACGACACCGACGCGGGGACGCTGCTCGCCAGCACCGACGGCGGCCGTACCTTCACCGCCCGCGCCACCGGTCTGCCCGCCGGCGACGCCCAGTTCAAGCTGGCGGCGGCGCCCGGCCGCAGCGGCGACCTGTGGCTGAGCACCAAGTGGAACGGCCTCCACCGCTCCACCGACGGCGGCGCCACCTTCACGAAGATCGACAGCTGCTGGGCCTCGTACACCCTCGGCTTCGGCAAGGCCGCCGACGGCGCCGGTTACCCGGCGATCTACCAGGTCGGCTCCACCGAGGCCGGCACCGCCGTCCACCGCTCCGACGACGAGGCACGGACCTGGACGCGGATCAACGACGACCAGCACCAGTGGGGGTGGACCGGCGAGACGATCACCGGCGACCCCCGCGTGTACGGCCGTGTCTACCTCGCCACCAACGGACGCGGCATCCAGTACGGAGAGCCCCGCTGATGCCCAACCTGTCGGACACGACCCGCCACCGCATCCTCTACGGCGGCGACTACAACCCCGAGCAGTGGCCCGAGGAGACCTGGCACGAGGACGTCCACCTGATGAAGGACGCCGGAGTCAACTCCGTCACCCTCGGTGTCTTCTCCTGGGCCAGACTCGAACCACGCCCCGGCGTCCACGACTTCGGCTGGCTGGACCGCCTGATGGACCTGATGCACGCGAACGGCGTCGGCGTCGTCCTCGCCACCCCCACCGCCTCGCCCCCGCCCTGGCTGGGGCACCTGCACCCGGACACCCTGCCCCGCGACGAGGGCGGCAGCACCGAGTGGTGGGGCGGCCGGCAGCACTTCTCGCACTCCAGCGCCACCTACCGCCGCCACGCCGCCGCCATCACCGAGGCACTGGCCGCCCGCTACGCCGGCCACCCCGCCCTCACCATGTGGCACATCAACAACGAGTACTGCACCTACGACCACGGCGACGAGGCCGCCACCCGCTTCCGCCGCTGGCTCCAGACCAAGTACGGCACCCTCGACGCCCTGAACACCGCCTGGGGCACCGCCTTCTGGAGCCAGGGCTACGGCGACTGGGCCGAGATCCTGCCCGCCCGCCGGACCCACTACCTCAAGAACCCGGCCCAGGTCCTGGACTTCCGGCGCTTCACCTCCGACATGCTCCTGGAGTGCTACGTCGCCGAACGCGACATCGTCCGCCGTCACACCCCGCACGTCCCGGTCACCACCAACTTCATGCCGCTCTGGTCCGGCCTGGACGCCTGGCGCTGGGCCGAGGAGGAGGACGTCGTCTCCGTCGACCTCTACCCCGACCCGCGCGACCCCCTCGGCGCCCAGGAAGGCGCCCTGGTCCAGGACATGACCCGCTCGCAGGCACGCGGGCCGTGGATGCTCATGGAACAGGCGGCCGGACCCGTCAACTGGCGCGGCGCGAACCACCCCAAGCCGCGCGGCCTGAACCGCCTGTGGTCCCTCCAGGCCGTCGCCCGCGGCGCCGACGCCCTCTGCTACTTCCAGTGGCGCCAGTCGAGGCAGGGCGCCGAGAAGTTCCACTCCGCGATGGTCTCCCACGCGGGGGAGCGCGGCCGTACGTACCAGGAGGTCAAGCAGCTCGGCGCCGACCTGGCGAGGCTCGGCCCGCACGCGGTGGACGCCACGGTCACCGCCGACGTCGCCGTCCTGCACGACTGGCACTCCTGGTGGGCCGGCGCCCAGGACGGCCGCCCCTCCACCCGCTTCGACCACCCCGACGTCCTGCGCGCCTGGCACCGCGCGCTGTGGGAGGCCCACCTCACCACCGACTTCGCCCACCCGGAACACGACCTGACCCCCTACAAGGCGGTCCTCGTGCCCCAGCTCTACGCGCTCACGGACGCGGCGATCGACAACCTCCTCGCCTACGTCCGCGGCGGCGGAACCCTCGTCTGCGGCTTCCTGACCGGCGTCGCCGACGAGGACGACCGGGTCAGGCCCGGGGGCATGGACGTCCGGCTGCGCGAGCTGTTCGGCATCCGCGTCCTGCACGAGTGGTGGCCCCTGGAGAAGGACGAGACGGTCACCTGCGACGGCTTCAGCGGCACCCTGTGGTCGGAGGAGATCGAACCCGACGGCACCGCCACCGAGACGGTCCGCTACAAGGGCGGCGAGCTGGACGGACTGCCGGCCGTCCTCGGCAAGGACCGCGCCTGGTACCTCTCCACCCTCCCCGAGCCGGAGGCGCTGCGCGCCCTGCTCGCCCGCATCGCCGCCGAGGCGGGCGCCCGCCCCGCGCTCGACGGACTCCCGGCCGGCGTCGAGGCCGTACGCCGCGGCGACCTGCTCTTCCTCCTTCGCCACGGCCGCGACCCGGTCACCGTGGACGTCCCGGGCACCCACCGCGACCTGCTGACCGACACGACCGTCACCGACCGCGTCACCCTCGGCCGCTACGGCGTGGCGGTCCTCACGGAGCCGGCCTCATGACCGGTACGCCGGTGCACGGCACCTGGGAGCCCGAGCCCGCCGCCCGCTGGGAGGACGCCTTCCTGACCGGCAACGGCCACCACGGCGCCCTCGTGTTCGGCGACCCGAACGCCGACCGGATTGTCGTCACCCACCACACCCTCGTCCGCCCGAACGGCGACGACGAGCACCGCCGCCCGCCCCGGCTCGCCGCCGCACTCCCCGACCTCCAGGACCGCCTCCTGGCCGGGGACACGACCGCCGCCGAGGGCTTCACCGACGGCCGCCCGCTGCAATGGGTACGCCCCTTCCACCCGGCCTTCCAGCTCCGCCTGAACAGACCGCCCGGCGACGCCCACACCGCCTACCGCCGCTCCGTCGACTTCACCACCGGCGAGACGACCGCCACCTGCTCCACCTGGACCAGCCGCGTCTTCGTCTCCCGCGCCGACGACGTGATCGTCCAGCACATCACCGCCCCGCACCTCACCCTGGACCTCTCCCTGGACCCCCGCCTCCCCGGCGCCCCCGCCGGGCTGGGCGTCGGCCACGGCGCCGTCCTCACCCCCGAGGGCGCCCAGCTCAGCCTGCGCGCCCGCTACCCGGGCGCCGGCGGCCTGGCGTACACCGGCGTCACCCTGGTCGCCGTCACCGGCGGCACCACGAAGCTGGTCCCGCCCGGCGTACTCGTCGAGGGCGCCACGGAGGTACTGCTCCTGACCCGGGTGCGCCGCCACACCGGCGAGCTGGACGTGGTCACCGAGGGCCGCGCCCTGCGCGACCTGCGGGAGGGGACGTCGTACGACGGCCTCCTCGACCGCCACCTCGCCCTGCACCGCACCGCCTACGGCCGCGTCACCCTCGACCTCGCCGCCGACCCCGCCGAACGCGCCCTGCCGGGCTCCGCGCTGCTCGACCGCCCTCACGGCGGCGCCCTCCTGGAGCGGCTCTTCGCCGCCGGCCGCTACCACCTCCTGTCGGCCAGCGGCCTGCTCCCGCCCCGCCTGACCGGCCTGTGGACCGGCGACTGGAACACCGCTTGGTCCGGAGCGTTCACCACCAACGCCAACCTCAACCTCCAGACCGCCTCCGCCGCGTCCGCCGCCCTGCCCGAGGTCACCGAGGCCCACGCCGCGCTCGTCCACCGGCAGCTCCCGGACTGGCGGGACAACGCCCGCGCGATCTTCGGCACCCGCGGTGTCGTCGCCCCCTCCCACACGGACGGCGAGTCGGGCCACACCTGCCACTTCAGCCGCGAGTACCCGCTGCACCTGTGGACGGCGGGCGCGGACTGGCTGCTCAAACCCCTCGTCGACCACGACGAGATACGCGGCGTCCACGACCCCCGCACCACCGCGGCGCTCGCCGAAGCCGCGCTCTTCTACGAGGACTTCCTCACCCGGACCGACGACGGCGGCCACGTGCTCGTGGTCCCGTCCTACTCACCCGAGAACCGTCCCGCCAACGCCAGTTGGGGCACCGTCAACGCGGCCATGGACCTCTCCGCCGCCCGGCACGCCCTGCTCACCGCCGCCGACCGCCACCCCGAGCACGCCGGCCGCTGGCGCGCCCTCGCCGGCCGCCTCCCCCCGCACCGGACCAACGCCGACGGAGCCCTGGCGGAATGGGCGAGCCCGGGCCTGGAGGACACCTACGACCACCGCCACCTCAGCCACCTCTACGGCGTCTGGCCGCTCGACGAGATCAATCCGTACGACACCCCGGCCCTCGCCGAGGCCGCGCACCGGGCTCTCGAACTGCGCGGCGCCGAGAACGACTCCGCCCACGGCCACCTCCACCACGCCCTGATCGCGGCCCGCCTCCGGGACGCCGAACGGGTCGCCCACGCCCTCGGCCGGGTACTCGACGGCGACTTCTTCCACGTCTCCCTGATGAGCGCGCACTACCCCCACCGCGACGTCTACAACGCGGACGCCGCGCACGCCCTCCCGGCCGTGCTCATCGAGATGCTCCTGCAGTCCACCCCGGACCGGCTGGTCCTGCTCCCCGCCCTCCCGGGCTTCTGCCCGCAGGGCGAGATCAAGGGCATACGCACGCGGTTCGGGGCGGCCCTCGACCTCACCTGGACGCGCGACGGCGACGCGACGGCCGTGCTGCGCCCCGCCCGCACGCACCGCGTCGAACTCCGGACCCCCTCCGGCAGCGAGCCGCTCGACCTCGTCGCCGGAGAGGACCGCGTCATCAGCGTCAAGGCGCGGTAGCAGCACCGCAACTCCCCCCACCCATGGAAGGAACCCCATGGCACCACGCACCCGCACCCTGACCGCCCTGCTGGCACCCGCCCTGGCCCTCGGCGCCACCGTCGGCCTCGCCTCGGCCCCCGCCCAGGCCGCCGTCTGGAACTCCTGCGACCAGTGGGGCAACACGAACCTGAACGGCTACACCCTCTACAACAACATCTGGGGCTCCGGCGCCGGCAGCCAGTGCGTCTGGGCCAACTCCGGCACCAACTGGGGCGTCTGGGCCGACCACCCGGGCACCGGCGGCATCAAGTCCTACCCGAACGCCAAGAAGGTGATCAACAAGCCGATCACCTCCCTCACCTCGCTGAGCAGCAGCTACGACGTCACGGTCCCGTCGTCCGGCGCGTACAACACGTCGTACGACATCTGGGACACGGACTACGACTACGAGATCATGCTCTGGGTCAACTACAACGGAGCCGTCGGCCCGCTCGGCAGCCCGCAGGGGACCGTCGCCCTCGGCGGCCACACCTGGGACGTCTACAAGGGCGACAACGGTGCCAACGAGGTCTTCTCGTTCCTGCGCACCTCGGACTCGAACTCCGGCACCGTCGACATCCTGCCGGTCCTGAAGTGGATCAAGGACACCAAGGGCTGGATGGGCAACGAGACCATCGGGGACGTCCAGTTCGGCTACGAGATCACCTCGTCGCCCGGCGGCCTGGACTTCCGCACCAACAGCATGTCCGTCAGCGGCGGCTGACACGGTGCCGGGGCCGGCCGTGCCGTCAGGCGCGGTCGGCCCCGGCCCGGTGGCCCTAGTGAGCCACCGGCAGATCCGCCCCGTCCCGCAGGAACAGCGGGATGCGATCCAGCGGCGCGTCCACCGTCACGGCCGCTCCGCCCTCGTACGTCTCACCCGTCCACGCGTCCGTCCAGCGCGCGCCCGCCGGAAGATAGGCCGTGCGCACCGTGGCACCGGCCGTCAGCACCGGCGCGACCAGCAGGTCCCGGCCGAGGAGGTAGGCGTCGTCGACGTCCCAGGCCGCCTGGTCCCCGGGGAACTCCAGGAACAGCGGCCGCATCACCGGCAGCCCCTCCTCGTGCGCCTCGCGCATCACGTCGAGCACGTACGGCTTCAGCCGCTCGCGCAGCCGCAGGTACTTCTCCAGGACCGGGTACGCCTCATCGCCGTACGACCACACCTCGTTCGGGCCGCCGGTCATGTCCGGGCCCAGCGGCATGCCGGGGTCGCGGAAGCCGTGCAGGCGCATCAGCGGGGACAGCGCGCCGAACTGGAACCAGCGGACGAGCACTTCGCGGTAGGCCGGGTCGTCCGGGTCGCCGCCGTGGAAGCCGCCGATGTCCGTGTTCCACCAGGGGATGCCGGAGAGCGCGGTGTTGAGGCCGGCCGCGATCTGGCGGCGCAGGGTCGCGAAGTCGGTGCCGATGTCGCCGGACCACAGGGCGGCGCCGTGGCGCTGACTGCCCGCCCAGGCCGAGCGGTTGAGGGTGATCACCTCGTCCACGCCGGAGGACCGCAGACCCTCGTCGAAGGCGCGGGAGTTCTCGGCGGGGTACAGGTTGCCGACCTCGAGCCCCGGGCCCGCCCAGTACCGCAGGTTCTCCGGGAAGCCCGGCTTCAGCTCGGGCTCGCAGGCGTCCAGCCAGAAGGCGGTGATGCCGTAGGGGTCGAGGTAGTTCTCCTTGATCCTCGACCACACGAAATCACGGGCCTCGGGGTTGGTGGCGTCGTAGAAGGCGACCTGGACCGTCGACGCGACCTCCTTGTCCGGCCAGTCGGCGTGCGCCATCGGGCCGTACTGGGTGCCGATGAAGTACCCGCGCTGCTCCATGACCGGATGGTTCTCGGAGAGCGGTGACACCGACGGCCAGACGCTCACCACCAGCTTGATGCCCAGCTCGTCCAGCTCACGGACCATGGCCGCCGGGTCCGGCCACTCGGCCGGGTCGAACTTCCACTCGCCCAGGTGCGTCCAGTGGAAGAAGTCGCAGACGATCGCGTCGATCGGCAGCCCGCGCCGCTTGTACTCCCGGGCCACCGCGAGGAGTTCGTCCTGCGTGCGGTAGCGCAGCTTGCACTGCCAGAAGCCCGCCGCCCACGCCGGCAGCATCGGCGTACGGCCGGTCACCGCGCTGTAGCGGCGCTGGGTGTCGGCCGGGGTGCCGGCGGTGATCCAGTAGTCGATCTGGCGGGCGGAGTCGGCGACCCACCGGGTGCCGTTGCAGGCCAGCTCCACGCGGCCGATCGCCGGGTTGTTCCACAGCAGGGTGTAGCCGCGGCTCGAGGTGAGGACCGGTACGGACACCTCGGCGTTGCGCTGGACCAGGTCCACGACCAGGCCCTTCTGGTCGAGGCGGCCGTGCTGGTGCTGACCGAGGCCGTACAGCTTCTCGTCGTCGTAGGCGGCGAACCGCTGCTCCAGCCGGTGGTACCCGTTGCCGACGGCCGTGTAGAGGCGCGGGCCGGGCCACCAGAAGTGGGCGCGCTCCTCGGCCAGCAGCTCACCGCCGTCGGCGGTCCGCACGAAACGCACCAGTCCCTCGGCGTCGACCTCCACGGTCAGCGCGCCGACGACGAGCGTGCCGGACCCGTCCTCGATCTTGGCGGTGCTCCCGGCCGCCGGAGCGTCCGGCAGCAGGGCGCCCGGGAGGTCCTCCAGCACGGGGCCGCCGAGCCGGGCCCGCACCCGGACCGCGTCCGGCCCCCACGGCTCGATCCGCACGGTTTCCTGACGGCCGCTCCACTCCAGCGCCCCGTCCCGCTCGCGGAGCGTGCCGACGGTGGGGGAGGACTGGGCGAGGCTGACCTTGGGCGGTGTCTGGGCAGGCTGGGTCACGAGGCATGCTCCTGGGGAGTTCCTGCGGGTGGAAGAGGCCCTGCGTGAGAAGGAGGGAGGCGCTACGACCGGACGGGCGCCGGTCCGGAGCTGGCCCGCACCGTCAGCTCCGGCGCGAGCAGCACGACCTCGTCGCTGCCGTGCCCGTCGAGCTTGGCGATCAGCTGCTCCACGGCGTGCCGGCCCATCTCCTGCGCGGGCAGGGCGACGGACGTGAGCCGTACCGAGGCCTGGGTGGCGACCTGCTCCGGGCAGACCGCGACCACCGACACGTCCTCGGGCACCGCCCGGCCCTGCTGACGCAACAGGGCGAGCAGCGGCTCGACCGCCGACTCGTTCTGGACGACGAACCCGGTCGTGTCCGGCCGCTCGTCGAAGACGCGGGCCAGGGTGGCGGCCATCGCGTCGTACCCGCCCTCGCAGGGCCGGTGCAGCAGCCGCAGCTCCAGCTCGCGTGCCCGGGAGCGCAGCCCGTCCAGTGTGCGCTCGGCGAAGCCGGTGTGCCGCTCGTAGACGGCGGGGGCCTCGCCGATGACGGCGATGTCGCGGTGCCCCAGCTTCGCCAGGTGCTCCACGCACAGCGCGCCGGTCGCCCGGAAGTCGAGGTCCACACAGGTCAGCCCGGTGGTGTCGGCGGGCAGCCCGATCAGCACGGACGGCTGGTCGGTGCCCCGCAGCAGGGGCAGCCGCTCGTCGTCGAGTTCGACGTCCATCAGGATCATCGCGTCGGCGAGCCCGCTGCCGGTGACGCGGCGCACCGCGTCGGGGCCCTCCTCACCGGTGAGCAGCAGGATGTCGTACCCGTGGGTGCGCGCGGTGGTCGCGACCGCGATGGCGATCTCCATCATCACCGGCACGTACATGTCCGTGCGCAGGGGGATCATCAGCGCGATGATGTTCGACCTGCTGCTGGCCAGGGCGCGGGCGCCGGCGTTCGGGTGGTAGCCGAGCTTCCGGATGCTCTCCTCGACCCGCTGGCGGGTGGTGGTGGAGATGGACCGCTTGCCGCTGAGGACATAGCTCACCGTGCTCGCCGAGACTCCGGCGTGCTGGGCGACCTCGGCGAGGGTGACCATCCAGCTCTCCAAGTTTGTGAAGCGCTTCGACAGCGCGCGGGGTGGACAACTGCGGGTGAGGGTGGATCGACAGTAACCCTACTGAAGGTGGGTGTCCATAGGCCGTCGAAGCGCTTCGACACCTTCTTCTCTCCCCGTCCCCTCCTCGGACGTGTCGGCCGAACGGCCGCACGAAGGGTGGTGGGCCCGTCCGGGATCGGGTACATACGATCGGGTAGCACCGACTAGTAACGTACGTCCGCAAGTTCGCGTACCACGAACTGTGTCGATCTTCGCGGGCGTACCGTCCCCCGATGCCGATTCGCGGCGAGGTGAGCCTCATGTCCGCCCCCACCACCCCCTCCTCCCGACCCACCGTCACCGAACGTGAGGCCCGCCAGGTCGCGGAGGCGGCCCGCGAACAGGACTGGCGCAAGCCCAGCTTCGCCAAGGAGCTCTTCCTCGGCCGCTTCCGTCTCGACCTCATCCACCCCCACCCGCTCCCCGCCGGCGAGGACGTCCAGCGCGGCGAGGAGTTCCTCGCCAAGCTGCGCGACTTCTGCGAGACGAAGATCGACGGGGCCGTGATCGAGCGCGACGCCCGCATCCCGGACGACGTGATCACCGGCCTCAAGGAGCTGGGCGCCCTCGGCATGAAGATCGACACCAAGTACGGCGGTCTCGGTCTGACCCAGGTCTACTACAACAAGGCCCTCGCCCTGGTCGGATCCGCGAACCCGGCGATCGGCGCGCTGCTCTCCGCCCACCAGTCGATCGGTGTGCCGCAGCCGCTGAAGATGTTCGGCACGCAGGAGCAGAAGGACGCGTTCCTGCCGCGCTGCGCCCGCACCGACATCTCGGCCTTCCTGCTCACCGAACCGGACGTCGGCTCCGACCCGGCGCGGCTGGCGACCACGGCGGTCCGGGACGGCGACGACTACGTCCTGGACGGCGTGAAACTGTGGACCACCAACGGCGTCGTCGCCGACCTGCTCGTCGTCATGGCCCGCGTCCCCGAGCCCGAGGGCGCCGCAGGCGGTCAAGGCGGTGGCATCACCGCCTTCGTCGTGGAAGCCGCCTCCGAAGGCATCACGGTCGAGAACCGCAACGCCTTCATGGGTCTGCGCGGCCTGGAGAACGGCGTCACCCGCTTCCACCGGGTCCGGGTGCCCGCCGCCAACCGCATCGGTCCGGAGGGTGCCGGCCTCAAGATCGCCCTCACCACCCTCAACACCGGCCGCCTCTCCCTCCCCGCCATGTGCGTCGGCGCCGGCAAGTGGTGTCTCAAGATCGCCCGCGAGTGGTCTGCGGTGCGCGAGCAGTGGGGCAGGCCGGTCGCGCTGCACGAGGCCGTCGGCTCCAAGATCTCGTTCATCGCGGCGACGACCTTCGCCCTCGAAGCCGTCCTCGACCTCTCCTCCCAGATGGCGGACGAGGACCGCAACGACATCCGCATCGAGGCCGCCCTCGCCAAGCTCTACGGCTCGGAGATGGCCTGCCTGATGGCCGACGAGCTGGTCCAGATCCGCGGCGGCCGCGGCTTCGAGACCGCGGCCTCCCTCGAAGCCCGCGGCGAGCGCGCGGTCCCCGCCGAGCAGCTCCTGCGCGACCTGCGGATCAACCGCATCTTCGAGGGCTCCACCGAGATCATGCACCTGCTGATCGCGCGCGAGGCCGTCGACGCCCACCTCTCGGTCGCCGGGGACCTGATCGACCCCGACAAGACCCTCTCCGACAAGGCGAAGGCGGGCGCGCAGGCCGGCGTCTTCTACGCCAAGTGGCTGCCGAAGCTCGTCGCCGGACCGGGACAGCTCCCGCGCTCCTACGCCGACTTCCACCCGTCCGGCCACCGCGACCTCTCCGGACACCTGCGCTACGTCGAACGCACCGCCCGCAAGCTCGCCCGCTCCACCTTCTACGCCATGTCCCGCTGGCAGGGCCGGATGGAGACCAAGCAGGGCTTCCTGGGCCGTGTCGTCGACATCGGCGCGGAACTCTTCGCGATGAGCGCCGCCTGCGTCCGCGCCGAGCACCTGCGCGCCGAGGGCGAGCACGGCCGCGAGGCCTACCAGCTCGCCGACGCCTTCTGCCGCCAGGCCCGCATCCGCGTCGAGGAACTCTTCGGCCGGCTGTGGACCAACACCGACGACCTCGACCGCAAGGTCGTCAAGGGCGTGCTGGGCGGTGCCTACGAGTGGCTGGAACAGGGAGTCGTCGACCCGTCGGGCGACGGCCCGTGGATCGCGGACGCCGCGCCGGGCGCCAGCACCAAGGAGAACGTCCGCCGCGCCATCGGCTGAGCCCGCCCGGGGCGGACGGTATGGGGCGCGTCCCGTCGGCGGCGCCCTTCCGGCCGCCCCGCCGTGACCGGGCGCGCTGCTCGCCGGTGCCATCCCCGTGCCGGACCCCGGGACGCGCTCCGGCTCCGCCGTCCCGTCCGGATCCGGCCACGGCCCCACCGGCCCTGCCGGTACCCGGCCCCGGCGCCCCCGTCGACGCGGGCGGGCATGGTCCGCCCTGCCCCGGGGCCTCACGACACCCGACCGAGGGACGCGCTGTCCTCCCGGAGGGCCGTTGCGGCCACAATGGGGGGATGAGCGACAGTCCAGCCCCCCTCGCCGACCCCCACCTCGTCTACGACCCGGTGGCGGGCGACGGCCCGAAGGACGTGGTGATCCTCGGGTCCACCGGGTCGATCGGGACCCAGGCCATCGACCTCGTGCTGCGCAACCCGGACCGCTTCCGGGTCACCGCCCTGTCCGCCAACGGCGGCCGGGTCGCCCTCCTCGCCGAGCAGGCGTACCGGCTGAAGGCGCGGACCGTCGCCGTGGCCCGCGAGGACGTCGTGCCGGCGCTGCGGGAAGCCCTGCGGGCGCGGTACGGCGGTGGGGAGCCGCTCCCCGAGATCCTCGCGGGACCGGACGCGGCCACCCAGGTCGCCGCCTCCGACTGCCACACCGTCCTCAACGGCATCACCGGCTCCATCGGACTCGCTCCGACCCTGGCCGCCCTGGAGGCGGGCCGCACCCTCGCGCTCGCCAACAAGGAATCGCTCATCGTGGGCGGCCCGCTGGTCAAGGCCCTCGCCAAGCCGGGGCAGATCATCCCGGTCGACTCCGAGCACGCCGCCCTCTTCCAGGCGCTCGCCGCCGGTACTCGCGCCGACGTCCGCAAGCTGGTCGTCACCGCCTCCGGCGGGCCCTTCCGGGGGCGTACGAGGGAGCAGCTCGCGAGTGTCACCGTCGAGGACGCCCTCGCCCACCCCACCTGGGCCATGGGCCCGGTGATCACGATCAACTCCGCCACCCTCGTCAACAAGGGCCTGGAGGTGATCGAGGCGCACCTCCTCTACGACATTCCCTTCGACCGCATTGAGGTGGTCGTGCACCCGCAGTCGTATGTCCACTCGATGGTCGAGTACACGGACGGATCGACAATGGCCCACGCCACGCCCCCCGACATGGGCGGGCCCATCGCCGTGGGCCTCGGCTGGCCCGAGCGGGTCCCCGACGCCGCGCCCGCCTTCGACTGGAGCAAGGCCTCGACCTGGGAGTTCTTCCCGCTCGACAACGAGGCCTTCCCGTCGGTGAACCTGGCCCGGCACGTCGGGCAGCTCGCGGGCACGGCCCCGGCGGTGTTCAATGCGGCCAACGAGGAGTGCGTCGAGGCGTTCCGCTCCGGCGCGCTGCCGTACCTCGGGATCATGGAGACCGTCACGCGGGTGGTCGAGGAACACGGCACCCCCCGTGCGGGAACCTCGCTGACCGTCCCGGACGTCCTCGAAGCGGAGACCTGGGCACGCACCCGGGCCCGGCAACTGGCGGCACAGACGGCGGAGGCCCGTGCATGACGACCCTGATGTTCATCCTCGGCATAGTCGTCTTCGCGGTCGGCCTGCTGTTCTCCATCGCGTGGCACGAGCTGGGGCACCTCTCCACCGCCAAGATGTTCGGCATCCGCGTGCCGCAGTACATGGTCGGCTTCGGGCCGACGCTCTTCTCGCGGAAGAAGGGCGAGACCGAGTACGGCGTCAAAGCGATCCCGTTCGGCGGCTACATCCGCATGATCGGCATGTTCCCGCCCGGCGCCGACGGCCGCCTGGAGGCCCGCTCCACCTCGCCCTGGCGCGGCATGATCGAGGACGCCCGCTCGGCCGCCTTCGAGGAACTCCGGCCGGGTGACGAGAAGCGTCTGTTCTACACGCGCAAGCCGTGGAAGCGCGTCATCGTCATGTTCGCCGGGCCGTTCATGAACCTCATCCTCGCGGTCGTGCTCTTCCTCACCGTCCTGATGGGCTTCGGCATCTCCCAGCAGACCACCACCGTCGGATCGGTCTCCCAGTGCGTCATCTCGCAGAGCGAGAACCGCGACGACTGCACCAAGTCCGACCCGGCCTCCCCGGCCGCCGCGGCCGGCCTGCGCGCGGGCGACAAGATCGTCGCCTTCGACGGCGTACGGACCGACGACTGGGACCGTCTGTCCAACATGATCCGCGCCAACCCCGGCGAGAAGGTGCCGGTCGTGGTCGAGCGGGACGGCCGGGAGGTCACCCTCCAGGCGACCATCGCCACCAACCAGGTCGCCAAGAAGGACGCCAACGGCCAGATCGTCGAGGGCGAGTACGTCACCGCCGGCTTCCTCGGCTTCAGCGCCGCCACCGGCGTGGTGAAACAGGACTTCGGCCAGTCCGTGACCTGGATGGGCGACCGCGTCGGCGACGCCGTCGACTCCCTGGCCGCGCTGCCCTCGAAGATCCCCGCCCTGTGGGACGCGGCCTTCGGCGACGGGCCCCGCGAGGCCGACTCCCCGATGGGCGTCGTCGGCGCCGCCCGCGTCGGCGGCGAGATCGCCACCCTGGACATCCCGCCCACCCAGCAGCTGGCGATGTTCGTCATGCTGGTGGCCGGCTTCAACCTCTCCCTGTTCCTCTTCAACATGCTCCCGCTGCTGCCGCTCGACGGCGGCCACATCGCGGGCGCGCTGTGGGAGTCGCTGCGCCGGAACGCGGCCAAGGTGCTGCGCCGCCCGGACCCGGGACCGTTCGACGTGGCGAAGCTGATGCCGGTGGCCTACGTGGTCGCGGGCATCTTCGTCTGCTTCACGCTGCTCGTCCTGGTGGCGGACGTCGTCAATCCGGTCCGGATCAGCTGATGTCCGTACGAACCGGACTACACCTATGGTCCGACGAGAAGCCCGATCCGGAGAGCATGTCCCTCTGGACCGGGCTTCACTCCGGCCGTACGGCAGATGGACGCCAAAGGGTGCATCTCCCGTACGCCGTGTGCCGGACGTTCATGTCCGTGCCGTAATCTCGAATGCCGGAGCCCGCCGCTGACGGGACCGGACCTTGATCCACGACTTGGGGTTGCACAGCAGATGACTGCGATTTCTCTCGGCATGCCGGACGTTCCGACCAGGCTCGCGGAGCGCCGCAAGAGCCGGCAGATCCAGGTCGGGACCGTGGCGGTGGGCGGCGACGCCCCCGTGTCCGTGCAGTCCATGACCACCACCCGCACGTCCGACATCGGCGCCACCCTCCAGCAGATCGCCGAGCTGACGGCGTCCGGCTGCCAGATCGTGCGCGTGGCCTGCCCCACCCAGGACGACGCCGACGCCCTCCCGGTGATCGCGAAGAAGTCGCAGATCCCGGTGATCGCCGACATCCACTTCCAGCCCAAGTACGTGTTCGCCGCGATCGAGGCGGGCTGCGCGGCGGTCCGCGTGAACCCGGGCAACATCAAGAAGTTCGACGACCAGGTCAAGGAGATCGCCAAGGCGGCCAAGGACCACGGCACGCCGATCCGCATCGGTGTGAACGCCGGCTCCCTGGACCGCCGCCTGCTCCAGAAGTACGGCAAGGCCACCCCCGAGGCCCTCGCCGAGTCGGCCCTCTGGGAAGCCTCGCTCTTCGAGGAGCACGACTTCCGCGACATCAAGATCTCCGTCAAGCACAACGACCCGGTCGTCATGGTCGAGGCCTACCGCCAGCTCGCCGCCCAGTGCGACTACCCCCTCCACCTCGGCGTCACCGAGGCCGGACCCGCCTTCCAGGGCACCATCAAGTCGGCCGTCGCCTTCGGGGCGCTGCTCTCCCAGGGCATCGGCGACACCATCCGCGTCTCCCTCTCCGCCCCGCCGGTCGAGGAGATCAAGGTCGGCATCCAGATCCTGGAATCGCTGAACCTGCGCCAGCGCGGCCTGGAGATCGTCTCCTGCCCGTCCTGCGGCCGCGCCCAGGTCGACGTCTACAAGCTCGCCGAGGAGGTCACCGCAGGCCTGACCGGCATGGACGTCCCGCTGCGCGTCGCCGTCATGGGCTGCGTCGTCAACGGCCCCGGCGAGGCCCGCGAGGCCGACCTCGGCGTCGCCTCCGGCAACGGCAAGGGCCAGATCTTCGTCAAGGGCGAGGTCATCAAGACCGTCCCCGAGTCCAAGATCGTGGAGACCCTCATCGAGGAGGCCATGAAGATCGCCGAGCAGATGGAGGCCGACGGCGTGACCTCCGGCGAGCCCTCGGTCTCCGTCGCGGGCTGATCCACCTCCGCCTCTGCCGCGTCGCCCCGGGGGGCGGCGCGGCATATTCGCGGCAGGTACAGTGCGGAGACCAGCAGATCTCAGGGTGAGGCCCCCGCACGTGTTGACGCAGACCACCTCCCGCGTGCTCGAACCGAGCGACCTGGACGCCGCGCTCGCCGTCCTCGACCGCGAGCCGGTCGCCAACGCCTTCGTGACCGCCCGCGTGCAGATCGCCGGCCTCGACCCGTGGCGCCTCGGCGGCGAGATGTGGGGCTGGTACGAGCACGGCATGCTCACGTCCCTGTGCTACGCGGGCGCCAACCTCGTCCCCATCTGCGCCACCCCGCGCGCTGTGCGCGCCTTCGCCGACCGCGCCCGCCGGGCCGGCCGCCGCTGCTCCTCCATCGTCGGCCCCGCCGACACCACCGCCCAGCTCTGGCGACTCCTCGAACCGGGCTGGGGCCCCGCCCGCGAGGTCCGCACCCGCCAGCCCCTCATGGTCACCGACCACCTCCCCGCCGACATCGCCCCCGACCCCTACGTCCGCCGCGTCCGCAAGGACGAGATGGAGCGGATCATGCCGGCCTGCGTGGCGATGTTCACCGAAGAGGTCGGCATCTCCCCGCTGGCCGGAGACGGCGGCCTGCTCTACCAGGCCCGGGTCGCCGAACTGGTCGGCTCCGGCCGCTCCTTCGCCCGCTTCGACGCCGACGGCAAGGTCGTCTTCAAGGCCGAGATCGGCGCCGCCACCGACCGCGCCTGCCAGATCCAGGGCGTGTGGGTGGCCCCCGAGTACCGGGGCAGGGGCCTCGCGGCCCCCGGCATGGCGGCGGTCCTGCGCTACGCCCTCGCGGACGTCGCCCCGGTCGTGAGCCTCTACGTCAACGACTTCAACACGGCGGCCCGGCGCACGTACCAGCGGGTCGGCTTCCAGGAGGTGGGCGCCTTCATGAGCGTGCTCTTCTGACCCGCGCGAACGGCAACCCGCACCCCCTGCCCTGACCAGCGAAGCGCTAGGCTCCCGCACATGGACGTCGTGATCGGCCCACTGGACCTCTCCGCCCACGTCGACGAGGCCCTGGCCGTCCAGGCCGTCGCGTTCGGCCTCGGCCCCGACGAGGTCGCCGTCCGCCGCCAGATCGTCCTGCGCCACATGACCTACCCCGGTGCCCGGGCCCTCGGCGCCACCACCGGAGGCGACCTGGTGGGCTTCGTCTACGGCATGCCCAACGACCGCTCCCACTGGTGGTCCACCGTCGTCGAGCCCTACCTCCGCGCACAGGGCAACGACGCCTGGCTCGACGACTCCTTCGTCATCACCGAACTCCACGTCCACCCGGCCCACCAGAACCGCGGCCTGGGCCGCTCCCTGATCACCACGATCACCGACGCCGCCGCCCAGCCCCGGTCGATCCTCTCCGCGATCGACCGGGACAGCCCCGCCCGCGGCCTCTACCACTCCCTCGGCTACCAGGACCTCGCCCGTCAGGTCCAGTTCCCCAGCGCGCCCAAGCCGTACGCGGTGATGGGCGCGCCGCTGCCGCTCCGCAGGCGATAACCGATTTCCACCGCACCGGACCGCCCGGCTAACCTCCTAGCACCACCCTTACGCAGCAGGAGACACGAGAACCATGGCCAACGCACAGGTCCAGCGCATGTCGAAGTTGATGGCGAAGACGTTGCGCGACGACCCGGCGGACGCCGAGGTCCTCAGCCACAAGCTGCTGGTCCGCGCCGGCTACGTGCGCCGCACCGCCGCCGGCCTGTGGAGCTGGCTGCCGCTCGGCAAGAAGGTCCTCGGCAACATCGAGCGCATCGTCCGCGAGGAGATGGACGCCATCGGCGCCCAGGAGGTCCAGCTCCCCGCCCTGCTGCCGCGCGAACCCTACGAGGCCACCGGCCGCTGGGACGAGTACGGCCCCGAACTCTTCCGCCTCCAGGACCGCAAGGGCGGCGACTACCTCCTCGGGCCCACCCACGAGGAGATCTTCACCCTCCTGGTCAAGGACCAGGCGTCCTCCTACAAGGACCTGCCGGTCATCCTCTACCAGATCCAGAACAAGTACCGCGACGAGGCCCGCCCCCGGGCCGGCATCCTGCGCGGCCGCGAGTTCCTGATGAAGGACTCCTACTCCTTCGACGTCGCCGACGAGGGCCTCGCCGAGTCCTACGCCCTGCACCGCGCCGCCTACCAGCGCATCTTCGAGCGCCTGGGCCTCGACTACCGCATCTGCGCGGCGACGGCCGGCGCGATGGGCGGCTCCAAGTCCGAGGAGTTCCTGGCCCCCGCCGAGGCCGGCGAGGACACCTTCGCGGACTGCCCGAACTGCGACTTCGCCGCCAACACGGAGGCGATCACCTACGCGCTCAGCCCCGTCGACGCGACCGGGGCCCCCGCCGCCGAGGACATCCCCACCCCCGACACCCCCACCATCGAGACCCTGGCCGCCTCCCTCGGCGTCGAGGCCTCCGCCACGCTCAAGAACCTCCTCGTCAAGGTGGACGGCGAGATCGTCGCCGTGGGCGTCCCCGGCGACCGGGAGGTCGACATGGACAAGGTCGAGGCCCACTTCGCCCCGGCCGCCGTCGAACTGGTCACCGCCGAGGACTTCGTCGGCCGCCCCGACCTGGTCCGCGGCTACGTCGGCCCGCAGGGCCTGGGTGACAAGGTCAAGTACATCGCCGACCCCCGCGTCGCGCCCGGCACCGCGTGGATCACGGGCGCCAACAAGGAGCACACGCACGCCAAGAACGTGGTGGCGGGCCGCGACTTCGAGGTCGACGCGTACGTCGACGTCGTGGTCGTCCGTGAGGGCGACCCCTGCCCGAAGTGCGGCACCGGCCTCAAGCTGGACCGCGCCATCGAGATCGGCCACATCTTCCAGCTGGGCCGCAAGTACACCGACGCCCTCAAGCTCGACGTCCTCGGCCAGAACGGCAAGCCGGCCCGCGTCACCATGGGCTCCTACGGCATCGGCGTCTCCCGCGCGGTGGCCGCCCTCGCCGAGCAGCACGCCGACGAGAAGGGCCTCGTCTGGTCCAAGGAGGTCGCCCCGGCCGACGTCCACGTCGTCGCCGCCGGCAAGGCCCTGCAGACCGAGCTGGCCCTGGAGGTCTCCGACAAGCTGGCCGCCGCCGGCGTCCGCGTCCTGGTGGACGACCGCGCGGGCGTCTCCCCGGGCGTCAAGTTCACCGACGCCGAACTCATCGGCGTCCCGCAGATCCTGGTCGCCGGCCGCCGCTCGGCGGAAGGCGTGGTCGAACTGAAGGACCGCCGCACGGGCGAGCGCGAGGAAGTGACGGTCGAGGAGGCCATCGCCCGCCTCACCGCCTGACGGCGCTGGGTGGGCTCTGGGCCCGGCGTTCAGGGCTCACCCGGCGCGGGTGTGGCCGCAGGGGTGGGTGCGCAACCCGGCGCGACGGGGTGCCTCCCCCGGCTCGGGGCAGCTACGCGAGACGGGGCCCGCAGCCCGGCGGCGTGACGGCGCACCGCCCGCAGTCGCGCACGCTGGCGCGGCGCCCGCCCGGCGGCGGCGCAGCCCGCGTGGTCGGTTGGCCGCGTACGGCGGGAAGGGGACGTGTCGGGGGGTGTCCGCCCGCAGCGGTTGGCGCGTCCGCGTCGTTCAGCCCCGTAGCCGACCGATTCCGCGCCGTTCCGAGGACGGACCCCCCGGCGCGGCCCGGACCCACCACCGAACCAACCGCGCTACGCGCACCCCACCGAACCCGCACAGGCCGCCGCAGGCACCCCACCCACCCCGCCCCACCGCCGGAGGCGGCCGCAACCGTCACAACCAGCCGGCGAACTCCAACAGCAACTCCGCGTCCCGCTCCCGCCCCACGCGCCGGGCCCGTACCCCCGACTCCACCGCCCGGAAGAGCGTCCACCCCCGCAGCCGCTCCTGGTCCACCTCCAGCGACTCCGCGAGCCGCTTGATCCGGCGCCGGGTCGTCGAGGCCCCCGAGGGCTGCGCGACGAGGTCCTCCACCCGGTCCCGCACCAGCCGCGCCAGGTCGAACGCGCTCTCACCGACCACCGGGTCGGGCCCCACGGCCAGCCACGGCATCCGATCCCCGGCGAGCACCTTGCTCTGCCGGAACGTGCCGTGCAGCAACCGCTCATCAGGAGCGCCGTCCAGCAGCTCCCCGCGCACCGCGAGCGCCGCGTCGATGAGCGGCACCACCTCCGGGTCCGCCCCCGCCCGCATGGCCTCGGCCTGCCGCCCCGTCCGCTCCGCCACCGTCTCGAAGGGATGACCGACGGGCGGCTCCACCCACAGCCGACGCAGCGTCCCCGCCGCTTCCAGCAACGCCTTCGACTCCGGCAGCGACCGCACCGACACGTCCGGGTGCAACCGCTCCAGCAGCAGTACGCCCTCACCACCGCCGACGGACTCGTCGAGCAACTGCACGGCACCCAGCCCGCCCCAGTGGGCGAGCGCGGCCCGCTCACTCTCCGGGCGCGCCCGGAGCGGGGCCAGCTTCAGCACGGCGGGCGTCCCGTCGGCCCGCCGCACCAGGACGACCAGGCTGCTGCGCCCGCCGGGCACCTGCACCCGCTCCACGGCCAGGTCGCGCGACTCCACGGCCCGCTCAGCCGCCCCGGGCAGCTTCTCCAACCAGTCGTCACCGTCCGGTGCCGTCTCACCGAGCGCCCTGACCAGACGCCGCGGCGGTTCGAAAGCCATGCGCGAGCCGTTCCCTTCCCGTACGGGCAGCCGTACGTGTTACGCAGCCGTACGTGTTACGCAGTCGGTGTCGCCGAACCGGCCCGTTCGGCGAGCCCAGGGAAGGCTACGCTCCCGCCCCGCCACCGCACCGCACGGACGGCCGCCTCCCGCAGCGCCCCGGCCGCCGCCGCCCGCCGGTCACCGCCGACGGCCCGCACCAGGTCGGAGTAGACACCGGCCACCCGGTCCTCCAGCTCGGCCGCCAGCCGCACCGCCGACGCCGCGTCCGGCACCTCGAAGGGCAGCGCGTACCCGGCCGCCGCCGAGACCGGCTGCGCACCGAGATCCCGCACCTCGCGCGCCAGCGAGTCCCGCCGCGCCCGGTGCGCGTCGTACGCCGTCCGTGCCTCGGCGCGCCGTTCTTCGCCGACCCGCCCACCGACGACCCCGTAGCCGTACACGGCCGCGTGCTCCGCCGCCAGCGCCGCCTGGAGGGCGTCCAGCTCCCGGTCCTCAGCCTTGCTCACCCGTCACCCTCCGTCAGCAGATACACGTGCGCCGCCCCGGCCGCCGCCACCGAGGCCAGCAGCCGCGCCAGCTCGCCCGGCACTCCCGCCAGCGCTCCGGTCCGCCGGTCGGTCAGTTCGCGCTCGGCGGCCACGAGCAGGGCCAGGGCGTCCTTCTCGCCGGCGGGCACGGCAACGGAGCCGTCCTCCGGCCCGGCGGCCCGCGCGGAGACCGACGGCGACGCCTCGGGAGAGGCCGCCCGCACCGCACCGAACGCCTCCGCGTGCCGTACGACTTCCTCCCGCAGCGGCCGCAGCCGCTCCGCCAGACCAGGATGAGCGGTGATCACCGCCGCGTACCGCCCGGCCAGCGCCTCGCTGTCCCGAGCCGCACGCGCGCGGGCCCGCTCGGCAGCGGACGGGTCGTCGCCCGGCCCACCGGAGTCCGAGCCGCCGGAACAGCCGACGAGCAGGGCGGCCCCGGCGGCCGAGGCGAGCAGGCTCCTTCTGCGCGGCCCCGAGGGCAGGCGCGGCGATGCGGGAAGCGACACGGCAGACGTCCTCGACGGGCTCGTACGGAAGCGGAGACAGACGGCGGAGACAGACGGCGGAGACGACCAACAGCAGAGACGGCCAACAGCGGAGCGAAGCGCGGCGCGAACGGGACCCGCGCCGAACGGAACCCGGGACCGCGGCCGCCTGCCCGTGATCACGGTACCCGGGCCCAGGCTGGGCACCACCCATCGGCACCGCCGAGCCGGGGTGGACGGCAACACCCCTCGCGACCGGATACCCTTTGACCAGACACGCGCACCGTCCCACAACAGCACACGCGGCCGAGGAGTCACCCGGATGAGCACCACCCAGAGCGAGAGGCTGCGAGAGCTGCTAGAGCCGCTCGTCGCCTCCCAGGGACTGGACCTCGAGGAGATCGCGGTGGACTCGGTCGGCCGCAGGCGTGTGCTGCGCGTGGTCGTCGACTCCGACACCGGTGCCGACCTGGACCGGATCGCCGATGTGAGCCGCGCGCTCTCGGCGAAGCTCGACGAGACCGACGCGATGGGCGACGCGGAGTACACCCTCGAGGTCGGCACCCCGGGCGCCGAGCGCTCCCTCACCGAGCGCCGCCACTACGTGCGCGCCACCGACCGCCTGGTCCGTTTCCAGCTCCACGAGGGCGGCGAACTGGTCGCCCGCATCCTCGCCGTGGACGAGGCCGGACTCGACCTCGAAGTACCGGGCGTCAAGGGCCGCAAGGCCACCACCCGCAGACTTCCCTTCGGTGACATCGACAAGGCACGAGTCCAGGTCGAGTTCAACCGCAAGGACACCAAGAACACCGACGACGACACGAAAGAGGAGGAGGCGTAGCCGTGGACATCGACATGAGCGCCCTGCGGGGTTTGGTCCGGGAGAAGGAGATCTCCTTCGACCTGCTGGTCGAGGCGATCGAGTCGGCCCTCCTCATTGCCTACCACCGCACCGAGGGAAGCCGCCGGCACGCGCGCGTGGAGCTCAGCCGGGACACCGGACACGTGACCGTGTGGGCGAAGGAGGACGCCGACGACCTCGAGGAGGGCCAGGCGCCCCGCGAGTTCGACGACACCCCGTCCGACTTCGGCCGCATCGCCGCCACCACCGCGAAGCAGGTCATCCTGCAGAGGCTGCGCGACGCCGAGGACGACGCGACGCTCGGTGAGTACGCCGGCCGCGAGGGCGACATCGTCACCGGCGTGGTGCAGCAGGGCCGCGACCCGAAGAACGTGCTGGTCGACATCGGCAAGCTGGAGGCCATCCTTCCGGTGCAGGAGCAGGTGCCCGGCGAGACCTACCCGCACGGCACGCGCCTGCGCTCGTACGTCGTCCGGGTGGCCAAGGGCGTACGCGGCCCCTCCGTGACGCTCTCCCGCACACACCCCAACCTGGTGAAGAAGCTCTTCGCCCTGGAGGTCCCGGAGATCGCCGACGGGTCGGTCGAGATCTCCGCGATCGCCCGCGAGGCCGGCCACCGCACCAAGATCGCCGTGCGCTCCACCCGCTCGGGCCTGAACGCCAAGGGCGCCTGCATCGGCCCCATGGGCGGCCGGGTGCGCAACGTCATGGGCGAGCTGAACGGTGAGAAGATCGACATCGTCGACTGGTCGGACGACCCGGCCGAGATGGTGGCGAACGCGCTCTCCCCGGCCCGCGTCTCCAAGGTGGAGGTCGTTGACCTGGCGGCCCGCTCCGCCCGGGTGATCGTGCCGGACTACCAGCTGTCGCTGGCCATCGGCAAGGAGGGCCAGAACGCCCGCCTCGCGGCCCGGCTGACCGGCTGGCGGATCGACATCAGGCCCGACACCGAGCAGCCCTCCGACCAGTCGTCCGGCGGGCACGGGGAGTAGGCCCGGGACGTCCGGCGGGTACGGGGGAATAGATCCAAGCCGCACGGCGCTGAGATCACGACAGTCTTGAGTGCGGCACGCGTTCGATTCTTGCCCCAAAGGGGTGAGGTCGGTCCGGGGAGGTAGACTTAGGAGTGTCTGGCCGGACACGTACCCGAGCATGCCCCGAGCGCACCTGCGTGGGGTGCCGGGAGCGAGCGGTCAAGAGCGAGCTGCTGCGCACCGTGGCGGTCGAGGGTGAATGCGCCCCCGATCCACGCGGTACGCTGCCCGGCCGGGGTGCGTACGTGCACCCCGTACCGGTCTGTGTCGACCAGGCAGTGCGCCGCAAGGCGTTCCCGCGGGCGCTCCGCGTCCCGGGACCGCTCGACGTAAAGGCGTTGCGCCACTACGTCGAGCAGGCACAAGGTTGCAGCACGGCCGCTGAAAGCGGCACGTGAGCAACGTGGTAAGGAAGACATGCCGCGCGGAACCCCGTGCGGTCTGGTACCTCGCGAGTCGAAAGCAGGTCGAGATTGCGATGAGCACTCGATGAGTACGCGATGAGTACGCCCATGAACTAGCGACGGTCCGGACGCAACCCGGACCTCAGAGGAGCGAAGTGGCTAAGGTCCGGGTCTACGAACTCGCCAAGGAGTTCGGTGTCGAGAGCAAGGTCGTCATGGCCAAGCTCCAGGAACTCGGTGAATTCGTCCGTTCGGCGTCTTCGACGATCGAGGCGCCCGTAGTACGCAAGCTGACAGACGCCTTCCAGCAGGGTGGCGGAAACGGCCGGTCCGGCCGTCCCGCGGCCCCGAAGAAGGCTGCCCCCAGGCCGTCGGCGCCGTCCCCGGCGCAGGCGGCCCGCCCGGCTGCACCCCGTCCGGGCCCCGCGGCCCCGGCGGCTCCGGCGGCTCCCAAGCCCCCGGCCGCCCAGCAGCCCGCGGCCCCGTCGGCACCCGCGCCGGCGCCGTCCCAGGGTCCGCGCCCGACGCCGGGCCCCAAGCCCGCGCCGCGTCCGGCCCCGGCCGCACCGGAGTTCACCGCTCCGCCGGCGGCCCCGGCCGCTTCGTCCCAGGCTCCGGCCGGTCCGAAGCCCGGTGGCGCGCGTCCCGGCGCCCCGAAGCCCGGCGGCGCCCGACCGTCCGGTCCGGGTCAGGACCGCGGTCAGCAGGGCGGCCAGGGCCGTCCCGGTGGCCAGCGTCCCGGCGCCCCGGGCCAGCGCCCCGGCGGCCGTCCCGGCGGTCCGCGTCCGGGCAACAACCCCTTCACCTCCGGCGGCAACGCCGGCATGGCGCGCCCGCAGGCGCCCCGTCCGCAGGGCGGGCCGCGTCCGGGTGGACCCGGTGCTCCCGGCGGCGGCCCGCGTCCGCAGGCTCCCGGAGGCCAGGGCGGCGGCCCCCGTCCCCAGGCTCCGGGCGGCAACCGCCCGACCCCGGGCTCGATGCCGCGTCCGCAGGGCGGCGGCCAGGGCGGTCCCCGTCCCGGCGGCCCCCGTCCGAACCCCGGCATGATGCCGCAGCGTCCGGCTGCCGGACCGCGTCCCGGCCCCGGTGGCGGCGGTCGCGGTCCCGGCGGTGCCGGTCGTCCCGGCGGCGGTCGTCCCGGCGGCGGCGGCGGCTTCGCCGGCCGTCCCGGCGGTGGCGGCGGTCGTCCCGGTGGCGGCGGCGGCTTCGCCGGCCGTCCCGGTGGCGGCGGCTTCGGCGGCGGCGGTGGCCGTCCCGGCTTCGGCGGCCGTCCCGGCGGTCCCGGTGGCCGTGGTGGCACGCAGGGCGCCTTCGGCCGTCCCGGCGGTCCCGCGCGTCGCGGTCGCAAGTCGAAGCGGCAGAGGCGCCAGGAGTACGAGGCCATGCAGGCCCCGTCGGTCGGCGGCGTGATGCTGCCTCGCGGCAACGGCGAGACCATTCGCCTGTCGCGCGGTGCGTCGCTCACCGACTTCGCGGAGAAGATCAACGCCAACCCGGCGTCGCTCGTCGCGGTCATGATGAACCTCGGCGAGATGGTCACCGCGACCCAGTCCGTCTCCGACGAGACGCTCCAGCTCCTCGCCGACGAGATGAACTACACGGTTCAGATCGTCAGCCCGGAGGAGGAGGACCGCGAGCTGCTCGAGTCCTTCGATCTGGAGTTCGGCGAGGACGAGGGCTCCGAGGAGGACCTGGTCGTCCGTCCGCCGGCCGTGACCGTCATGGGTCACGTCGACCACGGAAAGACCCGGCTGCTCGACGCCATCCGCAAGACGAACGTCATCGCGGGCGAGGCCGGCGGCATCACCCAGCACATCGGTGCCTACCAGGTCGCGACCGAGGTCAACGGTGAAGAGCGCAAGATCACCTTCATCGACACCCCGGGTCACGAGGCGTTCACCGCCATGCGTGCCCGCGGTGCCAAGTCGACCGACATCGCGATCCTGGTCGTCGCGGCCAACGACGGCGTCATGCCGCAGACGGTCGAGGCGCTGAACCACGCCAAGGCGGCCGAGGTCCCGATCGTCGTCGCGGTCAACAAGATCGACGTCGAGGGCGCCGACCCGACCAAGGTGCGCGGTCAGCTGACCGAGTACGGCCTGGTGGCCGAGGAGTACGGCGGCGACACCATGTTCGTCGACATCTCCGCCAAGCAGGGTCTGAACATCGACTCCCTGCTGGAGGCCGTGGTCCTCACCGCGGACGCCTCGCTCGACCTGCGGGCCAACCCGAACCAGGACGCGCAGGGCATCTCGATCGAGTCCCGTCTCGACCGCGGCCGCGGTGCCGTGGCGACGGTCCTCGTGCAGCGAGGCACCCTGCGGGTCGGCGACACGATGGTGGTGGGCGACGCCTACGGCCGCGTCCGCGCCATGCTCGACGACAACGGCAACAACGTCGCCGAGGCCGGTCCGTCGACGCCGGTCCAGGTCCTGGGCCTGACCAACGTCCCGGGCGCCGGTGACAACTTCATCGTGGTCGAGGAGGACCGTACGGCCCGCCAGATCGCGGAGAAGCGCGCCGCCCGCGAGCGCAACGCCGCGTTCGCCAAGCGCACGCGCCGCGTGTCGCTGGAGGACCTGGACAAGGTGCTGAAGGCCGGCGAGGTCCAGCAGCTGAACCTGATCATCAAGGGTGACGCTTCCGGTTCGGTCGAGGCCCTCGAGTCCTCGCTGCTCCAGCTGGACGTCGGCGAAGAGGTCGACATCCGCGTCCTGCACCGCGGCGTCGGTGCGGTCACGGAGTCCGACATCGACCTGGCGATGGGTTCCGACGCCATCGTGATCGGCTTCAACGTGCGCGCCGCCGGGCGGGCACAGCAGATGGCCGAGCGCGAGGGTGTGGACGTCCGGTACTACTCGGTCATCTACCAGGCGATCGAGGAGATCGAGGCGGCCCTCAAGGGCATGCTCAAGCCGGAGTACGAAGAGGTCGAGCTCGGTACGGCGGAGATCCGCGAGGTCTTCCGCTCGTCCAAGCTGGGCAACATCGCGGGTGTCCTCATCCGCTCCGGCGAGGTCAAGCGCAACACCAAGGCGCGCCTCCTGCGCGATGGCAAGGTCATCGCGGAGAACCTCAACATCGAGGGTCTGCGTCGCTTCAAGGACGACGTCACCGAGATCCGCGAAGGCTTCGAGGGCGGTATCAACCTCGGAAACTTCAACGACATCAAGGTCGACGACGTCATCGCGACGTACGAGATGCGCGAGAAGCCGCGGGTGTAAGACCCCCGACTTCGAAGACGGTGCGGTCCGGGGCCGGTCGGCGGAGAGCAATATCCGTCGATCGGCCCCGGCCGTTCGTTGTACGGTTCTGATGTCCCCGCCCGTGGATGGCGGGGCCATCGATCCCGGACCGGCGGGTGAACCGGTTGCACATGTATGTGGGGACGCTGTCCTTCGACCTTCTCCTCGGCGACGTACATTCGCTGAAGGAGAAACGCTCCGTCGTCCGCCCGATCGTCGCCGAACTCCAGCGGAAGTACGCGGTGAGCGCGGCGGAGGTGGATCACATGAACCTCCATCGCCGGGCCGTCATCGGCCTGGCCATGGTGTCCGGTGACGCCGGGCACCTGGGAGACGTACTCGACCGGTGCGAACGGCTGGTGGCCGGCCGGCCCGAGGTGGAACTGCTGTCCGTCAGACGGCGCTTCCACGGCGAAGACGACTGACCCACGAAACACAGAGAAGAAAGAACGGGAGACGGACCAGTGGCCGACAACGCGCGGGCGAAAAGGCTGGCGGACCTCATCCGAGAGGTGGTGGCCCAGAAGCTGCAGCGCGGGATCAAGGACCCGCGGCTCGGCTCGCACGTCACCATCACGGACACCCGGGTCACGGGTGACCTGCGGGAGGCGACCGTCTTCTACACGGTGTACGGGGACGACGAGGAGCGGGCGGCCGCCGCCGCGGGCCTGGAGAGCGCCAAGGGCATCCTGCGCTCCGAGGTCGGCAAGGCGGCGGGCGTGAAGTTCACGCCGACCCTGGCCTTCGTCATGGACGCCCTCCCGGACACCGCCCGGAACATCGAGGACCTCCTCGACAAGGCACGTCAGTCCGACGCCAAGGTGCGCGAAGCCTCCGCGGGCGCCGCGTACGCCGGCGGAGCGGACCCGTACCGCAAGCCGGACGAGTCCGAGGACGAGGCCGCGGCCGACGAGACGGACGACACCGCTAAATGACCGAGAAGCACACCACGCCCGACGGCCTCGTCATCGTCGACAAGCCGTCGGGCTTCACTTCGCACGACGTCGTCGCCAAGATGCGGGGCATCGCCCGCACCCGGCGTGTCGGGCACGCCGGCACGCTCGACCCGATGGCGACGGGTGTCCTGGTCCTCGGTGTGGAGCGCGCGACGAAGCTCCTCGGGCACCTCGCCCTCACCGAGAAGGAGTACCTGGGCACCATCAGGCTCGGGCAGACGACGCTCACCGACGACGCCGAGGGCGAGATCACGGGGTCGCTGGACGCCTCGAAGGTCACCCGGGACGCCGTCGACGCCGCCGTAGCCAAGCTGACCGGTGACATCATGCAGGTGCCGTCCAAGGTCAGCGCCATCAAGATCAAGGGCGTGCGCTCCTACAAGAGGGCACGCGACGGCGAGGACTTCGAGATCCCCGCCCGCCCCGTCACCGTCTCCTCCTTCGCGGTGTACGACGTCCGGGACGCCGTCGCCGAGGACGGCACCCCGGTGCTGGACCTGGTGGTCTCGGTGGTCTGCTCCTCCGGCACCTACATCCGGGCCCTGGCCCGGGACCTCGGCGCCGACCTCGGCGTCGGCGGCCACCTCACCGCGCTGCGCCGCACCCGCGTCGGCCCCTACAAGCTGGACACGGCGAAGACGCTGGACCAGCTCCAGGAGGAGCTGACCGTCATGCCGGTCGCGGACGCGGCCCGCGCCGCCTTCCCGCAGTGGAAGGTGGACACCAGGCGTGCCCGGCTCCTCCTCAACGGCGTGCGGCTGGAGATGCCCGACGAGTACGCGGGCGCCGGTGCCGTCGCCGTCTTCGACCAGGAGGGCCGCTTCCTCGCGCTCGTGGAGGAACAGAAGGGCAAGGCCAAGAGCCTGGCCGTCTTCGGCTGAACGGGCCCGCCGACGGGCCCCGTCCGTGGAGCGGCGACCACGGGGACTTCCACCGCCGCCGCTCCACGGCCCCCCTCGGTTCCCCCACCCCCTAGGGTGTATCCAACCCGCCCCGTCTGTTCACCCGTCCGGGCAGGCGCTCGGAGTGAATCGGGGGAGTGGAAGGGGGCGCGTTGGTGACGCGCCCTGTCCCGCTGATCATCACGCGCCTACCGTCGAACACACAGCACGGGTGTACGGCGGGGAGGTGCGGCGATGGCGTCGCGTATCCGGTCCCGGGAGGCGGGGAGCGGCAGGGTGGTACGGCGGTCGGGGCACGACGTCCGGGACCCGCACGCCGGGTCGCAGGTCCAGGACCCAGGCCCTGCGGCACACGGACCGGACGAGGCCCTGGTCCGCGTCCACGATCTCGCCGGCCGTCCCCGCGGCACCGGGTTCGCCGCCGACCGCCACGGCACGGTGATCACCAGCCACGAGGCCGTCGACGGCCTGCCCCGGCTCGTGCTGAGCACCGCCGGAGGCCGCCGCCGCGTCGTGGCCGCCGCCGACGTGACCCCGCTGCCCGCGCTCGGCCTGGCCCTCGTACGCGCCGAGGGCCTCGGCGTGCCCCCGCTGCCCGTCGGCACGCGGGGCAGGACCGAGGCCGGGACGTACGTCCGGATCGCCGCCGGCGGCTGGCGCGAGGCCCGGGTGCTGGGCACCACCGACGTCCACTACGCGGCCACCGACCGCTTCCACGTCCTCGCCGACGCGCTGGAGCTCGCGGTCGGCACCTCGGGGCGGGACGCGCTGCGGCTGGGGGGCGGCGCGGCCGGGGGACCGGTCCTCGACCTCACCACCGGCGCGGTCCTCGGGGTCCTCGGCACCGCCCTGAGCTCCGGCCACAGCGACGTCGGCTTCGCCGTCCCGCTGCCGCACGCCCCCGGCCCCCTCGCCGACCTGCTCGCCGAGAACGCGGCGACGGTCCCGGCCTACGGTGCCGATCTCAACCTGGCCGGGGTACTCGCCCTCACGGCGACCCAGGTGGGGCAGGACGGCCCGCCGGGGAGGCCTGCGCAGGGAGAGGTGGCGGATGACCCGGACGCCGGGGGCGCCGGCCGGGTGGAGCCGGTCGAACGCGACGACGTGGCACGGGAGTTCGCCGCCTTCACCGAACCCCGCGCCCAGGCCCGTGTCCTCGGACTCGTCGGGGCCCCCGGCAGCGGCCGTACGACCGAATTGGCGGCCCTCGCCGCCCGTCGCTCCCGGGGCACGGAGCCGGCGCCCACCCTGTGGCTGCGCGGCGCCGACCTGCACGAGGACGACATGTCGGTGGCGGACGCGGCACGCAGGGCGCTGGGCCGAGCCGCCCGCATCGTGGCCGCCGCAGACCGCTCCCGCCCCGCCGGCCTGGGCGACATCACCCCGGAACGCCTGGCCCACCTCGCGCACACCGCCGGACGCCCCCTCCTTCTCCTCCTCGACGGCCCCGAGGAAATGCCGCCCGTCCTGGCCCACCGCCTTCCCGAGTGGACCGAGGGCACGGCGGCATGGCTGACGGAGACGCAGGCCCGGCTCGTGGTGGCCTGCCGGGCGGAGTACTGGGAGCGGGCGGGGGCGGAGTACCCGCGGGAACTGCTGCACGTGGAACGCGCGTGCACGTCGTCCGGGCCGGTGCTCGGCGACAGCTGTTCCTGGCCGACCGCGGCATCGAGTACACGCACCGAGCCGGACGGCGACCGCACGGCGTGGCGGGTGCCCACCGAGGGGCCGTTGCCCGGGACGGAACCTGCCGGGCCGTCGTACGGGCCGGGGCTCACCGGACTTCCGTACGGGGCGGAGCCCACCGAGCTTCCGTCCGGCACGGGACCAGGCGGGCTTTCGACCGGTTCGGGGCCCGCAGGGCCTCCGCCCGGTCCAGGGCCGACCGCGATGCCGTCCGGGGCGGGTCCCGCCGGGCTCCCGCCCGGCACCGCCTCCGAGGCGCCCCCAGCCGCGCCGGCCGGTGCGGCGGCGCCGCCCTGCGTCCCCCTCGGTGACCTCTCGGACGAGGAGGCCCGTGAAGCGCGCGCACGCTACCGCGTACCGGAAGGCGCCCTCGACGGCCCGGACGCCCGGCACCCCCTCACCCTGCGCCTGCTCGCGGAGGTCCACGCGGCCCTGCCCGGAGCGCCTCCCCCCGTCCGCGTCGACCGGGACGCGGTCTTCACGGCCTACCTGGACCTGGTCTGCCTGCGCGTCGCGACCCGGCTGGCCCGGGAGAACGCCCTGCACGGCACCGGCGTACGCCGCCGCCTCGCGGCGAAGGTCTCCGGACAGGTGCACGAGGCGGCCCGGCGCAGTCTCGGCCCCGGACAAGGTGAGCTCGACCGGGAGGCGTTCGAGGCGCTGTTCCCGTCGGGACCGGCCCCGGCGCGGCTCGGCGGCGGCACCGGCTGGGCGTCGGCCGTGCTCGCCGAAGGTCTCTTCGTCCCCGCCGGCAACGGCTACCGCTTCGCCCACGAGGAACTGGCCGACTGGCTCCAAGGCACCCACCTCGACCTGGACGAGGCCCTGCGCGCCCTCGTCCACCGCGGCGCCACCCCGCAGCACACGCAGGCCCTCCCCGTGCCGCACCACCGCATCGGCCCCGTCGTCGAAGCCGTTCTGCTCCTCGCCCGCCAGCACGGCATCCCCCAACTCGCCCTCACCCTCGAAGAGCTGGTGGGCGCCCTCGACGAGGACCCGCACTCCTGGTGGGCCGCCCGGCTGCTCACCGAGGTGCTGACCCGCGTACCCGACGCCACGCCGTACACGGACGTGCTGCGGCTGCTCGCCGACGGCATCGCGGAACGGAGCGGCGAAGGAGCCCCGGGGCATGGAGAGTTCGGACCGGCATTCTGGACCGCGCTGCGACTGCCGGAGGCCACCCGGCTGGACCTGCTCCGCCGCCTCGTCCTCGCCGACGGCCCCCCGCGCGAACCCGGTGCCCGCCACCTCGACACGGCCGCCAGGCTGCTCGCCGCCGACCCCACGACCGTACAACCGCTCCTGGTCCGCTGGTTCGACGACGAACGGCCGCTGCCCGCGACCCCGCACGCCACCGTCGCCACGGCCGCGCAGGCGCTGCTGCACACGCACCGTCACCGCGGCCTGGACACCCTCACCGAGGCGCTCGCGGACAGCTCGCACCGGCGGGCCGACGAACTGCTCGCCGTACTGTCCGAGGAGGAGCCCTCCGCCCTCTGCCGGGCCGTGGAACGCTGGGCGCGCGACGAGCGGCCCGAACGGCGGGCGCAGTCCGTCACGCACGGCCTGCGCACCGCACCGCACACCCGCACCGGCGCCGACCGCACCCTGCTCCGCCACGCGGCTCTGCTCCTGCTCGCCGGTCCCGCCGACGAACGGCTGCACGGCGGCGCCCTGGCCCTGCTCGTCATGGACCCGGGCAGCCGGGACCGCCACCTCCCGCGAGCCCTCGGCCGTTTCGCGGCGGGCGACCCGTACCTGCCGCCGAGCTCGGTGGCCGTCGCCCTGCCGACCCACCCCGAGCCCGTCCTCGACGCCTTCCGGGCCAGGCTGCGCGGACCCGACGCCGGGGAGGCGCTGCGCAGGCTCGCCGACGCCACCACACCCGCGCTGGCCCACCGGGTGGCCGTACTCGTCGGGGAGGCCGTCGCGGAGCGCCCCGAGACCGCCGGGCACGTGGCCGCCTACGTCGACCGGCGCCTGGACCACGACCCGTCGGCCCGCGCCGTGCTCCACCCCCTGGTCACCGGCCTGCTCGACGCCGGACCCGAGCCGGTGCGGGCCGCACTCGCCGGGGTCCTCGCCGCCGACGGCACCTCGGCTCGCGGCCTGCTCCGCCACGAGCTGCGCGAACACCTGCTGGCCCACGAGCAGGACCCCGCCGTGCTCGACGCGCTGCTGCGCGCGGCCGCCCGGTGCGGCGGCGACGGCCAGCGCGCCCTGGTCCACCGCACCGGCCGGCTCCTCGTGCGCACCCCGGACGGCGCCACCCGCTTCGACCAGGGCCTGGTCGACCTGGCCCGCCACCTGCCGGGCTTCGCCGGCCGCCTGACCGACTGGCTGGCCGACGCGCCCCAGGACTGGGCCGCCCTGGTGGGCCCCAGCGCCCGCCGCACCATCGAGGGCCTGGCGGGTGAGCGGGTCCCGGCATGACGCGGGAGCCCCGCGGGGCCGGCCGGCGTGCACCCGGTCACAGCGCCCATGCCGATGCGGGCGCGAGACGGGCGGCATGGCACTCTTAGAGCTGCGTAACAGGCATCGACTCCGACGAGTTTGCGACAAGGAGCAGACACAGTGCAGCGCTGGCGTGGCTTGGAGGACATCCCCGAGGACTGGGGACGCAGCGTCGTCACCATCGGCTCCTACGACGGTGTCCACCGAGGGCACCAGCTGATCATCAAGCACGCCGTCGACCGCGCCCGCGAGCTGGGCGTCCCCGCAGTCGTCGTCACCTTCGACCCCCACCCCAGCGAGGTCGTCCGCCCCGGCAGCCACCCGCCCCTGCTCGCCCCGCACCACCGCCGCGCCGAACTGGTGGCGGACCTGGGCGTGGACGCCGTGCTGATCCTCCCCTTCACCACCGAGTTCTCGAAGCTGTCCGCCGCCGACTTCGTGGTCAAGGTCCTGGTCGACAGGCTGCGCGCCAAGGCGGTCGTGGAGGGCCCCAACTTCCGCTTCGGCCACAAGGCCGCCGGGAACGTCGACTTCCTCACCGAGCAGGGCAAGGTCTACGACTTCGAGGTCGAGGTCGTCGACCTGTACGTGACGGGTGAGGCGGGCGGCGGCCAGCCGTTCTCCTCCACCCTGACCCGCCGCCTGGTCGCCGAGGGCGACGTCGGGGGTGCCGCGGAGATCCTGGGCCGGCCGCACCGCGTCGAGGGCGTCGTCGTCCGGGGCGCCCAGCGCGGCCGTGAGCTGGGCTTCCCCACGGCCAACGTCGAGACCCTCCCGCACACCGCCATCCCGGCCGACGGCGTCTACGCCGGCTGGCTGAACGCCCAGGGCGAGGTGATGCCGGCCGCGATCTCCGTCGGCACCAACCCGCAGTTCGAGGGCACCGAGCGCACGGTGGAGGCGTACGCGATCGACCGAGTGGGCCTCGACCTGTACGGGCTGCACGTCGCCGTCGACTTCCTGGCCTTCGTACGGGGGCAGGCGAAGTTCGACACGCTGGACGCGCTGCTGGACCAGATGGGCGAGGACGTCGAGAAGTGCCGCGAGATCATCGCGGCACACGCCGACCGCCACTGACGACCACGCCGGTGGCCCCCTCCGTCCGACGGGGCCACCGGCCTGCTTCCGCGCAGCCGTGCCCGGGACGGGCCGTAGCGCAGCGGCGCACACACCTCGCGGCGCCCGCTCCACGCCGCTCGGCGTGACCGACCGACCGGACGCCCTGACACGGCAGGCACCCGGCGTCCACCACGCAAACCAACCGGGACCGGCCCACCGCGACCGCGCGTTAATGCCCGTCACCGGCCGTGGGCCGGTCCGTAATGGGACAGGTGTGCGCCCGTCACGGGCCATCGGACCGCCCGTCATGCTGGTCCGCCCGCTACGCCCGGCCCGCGCCCGTCGCCGGTGGCGGGTCCGTCCGCCGTGGCCCCGCGCCCGCCCGCCACCGGCCCCGTCGTCAGTCCGCCCCCCGTCAGCCCGGCTCCACAGCCGCCCCGCTCCCGGCCTCGCCCCCGGTCTCACTCCCGGCCGTCGTCGCCTCGGCCGCCCGGGCCCGTGCCCAGTGGCAGGCGACCTGGGACCCGTCACCCCCGTGAAGGATCTCCAGGTTCCGGTTCCGGCAGGCGTCCGCGACACCGGCGCGTGCCGCCTCGCCCCCGGCCAGGACCTGGCAGCGGACGTGGAAACGGCAGCCGGTGGGGATGTGCGACGGGTCGGGCGGTTCGCCGGTCAGCACGACGGGACGGCCCGGCGCCTCCGGCAGGACGGACAGCAGGGCCTGGGTGTACGGATGCCGGGGCGCCGTCAGTACCTGTTCCACCGCACCCGTCTCGACGATGCGACCGAGGTACATCACCGCGACCCGGTCGGCGATGTTCCACGCCAGCCCCAGATCATGGGTCACCACCAGCGCGGACAGGCCCAACTCGCCACGCAGCCGCAGCAGCAGTGCCAGGATCTCCCCGCGCACCGACGCGTCGAGGGACGCCACCGGCTCGTCGGCGACCAGGAACTCCGGCTCCAGGACCAGCGCGCCCGCGATGACGACCCGCTGGCGCTGACCGCCGGACAGCTCGTGCGGGTAACGCAGGAAGAAGCGCTCCGGTGGACGCAGCCCGGCACGGGCCAGCGCCTCGGCCACCGCCGTCCGCTCGTCCCCGGCGTGACGGTGGACGCGCAGGCCCTCGGCGACGATGTCGTACACCGTGTGCCGGGGGTTCAGCGAGCCGCTCGGGTCCTGGAGGACCAGCTGCGCGCGCTTGCGGTACGCCTTCAGCGCGCGGGCGGAGTGCTCGAGCGGCGTGCCGTCGAAGGTGACGCGGCCCGCGGTCGGCCGGACGAGACCGAGCAGGCTCCGGGCCAGTGTCGTCTTGCCGCAGCCCGACTCGCCGACCAGCGCGACGATCTCGCCCCGCCGGACGTCGAGGTCGACCCCGTCCACGGCCCGGGCGGGCGGTCCGCCGCCCCGGCCGGGGAAGGCTACGTGCAGCCCCTGGACGCTCAGCAGTTCGGGCGTGGTGCCGGTCATGGGGTGCTGCTCCTCACTCCCTCGTCCCGCACCGGCGGTGTGCCGGCGTCGGGACCCACGTGGACGCAGGCCGCCCGCCGGTCCGTCCCCGCCTCCCGCAACGGCTGGTCGTCCGTGGCGCAGACGTCCAGTGCGACCGGGCACCTCGGATGGAACGCGCACCCCGACGGCACCGCCGCCGGGTCGGGCGGGTCGCCCGGCAGCCCGCGCGGCGCGAACCGCGAGCCCGGGTCCCCGATCCTGGGGAAGGCCTCCGACAGCGCCCGGCCGTAGGGGTGCAGGGCGTCCTCGTAGACCTGCCGGGCCGGGCCCTCCTCCACCACCCGGCCCGCGTACATCACCGCGAGCCGGTCGCAGGTGTCGGCCAGCACGGCGAGGTCGTGGCTGATCATGATCAGGCCGACGTCCTGCTCGCCGACCAGGCCCTCGATCAGCCGCAGGATCTGCGCCTGGATCATCACGTCGAGTGCCGTCGTGGGCTCGTCGGCGACGATCAGACGAGGGTCGCAGGCCAGGGCCATCGCGATCATCACGCGCTGCCGCTGCCCGCCGGACAGCTCGTGCGGGTAGGCACGCGCCCGCGCCGCCGGGAGGCCGACCTGCTCCAGCAGCTCCCCGGCCCGCCTCCGCGCACCGGCCGGTGTGGCCCTGCGGTGCAGCAGGACGGGCTCGGCGATCTGGTCCCCGATGCGGTGCACGGCGTTCAGCGAGTGCATGGCGCCCTGGAAGACGATCGAGGCCCCCGCCCAGCGCACCGCCCGGACCCGCCCCCACTTCATCGTCAGTACGTCCTCGCCGTCCAGCAGGATCTCCCCGCCGACCCGGGCCCCGGCCGGCAGCAGCCGCAGCAGCGCCAGCGCCAGGGTGGACTTGCCGCAGCCGGACTCGCCCGCGACGCCGAGCTTCTCGCCGGCCGCCAGGGTCAGGCCGGCCCCGCGCACGGCCGCCACACCTCCGGGATACGTCACCTTCAGGTCGCGTACCTCGAGCAGACTCAACGGGACACCCCCAGCCTGGGATTGAGCACGGCCTCCACCGCACGTCCGCACAGCGTGAACGCCAGCGCCACGGCCGCGATCCCGACGCCCGGCGGCACCAGGTACCACCAGTCGCCCGAACTCACCGAGCCCGCCTCCCGCGCGTCCTGCAGCAGCCCGCCCCAGGACACGACCGTCGGATCACCGAGCCCGAGGAAGGCCAGCGTCGCCTCGGCCAGGATGGCGGAGGAGATGATCAGCGTCGTCTGGGCCAGCACCAGCGGCATCACGTTGGGCAGCACGTGCCGGGACATGATGTGCCAGTGCCCGCCCCCGAGCGCCTTCGCGCGTTCGATGTACGGCCGGGACTCCACCGCCAGCGTCTGCGCCCGCACCAGCCGGGCCGTGGTGGGCCAGGTGGTCACGCCGATCGCCAGCACGATGGTGCCGAGCGAACGGGACAGGACCGTCGCCAGCACGATGGCGAGCACCAGCGTCGGCATCACCAGGAACCAGTCCGTGATCCGCATCATCACCGTGGCGTACCAGCCGCGGAAGTGCCCGGCCGTGATCCCGATGAGCGCGCCGATGGTCACGGACAGCGCGGCGGCCAGCAGCCCGACCAGCAGGGAGACGCGGGAGCCCCAGACCAGCAGGCCCAGCAGGCTGCGCCCGAACTGGTCGGTGCCCAGCGGGAACTGCCCGCTCGGGCTCTCCAGAGGCTGCCCGGGCGCGTTGGTCACACTCTCCACGTCCGAACCGACGGTCAGCGGCGCGGTCAGCGCGACGAGCACGAACAGCGACAGTGCCGCCAGCCCGAACACCCCCGCACGGTGCCTGCGGTACTCCCGCCAGAAACGCGCGAGGGAAGCCCGGCGTCGCCGCCACGCGAGCGCACGCGAACCGGGCGGCGCCGATGGAGCCCCAGATGTCCCGGGCTTCTCGGTCTTCTCAGCCGTCGCGGGCTTCTCGGCGGTCATCGGCCCACCCTCGGATCGAACAGCGGATACAGCAGGTCGGCCAGGGTGTTCATCAGGATCACCGCCGCGGCGAAGACGAAGAACAGCCCCTGCACGAGCGGCAGATCGGGCACGCTGAGCGCCTGGTAGAACAGCCCGCCCAGCCCCGGCCAGGAGAAGACGGTCTCGACGAGGATGACACCGGCCACCGTCCGGCCGAGATTGACGAAGACCAGCGTCACGGTCGGCAGCAGCGCGTTCGGCACGGCGTGCCGGCGCCGTACGAGATCGTCCCGCAGGCCCTTGGCCCGCGCCGTCGTCAGATAGTCGCCGCCCATCTCGTCCAGCAGCGCCGACCGTGTGACCAGCAGCGTCTGGCCGTACTCCACCGCGACCAGCGTCACCACCGGCAGCACCAGGTGGTGCGCGACATCGACGACGTGGGCGAAGCCCTCCTCACCGCCCCCCGACTCCATGCCTCCGGTCGGGAACAGTCCCGGGAGCGGGTCCACCCCCACCGACAGGACGATGATCAGCAGCAGGCCCAGCCAGAAGGACGGAACGGAGTACAGCGTCAGCGCCAGCCCCGTGTTCAGGCGGTCGCCGAGCCGGCCGTGCCGCCACGCCGAGCGGGTGCCGAGGAACGCGCCCAGCGCGGTGTACAGCACGAAGGCCGTACCGGTGAGCAGCAGCGTGTTCGGCAACGCCTCGGTGATCTTGTCCACGACGGGCGTGCGGAACTGGTACGACGTGCCCAGGTCCCCGGTCAGCGCCTTGCCGCAGTACTCCGTGAACTGCCGCCACAGCGGCAGGTCGAGCCCGAACTCCCGGCGGTAGGCGGCGATCTGCCCGGCCGAGACCGGACGGCCGCCGGTCATGAACTTCACCGGGTCGCCGGGGATCATCCGGAAGAGGAAGAAGCTGGTGACCAGGACGGCGAACAGGGAGACGACGGCACCGGCCAGCTTGCCCGCCACGTACCTGGGGTACGCGCGTCGCGCACGGGACGGGCGGCCGGTGGCGTCCGCGCCGGCCGGCCCCGGGCCGGCCGGCGCGGACACCGCGTCACTCACGTTCGTCCGCCGATGCCCGGCGGCGCAGGGCGAAGAACACAGCGAGCCCGACCAGGACGACGCCGCCCGCGACGGCCCCGATCACGACCCCGGCCGACGACGAGTCGCCGGAGGAGTCACCGGAGTCCGCGGGGACGGCCGACCACCAGCTCCAGTAGCCGTCCTGCCCGTAGATGTTGCCCGCCGAGGACGGCATGGTGGTGATCGACGCGATGTGGTCCGTGCGGTAGGCCTCGACCGCGTTCGGGTAGGCCATGACGTTCATGTACCCCAGGTCGTACAGCCGGGACTGCATCTGCTTGACGATCTCCGCCCGCTTGCCGGCGTCGTACTCGCCCAGTTGCCGCGCGTACAGCTCGTCGTACTTCTCGTCGCAGATGAAGTTGTCGGTGGCCCCGGTGTCCTTCGGCGTCGCCGGCAGCGCCGCGCACGTGTGGATGGACAGCACGAAGTCCGGGTCGGGATTGACGGACCAGCCGTCGAAGGCGAGGTCGTACTCGCCGGCCAGCCACGGGTCGGTCACGTTGTCCCGGCAGTCCAGGGTCATCGAGATGCCGAGCTCGCCCCACCACTCCTGGAGGTACTTGCCGACCGCCTTGTCGTTCGGGTCGGTGGCGTGGCACAGGACGCGGTAGGTCAGCGGCTCGCCGTCCTTGCCGACGCGCTTGCCGTCGGCGTTCTTCCGGTAGCCGGCCTCGTCGAGCAGCCGCGCCGCCCCGGCCGGGTCGTAGGCCAGCTCCTGCTCGGCCGACGGCTCGAAGAAGTACTGCGAGAAGCGCGGCGGGATGTAGCCCTCGCCCTTGACCGCGTGGCCCTGGAACACCTTGTCGACGATCGCCTCGCGGTCCACCGCCATGAACAGCGCGTGCCGCACCCGCTGGTCCAGCAGCGACGGGTGGCCGTCACCGATCTCCGTACCGTCCTTGGCACGGGCGCCCGGGTTGGTGGCGAGGGCGTAGAAGCGGCGGCCGGGGGCGTCGTTCACGCGGATGTTCTCGTCCTCCTCGAGGGAGGCGGCCTGCGCGGGCGTCAGCGACGGCGAGCCCGCGACGAAGGACACCTCGCCCTTGCGCAGGGCGGCGACGGCGGCGTCCTGGTCCTTGTAGTACCGGAACACCAGCTCGTCGAACTTCGGCGCGCCCCGCCAGAAGTCCTTGTTCGCCTCCAGCCGGACGTAGCTGTCCGGCTTGTAGTCGGTGAGGACGAAGGGCCCGTTCCCGACGACCGGGAAGTCCTTGTCGTTGTTGAACTCCGAGAAGTCCCCGACCTTCTCCCACACGTGCTTGGGCACGATCGGCACGTCCAGCGCCGTCATCGTGGCCTGCGGCTTCTTCAGCCGGATCACCAGCTGGGTCGGGCTGGGCGCGGTGACCTTCTCGAAGTTGGCGACGAAGCTGCCGTTGGCGGTGGCGGCACCGTCGTCCGTCATCATCTTGTTGAACGTCCACGCCGCGTCCTCGGCGGTGGCCTGCTCCCCGTCCGACCACGTGGAGTCGGAACGGATCGTGTACGTCCAGGTCAGCTTGTCCGGCGACGACTTCCACTCGGTGGCCAGGCCCGGGATGACGTGGTTGTCCTTCGGGTCGTAGTTCGTCAGGTACTCGTAGGTCAGCCGGTGGATGCTGGTGCTGAGCAGCCGCACCGCCAGGAAGGGACTGAGCGAGTCGACACTCTGGGCCACGGCGACGGTGAGCACCTTCTTCCCCTGGCCGCCGTCCGCCGCCCGCGCCGTCGAGGCCGCCGGGGTGGCGGTCCCCGCCGCGAGGAGGAGCGCCGCAGCGCCCGCGGCGGCGAGCAGCCGTGTCCTTCTCGGACGGGGTCCGGAACGTCCACTGCCATGCTGATCGTGTGTGCTCATGACTCCCTGACCTCACGTCATCACACGCGGGAGGCGCCGTGCGCCCCCGCGTGAGGCGGGCTTGAACAGGTGTGAACAGATGCGAAACAGATTGGAGCGAGCTGCGAACTGCGAATGGCTCGATCGTGCTTGATCGGGTGACGCCGACGGAATGAAGTGTGTGTCTATCAGCGGCAGTCTGCACGCGTCAACGGTCCGTCAAACCCCATGTGGCCTGCGGAAACAGGGAGTTGACCGAAGGATCACTCTCATTGGCTCAGACCTCTGGTGCCTCCCTGGTGAGAGCGTGACGGCCGAGTCCCACCGGTTCTGCCTGCGAACTCCGTGAACGCCGCGCATGCGCGAACGCCCGCGCCGTCGGAGGACGACGCGGGCGTTCGGGACCGGTGGGGCTACTGCTGCTGGGGAGGCGCCTGCCCCGGCTGCGGATACCCGTAACCGGGCTGCTGCGGGTACGGCTGCCCGGGGTACGGCTGCCCCGGGTGGTGCTGTGCGGGCTGCTGCGGGTGGTGTTGTGCGGGCTGCTGCGGGTAGGGCTGCCCGGGCTGGGCGTACTGGCCCGGCACCGGAGGCTGCCCCGGGTGGTGCTGGCCCGGCATGGGCGGGGCGGCGACCGGCGGCGGGTTGCCGTCGGACGTCCACAGCCCGTGCATCTGCTGGTGGCGGACGAAGTCCTCGGCGACCATCGCCGCCAGGTTGAAGTACGCCTCCCGCACCTTCGGCCGCATCATGTCGAGGTCCACCTCGGCACCGGCGGCCAGATGCTCGTCGAACGGGACCACGACCACGCCGCGGCACCGTGTCTGGAAGTGCCCGACGATGTCGTCCACCTTGATCATCTTGCCGGTCTCGCGGACACCCGAGATGACGGTGAGGGAACGGGACACGAGGTCGGCGTACCCGTGCGCGGAGAGCCAGTCCAGCGTCGTACTGGCGCTGCTCGCACCGTCCACGGACGGCGTGGAGATGATGATGAGCTGGTCGGCGAGGTCGAGCACGCCGCGCATGGCGCTGTAGAGGAGCCCGGTGCCCGAGTCGGTGAGGATGATCGGGTACTGCTTGCCGAGGACGTCGATCGCGCGCCGGTAGTCCTCGTCGTTGAAGGTCGTGGACACGGCCGGGTCCACGTCGTTGGCGATGATCTCCAGCCCCGACGCGGCCTGCGAGGTGAACCGCCGGATGTCCATGTACGAGTTGAGGTACGGGATCGCCTGGACGAGGTCGCGGATGGTCGCCCCCGTCTCGCGGCGCACGCGGCGGCCGAGCGTACCGGCGTCCGGGTTGGCGTCGATCGCGAGGATCTTGTCCTGCCGCTCGGTGGCGAGCGTGGAGCCGAGCGCGGTGGTGGTGGTCGTCTTGCCGACGCCGCCCTTGAGGCTGATGACCGCGATGCGGTAGCAGGAGAGCACCGGGGTGCGGATCAGCTCCAGCTTCCGCTGCCGCTCGGCCTCCTCCTTCTTCCCGCCGAGCTTGAAGCGCGAGCCGCCGGCCGCGGGGCGGCTGCTCTTCGCCTTCTGCTTCTTGTTGTTGAGCAGCCGGTCCGACGACAGCTCCACGGCCGCCGTGTAACCGAGCGGCGCGGCACCCGGGTTGGTGGGCTGCCGCTGGTCGTGCTGCATGGGCTGCGGCCAGGCGGCGCCGAGGCGGGGGTCCACGGGCTGCTGGGGGTGGGGCTGGTCCGGCTGCCCGGGCTGCGGCGCGGACTGGGCCGGCTGCGGCGCGGGCGGTGCCTGGTGCGGCTGCTGGGCGGCCGGTACCGGCGGGGTCTGTGCGGCCTGGTCCGGCTGGGCCATGGGCTGAGCCGCCGACTGGGCCGGGGGGACCTGCGGAGCGAAGCCCTGCTGAGCTGCCTGCGGGGGCTGTGCGGCAGGGCTCTGCGGCTGCCCCTGCTGCGGTACGCCGGGCTGGGGCTGGGGCTGGGGCACCCCCGGGGCCATGCCGGGGTGGGGTTGGGGCTGCGGCTCCTGCCCGTGCGACGCGGGCGTCTGCGGGAACCCGTAACCGGCCGCGGGGGTGGGAGCGCCGCCCGGTTGCTGGGCCGCCGGCTGCGGTGCCGCCGGTGCCGTGGCGCCCGGCTGCGGGAAGCCGTAGCCCTGCTGCGGCGCGGGCTGCGGGGGCGCCTGGTGCGGGAACGCGTGGTTCGGCGGCGTCGGCGCGGTGGCCGGCGGATTCCACGCGGCGGGCGCCGGCTGGGGCGCCTGCGGCTGGAACGGGGGCTGCTGCGCCGGAGCGGCGGGGGCGGGCTGCGGCTCCGCGGGCCACTGGTTCGCCGGGGCCGGGGCGGCGGGAGGGTACGACGGAGGCAGCGGCGGCACCGCAGCCTGCGCCGCGGGCGGGGCGTCGGCCGGGACGGCGTCCTCGGGCGCGGCGTCCGAGCGTGCGCTGTCGTTCGGAACGGCGTCCGTGGGCTCGGCAGCGGGTGTCACGACGTCCGTCGTGGGCCCCTGGGTGTCCCGGGGCTCGGGCACCGCGTCCTCGGGTTCGTCGCCCGGAGCCGGGGCGGGAGGCAGCGACTCGGCCCCGTCATCAGCCGTATCAGTGGTATCGGCCGTATCGGAGGTGTCTGAGGTGTCGGCAGCGTCGGGCGTACCGCCCTCATCAAGTACGTCGTCCCGCCGGTCGGCGTCGGCATCGGCGTCGTCCGCCACCGGGAGAACCTCGTCGGTGGCGTCCGGCACATCCTCATCCGCCTCGTCGGCAGGGACCGGTACGTCGTCACCGACGCCGGCTTCGGCTTCGTCGGCCTCCGGTTCCGGCCGCTCCTCGTCCTGCCCGGCGTCCTCGGCCGCGGCATGCTCGGTGATCTCCCGCTTGAGGGCGGCGGCGGAGAAGCGCATGGTGGCGCCGCTCTCCAGGTCACCGTTGCCGGGCTCCTCCTCGGGCTCCGGTTCCTCGACCGGCGGGGGAGGAGCGGGTGCCTGGAGCTGGAACCCGCCGGCGGGAAACGCCGGTACGGCCGTCGGGGAGGCCGGGTCCGCGGCGGGCGCCGGCTCGGACGGCACCCGCGGCTCCGCCTCGGGCTCGGACTCCTCACGTCCCTGCGACTGCTCGGGCTGCTGCGGCTCGAAGCCGCTCCCGACCGGCAGCTTGGGGACTCCGGCCGGCCCACCGGCCGACGGCGCGGGCGGAGTGAAGGGCGCCCCTGGACCCGGCGGCGGAGGCGGCGTGAACGCGGTGCCCGGAGCGGGCGGCGGCGGAGTGAAGGGCGCCCCCGGCGAGGGAGCCGGAAAGGACGAGGGACTCCCGGCCCCGGCAGCATGCGGCGGGGGAGTCAGCCCCGGCAGCGGCGGAACCGGCCCACGAGGAGCAGCCGGACCGGAAGGAGCGGCGGCACCGGACGCGGCACCGGCACCCGAACTCCCCGCTCCTTGCCCTCGCCCCTGACCCGAGTCGCTGGAGGCGTTCTGCGTGTACCAGGCGGGCGGGGCGTAGTCGATGGTGAACTCGCCCGTCGTCTCGACTGCGGACTCCGTGTCGGGTTGGTCATCGCCGGGCGTCGCCCAGCCCCCGCGGATCCCGTCCCGATCGCTGCTCACAGTTCCTCCTGGTGTGGTCGAGCCCCTCAAGCCGTGCTGGGGCGACCGCTTTTGTCGTCCGACGTTGTCCGAAGTGAAACGAGGTCGTCCGATCGTCGGCCCTCCCCGTACGACGCCGACGCCCCGTCCACGGGTTCTGGCGTCGCGCCGGACACCAGCCTAATCACCACACGCCCCACCCCGGCAGCCCCGTCCTCACCTCAGCATCTGCCCATTGCGTCACAGCCTGCCCCGAAGTGCCGTACCTCGTTTCCGAATCCGTGCATCCGCCACGCGACATCCGTGAACAAGTCGGACAGACCTCGGACAGAACTCGGTCGGAGAGGGCTCTCCCGTACCCGCGAGTGATCAAGGCACCGGCATAGTGGGGACGCTTGTCGCATCCCTTTGTCGTCATCCCTTCGCGGGAAACCCCATGACCAGGAACATGACCAGGAAGAGGACCCACGCGTGAGCTTCGGCCCGCCCCCCTCCATGCCCCAGCCCCCGCCGGCCGCGGGGACCCACGAACGGAACCCCGGACGGAAGGTGCGCAAGGCACTGACCGCGCTGCTCGCGGTCGTACTCGTCGCGGCGTCGGGCACCGGCGGCTGGCTCCTGTGGGGCGGCGGGGACGGCGGGAGCGCCTCCCACGACGAGAAGGGGGTCGCGGACGCGCAGGGCCCCCTCGATGTACGGGAGACGGTCGAGAGACAACCCGCGAGCACCGTGGGCGAGATGGCCTTCCGGTTCTCCGTGGACGACATGAACCCCGGTGAGCGCGTGGAGATGCCGGGCATGTGGGCCACGGACCGCATCCTCGCCAAGGGCATCAACAAGACCCTCGTCGGCATGCGCGTCGGCACCGACATCGAGCCCGGCGAGGAGGAGTGGAAGCTCGGTCTCGACGGTCCCATCTGCGGCTACACCCGCCATGTGACCGGCGACAACCGCACCGCCGTCCTCTTCCGGGCCAACGACTGGGCGGAGGACGCCTATTGCAACCAGGTCGCCTTCGTCGACCTCGACGACGGCCGCATGGTCTGGGAGGCCCGCTTCCCCACCTCCCCGTCCGGCCTCCAGCCGGCGCAGGACGCCGGCCAGGACCTGCCGAGCGTGACCCTGACGCACGACACCGTCGCCGTGACCTGGGGCGGCGGTACCACCGCGTACGGCATGGAGAAGGGTGAGCGCCGCTGGTCCACCACGGCCACCAGCCCCTGCCAGGACATGGGCGCCGCGGGCGGACGCGCGCTGATCGTCCGTCAGAAGTGCTGGACCGGCGACAAGAGCGTGCCGGACACCTCCTACCAGTACATCGGGTACAAGGTGCGCAAGGTGGACCCCGCCACGGGCCGGACCGTGTGGACCTACACCGCCGCCGAGGGCATCCGCGACCTCAAGGTGGCCTCCACCGAGCCGGCGGTCCTCGCCGTCTCGGGCGGCGACATCGAGATCACCGACCTGCTGTCCCTCGACGACAAGGGCCGCGACCGCGCCACGATCAGCCTGCGCAACGGCGCGTACGTCGCCGACTGCTCCTACACGGACTACCTGGTCATCGACGACTGCCCGACCATCGCCGTCGGCGCGGACCAGGTCTTCATCCGCAGCAAGGACCAGCTCGAGAAGCAGGTCTCCAACTGGATCATCGGCTTCGACCTGGAGACGGGGAACACGACGAAGAAGTTCGACTCCGGTCCGGGATCCCTGCTCCAGCCGGTGCGGATGAGCGGTGACCAGCTCCTCGCCCTGCGCCTGAGCGAGGACCACATCTCACCGAACGCGCTGGTCGCGCTCGACCCCGGGACGGGCGAGCAGGTCCCGTGCTTCTACTTCGGCCTCCCGGCCGAGGCCGAGACGATGACGGTGATGAACGAGAACGACATCGTCGTCCAGGACGGCCGGATCTTCTTCGGCCGCAAGTCCGCGAACGGTCCCTCGGGCGAACAGAAGAAGCAGTGGCTCTACCTGGTCCTGGGCATCGGGAGCGGCGCGGCGGAGAAGCCCTGAGCCTGCCCGGTCGCCTCCCCGCCCGCACGTCACCGCGGTCCGGCGTCCCCGTCCCGCGACGCCGGCTCCAGATCGAACTCCCCGTCCCGCGCACCCAGCACGAACGCCCGCCACTCCGCCTCCGTGTACCGCAGCACGGTGCCGGGGTCGAGCGACGACCGCATGGCGACGGCGCCGGCGGGGAGGTAGGCGATCTCCACCCGCTCCTCGTGCTCCTCGGTGCCGGGCGCGCTGTGCCATTCGACACCGGAGATGTCGAGGGAGTAGAGCTCGTCCCGCTCCCGTTCCTTGCGCGCCTTGAGTTCGAGGTCCTCGGCATCGGCCATCGCGGCTCGGTCCTTCCTGTCCTGCGGTCGGCTGTGCGGCTACCCTAGTGGCCGCGATTCTCCAGGTCAGCGGTTTGCCGATGTCCGTGCCCGCCGGAGTGACCGCCCGCTCCCCGGGCCCCGGGCCGGGGGTGTCCACCCGGACTGGTACGCTGTGTGACGGCCGTTTGTGTACGCGCCCCCGGAGCCCCGAGCCCTGGAGGCCGCGCCCAGCGGATCCCCGCCTTCCGAGTCACGGAAGATCCCCCGAGACGTAGACCGGGGGCACTCGGTGGCCACTCACAGACCAGAGGAGTACGCGTGTCGCTCGACGCCGCAGTGAAGAAGCAGATCATCACCGAGTTCGGTACCAAGGAGGGCGACACCGGCTCCCCCGAGGTCCAGGTCGCTCTGCTGTCCCGTCGCATCTCCGACCTGACGGAGCACCTCAAGACCCACAAGCACGACCACCACTCCCGTCGTGGTCTGCTGATCCTGGTCGGCCAGCGCCGCCGGCTGCTGCAGTACCTCGCCAAGAAGGACATCCAGCGCTTCCGTGCGCTGGTCGAGCGCCTCGGCATCCGCCGCGGTGCGGCGGGCGCCAAGTAAGACGCCGTGAAGGGAGCGGTTCCCATCGTTCGGGGGCCGCTCCCTTTGCTGTACGTGCGCAGTGTCGCCGCGGCTTTGTAGTGTGGTAGCAGAACACGAGACGCACGACGTACGAACGCACGACACCGAACGAAACGCACAGACACGCACGCGTACAAGACGTACGCGGTGCACGAGGAGGAGGAGCGCACCTCGCCGCCGCCGGTCCTCGGTAGTGGCCCCCGGGGACAGCACCCCGGGTGCTTCGATCGAAGACCGGCCCGCACCGGATGAGCGCTTCTCCGCCCCGTCCCCCCGCCACACGGGCGAGGAGGGACAAAAGACGACACGTAATGGAGAATTCGCTGGTGGAGAACGAGACCCACTACGCCGAGGCCGTCATCGACAACGGCGCCTTCGGCACCCGCACCATCCGCTTCGAGACCGGCCGCCTGGCCCGCCAGGCCGCCGGCAGCGCCGTGGCGTACCTGGACGACGACACCATGGTGCTGTCGGCCACCACCGCCTCGAAGAACCCCAAGGACCAGCTCGACTTCTTCCCCCTCACGGTGGACGTCGAGGAGCGGATGTACTCGGCCGGCAAGATCCCCGGCAGCTTCTTCCGCCGTGAGGGCCGGCCCTCCGAGGACGCGATCCTCACCTGCCGCCTCATCGACCGCCCGCTGCGCCCGTCCTTCAAGAAGGGCCTGCGCAACGAGATCCAGGTCGTCGCGACGATCATGGCGCTCAACCCCGACCACCTGTACGACGTCGTGGCGATCAACGCCGCCTCCGCGTCCACGCAGCTGGCCGGCCTGCCCTTCTCCGGCCCGATCGGCGGCGTCCGCGTCGCGCTGATCCGCGGCCAGTGGGTAGCGTTCCCGACGCACTCCGAGCTCGAGGACGCCGTCTTCGACATGGTCGTCGCGGGCCGCACCCTGGAGGACGGCGACGTCGCGATCATGATGGTCGAGGCCGAGGCCACCGAGAAGACCATCAAGCTCGTCGAGGGCGGCGCCGAGGCGCCCACCGAGGAGATCGTCGCCGCCGGCCTGGACGCCGCGAAGCCCTTCATCAAGGTGCTGTGCCGCGCCCAGGCCGACCTCGCCTCGAAGGCCGCGAAGCCGACCGGCGAGTTCCCGATCTTCCTGGACTACCAGGACGACGTTCTCGAGGCGCTCACCGGTGCCGTCAAGCCCGAGCTGGCCCAGGCGCTCACCATCGCCGGCAAGCAGGAGCGCGAGGCCGAGCTGGACCGCGTCAAGGCGCTCGCCGCCGAGAAGCTCCTGCCGGAGTTCGAGGGCCGCGAGAAGGAGATCTCCGCCGCGTACCGCTCGCTGACCAAGTCCCTGGTCCGCGAGCGCGTCATCAAGGAGAAGAAGCGCATCGACGGCCGCGGTGTCACCGACATCCGCACCCTGGCCGCCGAGGTCGAGGCCATCCCGCGCGTGCACGGCTCGGCGCTGTTCGAGCGTGGCGAGACCCAGATCCTGGGCGTCACCACCCTCAACATGCTCCGCATGGAGCAGCAGCTGGACACCCTCTCCCCGGTGACCCGCAAGCGTTACATGCACAACTACAACTTCCCGCCGTACTCCACCGGTGAGACCGGCCGCGTCGGCTCCCCGAAGCGCCGCGAGATCGGCCACGGCGCCCTCGCCGAGCGCGCGCTCGTGCCGGTGCTGCCGACGCGCGAGGAGTTCCCGTACGCGATCCGCCAGGTGTCCGAGGCCCTCGGCTCCAACGGCTCGACGTCCATGGGCTCGGTCTGCGCCTCCACCATGTCGCTGCTGAACGCCGGTGTGCCGCTGAAGGCCCCCGTCGCCGGTATCGCCATGGGCCTGATCTCCCAGGAGATCGAGGGCGAGACGCACTACGTCACCCTCACCGACATCCTCGGTGCGGAGGACGCCTTCGGCGACATGGACTTCAAGGTCGCCGGCACCAAGGAGTTCGTGACCGCCCTCCAGCTCGACACCAAGCTGGACGGCATCCCCGCCTCCGTCCTGGCCGCCGCCCTCAAGCAGGCCCGTGACGCCCGCCTCCACATCCTCGACGTGATGATGGAAGCGATCGACACGCCGGACGAGATGTCCCCGAACGCGCCGCGGATCATCACCGTGAAGATCCCCGTCGACAAGATCGGTGAGGTCATCGGCCCCAAGGGCAAGATGATCAACCAGATCCAGGAGGACACGGGCGCCGACATCACGATCGAGGACGACGGCACCATCTACATCGGTGCCGCCGACGGCCCGGCCGCCGAGGCCGCCCGCGCGACGATCAACGGCATCGCCAACCCGACCATGCCCGAGGTCGGCGAGCGCTACCTGGGCACGGTCGTCAAGACGACCACCTTCGGCGCGTTCGTCTCCCTGCTGCCCGGCAAGGACGGTCTGCTGCACATCTCGCAGATCCGCAAGCTCGCCGGCGGCAAGCGCGTGGAGAACGTCGAGGACGTCCTCGGCGTGGGCCAGAAGGTCCAGGTCGAGATCGCCGAGATCGACTCCCGCGGCAAGCTCTCCCTGATCCCCGTGATCGAGGGCGAAGAGGGCGCCGAGGACACGAAGGACGACGCCGACCAGTGACGTCCCGTGGCTCCAAGGCGACGGCCCGCACCTCCTCGGAGGCGCGGGCCGTCGCCCGTACCCAAACCCTGATCAAGGGCGAGCACGGCATCGGCACGGTCCGCAAGACCACCCTCCCGGGCGGCCTGCGCATCGTCACCGAGACCCTGCCCTCGGTCCGTTCCGCGACCTTCGGCATCTGGGCGCACGTCGGCTCCCGCGACGAGACCCCGGCCCTGAACGGCGCCACCCACTACCTGGAGCACCTGCTCTTCAAGGGCACCCGTGGGCGCAGCGCCCTGGACATCTCCTCCGCGATCGACGCGGTCGGCGGCGAGATGAACGCGTTCACGGCCAAGGAGTACACGTGCTACTACGCACGCGTCCTCGACACCGACCTGCCGCTCGCCATCGACGTGGTCTGCGACATGCTGACCGGCTCGCTCATCCGCGAGGAGGACGTGGACGTCGAGCGCGGCGCGATCCTCGAAGAGATCGCGATGACCGAGGACGACGCCGGTGACTGCGTGCACGACCTGTTCGCGCACACCATGTTCGGCGACAACGCCCTGGGCCGCCCCGTCCTCGGCACCGTCGACACGGTCAACGCCCTCACCGCCGACCGCATCCGCCGCTTCTACAAGAAGCACTACGACCCCACGCACCTGGTGGTCGCCGCGGCCGGCAACGTCGACCACAACAAGGTCGTACGCCAGGTCCGCGCCGCCTTCGAGAAGGCCGGCGCCTTCCGGGAGCCGGTGGCCGCGCCCATCGCCCCGCGCGACGGACGGCGCACCATCCGTGCCGCCGGCCGGGTGGAGCTGATCGGCCGCAAGACCGAGCAGGCCCACGTCATCCTCGGCATGCCGGGCCTGGCCCGCACCGACGAGCGCCGCTGGGCCATGGGCGTCCTCAACACCGCCCTCGGCGGCGGCATGTCCTCGCGCCTGTTCCAGGAGGTCCGCGAGAAGCGGGGCCTGGCCTACAGCGTGTACTCGTACACGTCGGGCTTCGCCGACTGCGGTCTGTTCGGCGTGTACGCGGGGTGCAGGCCCTCCCAGGTGCACGACGTGCTGCAGATCTGCCGCGACGAGCTCGACCACGTCGCCGAGCACGGCCTCACCGACGACGAGATCGGCCGCGCGATCGGCCAGCTGAGGGGCTCCACCGTCCTCGGCCTGGAGGACACCGGCGCGCTGATGAACCGTATCGGCAAGAGCGAACTGTGCTGGGGCGAGCAGATGTCCGTCGACGACATGCTGGCCCGGATAGCCTCGGTCACGCCGGACGACGTCCGCGCCGTCGCCCGCGACGTCCTGGGCCGGCGACCGTCCCTGTCGGTCATCGGCCCGCTGAAGGACAAGCAGGCGTCCCGGCTGCACGACGCCGTTGCCTGATCCACCCGGCCCCGACCCTCCCGGTAAGGAAGCGAACGAAATCATGAGCAAGCTGCGCGTGGCCGTCCTCGGTGCCAAGGGCCGGATCGGCTCCGAGGCGGTACGGGCGGTCGAGGCCGCCGAGGACATGGAGCTGGTCGCCGCCCTCGGCCGGGGCGACAGCCTGGACGTGCTGGCCGAGGCCGGCGCCCAGGTCGCCGTCGAGCTGACCACCCCCGACTCGGTGATGGACAACCTCGACTACTGCGTACGCCACGGCATCCACGCCGTCGTCGGCACCACCGGCTGGACCGACGAGCGCCTCGCGCGGCTGACCTCCTGGCTCGACGCCTCCCCCAGGACGGGCGTGCTCATCGCGCCCAACTTCTCCATCGGCGCCGTGCTCACCATGAAGTTCGCGCAGATCGCGGCCCCCTACTTCGAGTCCGTCGAGGTCGTCGAGCTGCACCACCCGAACAAGGTGGACGCCCCCAGCGGCACCGCCACCCGCACCGCGCAGCTCATCGCCCAGGCCCGGCAGAAGGCAGGCACCGCTCCGGCGCCCGACGCCACTGCCACGGCGCTGGACGGCGCCCGCGGCGCGGACGTCGACGGTGTCCCGGTCCACGCGGTCCGGCTGCGCGGCCTGCTGGCCCACCAGGAGGTCCTGCTCGGCGCCGAGGGGGAGACCCTCACCGTCCGGCACGACTCCCTGCACCACAGCAGCTTCATGCCGGGCATCCTGCTGGGCGCCCGCCGGGTGGTCACCACTCCGGGCCTCACCTTCGGCCTGGAACACTTCCTGGATTTGAACTGAGCCCCGGACCGAGCCCTGTACCGAGCCCCGAACCGAGCCCCTGACCCATGCGCGCGAAAATCTCCTACGCCGTCACGGCCGCCGTCCTGGTCTTCTACTTCGCCCTGGTCGGCAGCCGCGGTGTCATGCTCATCGGCACCGGCACACCCGTCGCCGTCACCTTCGGCATCGCGGTACTGATCCTGCCGGTGATCGGCGTGTGGTTCCTGTGGAAGAACACCCAGTTCGTCCGCAAGGCCAACGCCCTCGCCGCCGAACTCGACGCCGAGGGCGGACTGCCCGTCGACGAGCTGAAGCGCACCCCCAGCGGCCGCATCGACCGCGACTCGGCCGACGCGGTCTTCGCCCTGCGCAAAGCCGAGACGGAGGACGCCCCCGGTGACTGGCGCACCTGGTTCCGGCTGGCCGTCGCCTACCACGACGCGCGCGACACTCCGCGCGCCCGCAAGGCGATGCAGCGGGCGATCGCCCTGCGCTCCTCAGCCCTGCCGATACTCGGCGGCCCACGCCTCCACGGCGTCCGCCGCCCGGTCGAAGGACTCCTCCCGGGCGAGGAAGTCGGCGTTGTGCGTGGTCAGCAGCGGAGGAAAGGTCTCTCCGGACCGGCCCTGGCGCACCAGGAGCAGCGCCTGCCCCTGCACGGTGCGCGGCAGCCCGAGCCAGCGCACCGGCTGCTGCACCGTCCGCACGCTGGCGACCTGCTGCCAGGCCACCGTGCGCGTGCTGAAGAAGCTCACGTGCCGCACCCCGTGCGCGTTCACCCACGCGCCCATGCGCAGCAGCCGAAGGGCGCACACGATGACGACCAGCGCGACGCCGAACACCACACCGGCGGAGGACAGCGAGTCCGTCGCCGCGATGATGACCGCCGCGAACAGGACGAACGAGGCGAGCAGCAGCATCAGCGCCGCCACCCCCACCCGCCACGGCCCCGGCCGGTAGGGCCGACGCCAGAGGTCACGGTCGTCGTGCGGCAGCGCGACGTCGTCGGTGGCGTCGAAGGCGCGGTCGGCCGTCAGGAAGGGCAGGGGCACGGCTGGTCCTCACTCGTTCCATGGCTGGTGCTGTGCCCGGTGAGGCTACCGACCTGTGTCTGAGCTCACCACCCTCGGGTCCCCGGATGGAGTCAGGGCCGACCGGTCCGAGCCGCTGTTAACGCTTCTCGGAGGCCTGCGACGGCTGTTTGTGCCCGGACGGCTGGTCGGCCGACAGCGCGGGCATCCCGATGACGAGGGAACCCGCGATCCCGGCGACGACGGTGAGGCCGAGCAGCCAGCGCCCGGCCAGCTGGCCGAAGGACGCCCGCTCCCGGGGCGGGGGTGTGACATTGCTGCGGAACCTGTCGGCTTCGGCGACGAAGGCGAACGGCACGGGTTCACGCCGGCGGATCATGAAGGCTGTGTCTCCTTTCGGGGACCGAGTGCACCGCTGAGTCAGGTGCTGTTACTCATACAGACGAACGAACGCCCCCGCGGGTGCCCTGTTTCACCGAATTCATCGCGGCACAGCACCGAACGCCCCATTCGGCGGGCGCGGGGTCCGCGGCCGTAGAGTGGCGTCGCCAAGCGACCAGATGGGAAGGCCCTCCACCCGTGACCGACACACCCGCCGACGATTTCAAGATCGACCTCCGCAGCGACGTCACCGTCGAGCTGGTCAAGAACAGCGCGACCGACTCCGACGTGCTGTTCGCCGCCCGCGTCTCGACCGTCGGGGAGCAGTCCCTGGACGAGCTGCAGAAGGACCCGGAGCGTTCCAAGGGCCTGATCAACTACCTGATGCGGGACCGGCACGGCAGCCCGTTCGAGCACAACTCGATGACCTTCTTCATCAGCGCCCCGATCTTCGTCTTCCGCGAGTTCATGCGACACCGCGTCGGCTGGTCCTACAACGAGGAGTCGGGCCGCTACCGGGAGCTCCAGCCGGTCTTCTACGTGCCGGGGCAGGACCGCAAGCTGGTCCAGCAGGGCCGTCCGGGCAAGTACGTCTTCGTCGAGGGCACCCCCGAGCAGCACGAGCTGGTGAGCCGGTCGATGGAGGACTCCTACCGCCAGGCCTACCGGACGTACCAGGAGATGCTCGCCGCCGGTGTCGCCCGCGAGGTGGCCCGCTCGGTGCTCCCCGTCGGCCTCTACTCGTCGATGTACGCCACCTGCAACGCCCGCTCGCTGATGCACTTCCTCGGCCTGCGCACCCAGCACGAGCTGGCGAAGGTCCCCTCCTTCCCGCAGCGCGAGATCGAGATGGTCGGCGAGAGGATGGAGGAGGAGTGGGCCAGGCTGATGCCGCTCACCTACGCGGCCTTCAACGCCAACGGTCGCGTGGCGCCGTGAGCCGACGCAGGACCGCGGTGCGGGACCGCTGACGCGCCGCGGGTACACATGTACGCATCAGCCACCCGAAGTGTCCGTATTGCGGCATTCTGAGAAGTTCATCTAGCCTGATCAAAGGGACCCGGCACTGCTTGAACCCCCGAGCAGGCAGTGCCGGGCTCCACCTCTCTCCCGGCCTGCCGCCTCCCCCGAGGGCAGACCCCGCCCTGAGCAACGAGTAGCGTGTAACCCATGGCTCCGACCTCCACTCCGCAGACCCCCTTCGGGCGGGTCCTCACCGCCATGGTCACGCCCTTCACGGCGGACGGCGCACTCGACCTCGACGGCGCGCAGCGGCTCGCCGCCCACCTGGTGGACGCAGGCAACGACGGCCTGATCATCAACGGGACCACCGGCGAGTCCCCCACCACCAGCGACGCGGAGAAAGCGGACCTCGTACGGGCCGTCCTGGAAGCCGTCGGCGACCGCGCCCACGTGGTCGCCGGAGTCGGTACCAACAACACCCAGCACAGCATCGAGCTGGCCCGCGCCGCCGAGCGCACCGGCGCCCACGGCCTCCTGCTCGTCACGCCGTACTACAACAAGCCCCCTCAGGAGGGCCTGTACCAGCACTTCACGGCCATCGCCGACGCCTCGACGCTGCCGGTCATGCTCTACGACATCCCCGGCCGCAGCGGCGTCCCGATCAACACCGAGACGCTGGTCCGCCTCGCCGAGCACCCGCGCATCGTCGCCAACAAGGACGCCAAGGGCGACCTCGGCCGCGCCAGCTGGGCCATCGCCCGCTCCGGCCTCGCCTGGTACTCCGGTGACGACATGCTGAACCTGCCGCTGCTCTCCGTGGGCGCGGTCGGCTTCGTCTCGGTCGTCGGCCACGTCGTCACCCCCGAACTGCGCGCCATGGTGGACGCACACGTCGCGGGCGATGTGCAGAAGGCCCTCGAGATCCACCAGAAGCTGCTCCCCGTCTTCACCGGGATGTTCCGCACCCAGGGCGTCATGACCACCAAGGCCGCGCTCGCGCTCCAGGGACTGCCGGCGGGTCCGCTGCGCGCCCCCATGGTCGGCCTCACGCCCGAGGAGACCGAGCAGCTCAAGATCGATCTTGCCGCCGGCGGGGTACAGCTCTGACAACAGACTTCGCACCACCGCACGACCGGACGGACTTCACAACTGAACAGGCGGGCCACCGGTGCCCGCACCCCATTCCGACAACTGCTTCTGCACGAACGTCACGCGCGCCACGTGCCCACCGGTACGTGGCGTGTGTGGTGAGGAGAGTCTTTTGAGTCATCCGCACCCTGAACTGGGCCGTCCCCCCGCGCTCCCCAAGGGTGGCCTCCGGGTCACGCCCCTGGGCGGCCTCGGCGAGATCGGCCGCAACATGACGGTCTTCGAGTACGGCGGCCGTCTGCTGATCGTCGACTGCGGAGTGCTCTTCCCCGAGGAGGAGCAGCCCGGAATCGACCTGATCCTGCCGGACTTCTCGTCCATCCGGGACCGCCTCGACGACATCGAGGGCATCGTCCTCACCCACGGCCACGAGGACCACATCGGCGGCGTCCCCTTCCTCCTCCGGGAGAAGCCGGACATCCCGCTGATCGGCTCCAAGCTGACCCTGGCCCTGATCGAGGCCAAGCTCCAGGAACACCGCATCCGCCCGTACACCCTTGAGGTGGCGGAGGGACACCGCGAGCGCATCGGCCCCTTCGACTGCGAGTTCGTCGCGGTCAACCACTCCATCCCGGACGCGCTGGCCGTCGCCATCCGCACCCCCGCGGGCATGGCCGTCCACACCGGCGACTTCAAGATGGACCAGCTCCCGCTGGACGGCCGTCTCACGGACCTGCACGCCTTCGCGCGCCTCAGCGAGGAGGGCATCGACCTCCTCCTCTCGGACTCGACGAACGCCGAGGTCCCGGGCTTCGTCCCGCCCGAGCGCGACATCTCGAACGTGCTGCGCCAGGTCTTCGCCGGCGCGCGCAAGCGGATCATCGTGGCGAGCTTCGCCAGCCACGTCCACCGCATCCAGCAGATCCTGGACGCGGCCCACGAGTACGGTCGCCGGGTCGCTTTCGTCGGCCGTTCCATGGTCCGCAACATGGGCATCGCCCGGGACCTCGGCTACCTGAGGGTCCCGCCGGGCCTGGTCGTGGACGTCAAGACGCTGGACGACCTTCCCGACAGCGAAGTCGTCCTGGTCTGCACGGGCTCGCAGGGCGAGCCGATGGCCGCCCTCTCCCGCATGGCCAACCGGGACCACCAGATCCGCATCGTCCAGGGCGACACGGTGATCCTCGCGTCGTCCCTCATCCCGGGCAACGAGAACGCGGTCTACCGCGTGATCAACGGCCTGACCCGCTGGGGCGCCAATGTCGTGCACAAGGGGAACGCCAAGGTCCACGTCTCGGGCCACGCCTCGGCCGGCGAGCTGCTGTACTTCTACAACATCTGCCGCCCCAGGAACCTGATGCCGGTCCACGGCGAATGGCGCCACCTGCGTGCCAACGCCGAACTGGGCGCTCTGACCGGCGTCCCGCACGACCGCATCGTCATCGCCGAGGACGGCGTTGTCGTGGACCTCGTCGAGGGCAAGGCGAAGATCTCCGGCAAGGTCCAGGCGGGATACGTCTACGTCGACGGCCTGTCGGTCGGTGACGTGGGCGAGCCGGCCCTGAAGGACCGCAAGATCCTCGGCGACGAGGGCATCATCTCGGTCTTCGTGGTCATGGATTCGTCCACCGGCAAGATCACCGGGGGCCCGCACGTCCAGGCCCGCGGCTCCGGCATCGAGGACTCGGCCTTCGCCGCGGTGCTCCCCAAGGTCGTCGAGGCACTGGAACGCTCGGCCCAGGACGGGGTCGTCGAACCCCACCAGCTGCAGCAGCTGGTGCGCAGGACCATCGGCAAGTGGGTCTCGGACACGTACCGACGCCGTCCGATGATCCTGCCTGTCGTGGTGGAGGTCTGACGGCCCGTCGGCTCGCCGGCAGCGTCAACCCGGAGCGGGGGGGGGGGGGGGGGGGGGGGGGCGGCCCCCCCCCCAAGCGAATAAAAAAAAACCCCGACGGCGGCCCCCCCCACAAAGAGGGGGGCCACCCCCG
>NZ_JBHYOP010000012.1:282493-282853 GCF_042745235.1 Streptomyces sp. NPDC058796
GCCTCCTCTCCCGCGGCGTGGGGGGGGGCCCGCCCCGCCGCCCCGGCGCCCCCCCCCCCCCCCCCCGGGGGGGGGGGGGCCCCCCGGCCCCCCCCCCCCCCCCCGCTCCAGTACGTTTACATCTCCGCTCGGACGGGCACCCGACCACTTCGTGGAGGGGACCCCGGGGGTGGAAATTCCGACTCAGAATCTCTGATAAAGTCGGGACCGCCGGAAAGGGAAACGCGAAAGCGGGAACCTGGAAAGCGCCGAGGAAATCGGATCGGAAAGATCTGATAGAGTCGGAAACGCAAGACCGAAGGGAAGCGCCCGGAGGAAAGCCCGAGAGGGTGAGTACAAAGGAAGCGACCGTTCCTTGAG
>NZ_JBHYOP010000013.1:0-11511 GCF_042745235.1 Streptomyces sp. NPDC058796
AGCGAGAAGTACCAGCTCAAACCCCGCGACTGGGCCCGCGCCGCACGCGAGGGCACCACCATCGCCCCCCTCATCACCCGACTCAACACCATCCGCCGGGCCCATCCCGCGCTGCACCGGCTCAGGAATCTCCGCTTCCACCACACCGACAACGACGCTCTCATCGCGTACAGCAAACGCGAGGGGTCCGACGTCGTGCTGGTCGTCGTGAACCTCGACCCCCACCACACCCAGGAGGCCACGATCTCGCTCGACATGCCGCAGCTCGGCCTGGACTGGCACGCGTCGGTGCCGGTCCACGACGAGCTCACGGACGAGACCTACCACTGGGGCCGCACGAACTACGTGCGGCTGGAGCCCGGCCGGGCCCCCGCCCACGTCTTCCACCTCCGCCGGCCGTCCGCCGCCGCGCGCCGGAACGAAGGGTCCGCAGCCTCATGACCGTGAACGAGCCCGTCCCGGACAAGTTCGAGGACACCCCGGCCAAGGACCGCGACCCGGACTGGTTCAAACGAGCCGTCTTCTACGAGGTCCTCGTCCGCTCCTTCCAGGACAGCAACGGCGACGGCGTCGGCGACCTCAAGGGCCTGACCGCCAAGCTGGACTACCTGCAATGGCTGGGCGTGGACTGCCTGTGGCTGCCGCCCTTCTTCAAGTCACCGTTGCGCGACGGCGGCTACGACGTCTCCGACTACACCGCCGTACTCCCCGAGTTCGGCGACCTGGCCGACTTCGTCGAGTTCATCGACGCCGCCCACCAGCGCGGCATGCGCGTGATCATCGACTTCGTCATGAACCACACCAGCGACCAGCACCCGTGGTTCCAGGAGTCCCGGAAGAACCCCGACGGCCCCTACGGGGACTACTACGTCTGGGCCGACGACGACACCCGGTACGCCGACGCCCGCATCATCTTCGTCGACACCGAGGCCTCCAACTGGACCTACGACCCGGTCCGCGGCCAGTACTACTGGCACCGCTTCTTCTCCCACCAGCCCGACCTCAACTACGAGAACCCGGCCGTCCAGGAGGAGATGCTGGCCGCGCTGAAGTTCTGGCTGGACCTCGGGGTGGACGGCTACCGCCTCGACGCCGTGCCCTACCTGTACGCCGAGGAGGGCACCAACTGCGAGAACCTGCCCGCCAGCCACGCCTTCCTCAAGCGGGTCCGCAGCGAGATCGACGCGCACTACCCCGACACGGTGCTCCTCGCGGAGGCGAACCAGTGGCCGGAGGACGTCGTCGACTACTTCGGCGACTTCGCCTCCGGCGGCGACGAGTGCCACATGGCCTTCCACTTCCCGGTCATGCCGCGCATCTTCATGGCCGTCCGCCGCGAGTCCCGCTACCCCGTCTCGGAGATCCTCGCCAAGACCCCGGCCATCCCGTCCGGCTGCCAGTGGGGCATCTTCCTGCGCAACCACGACGAGCTGACCCTGGAGATGGTCACCGACGAAGAGCGCGACTACATGTACGCGGAATACGCCAAGGACCCGCGCATGCGCGCCAACATCGGCATCCGGCGCAGGCTCGCCACCCTGCTTGACAACGACCGCGACCAGATCGAGCTGTTCACCGCCCTGCTGCTGTCCCTGCCGGGCTCGCCGATCCTCTACTACGGCGACGAGATCGGCATGGGCGACAACATCTGGCTCGGCGACCGGGACGCCGTACGGACCCCGATGCAGTGGACACCGGACCGCAACGCCGGCTTCTCGACCTGTGACCCGGGGCGCCTGTTCCTGCCCACGATCATGGACCCGGTCTACGGCTACCAGGTGACGAACGTCGAGGCGTCCATGGCCTCCCCCTCGTCCCTGCTGCACTGGACCCGGCGCATGATCGAGATCCGCAAGCAGAACCCCGCCTTCGGCCTCGGCACCTACACCGAACTGCCCTCCTCCAACCCCGCCGTACTGGCCTTCCTGCGGGAGTACGAGGACGACCTGGTGCTGTGCGTGCACAACTTCGCGCGGTTCGCCCAGCCGACCGAACTGGACCTGCGCGAGTTCGCCGGACGCCATCCGGTGGAACTGTTCGGCGGGGTCCGCTTCCCGGCGATCGGCGAGCTGCCGTACCTGCTGACCCTCGGGGGCCACGGCTTCTACTGGTTCCGGCTCACCCGAGTCGCATCCCGCATCGGCCGCCGCGTTTGAGCGCGGGCCGAGGAAAGGACGCGTCACCATGCCGAAGACCGCACCCCTGCGCCCGAGACGTGCCCGTCTCGCCGAGCCCATGGCGTCGCTCGGCGGACTGCTGCGTGAGTGGCTGCCGCGCCAGCGCTGGTTCGCGGGCAAGGACCGTCCCGTGGCCGAGCTCGGGCTGCTCTCCATGACCGAGCTCTTCCCGGGCTGTCTGCACCTCCTGGTGCACACCGGGCACGGACCCGTGCCCGCTCCGGGCGGCGCTCCCCCGGCCGGCGACTGCTACCAGTTGCTGCTCGGCGTGCGCGAACATCCGTCGCCGCGCCTGGGCCGGGCCGTCATCGGGCAGGTGCAGGACGGTCCGCTGGCCGGCCGGACGGTCTACGACGCCCTGCACGACCCCCGGACGGCCCAGCTGCTCCTGGAACGTCTGCGGCACCCCGGCAAGGCGGGACCCCTGCGCTTCGAGGCCGACCCCTCACGGCCGGTGCCCTGCGGACTGGCACCGCGGCTGCTGGACGCCGAGCAGTCCAACTCGTCGCTGATCTACGGGGACGAGTTCATCCTGAAGCTCTTCCGTCGCATCCAGCCCGGAGTCAACCCGGACCTGGAGGTGCCGGACGCGCTGGCCCGGCAGGGCTGCGACCGGGTCCCCGCGCCGGTGGCGTGGATGCGGACCACCCATCCGTACGAGGCGACGCTCGGCGTGCTCCAGCCGTTCCTCAACGACGCCTCCGACGGCTGGACCCTGTCCCTGAACGCGCTGGCCGCCGGGGACGACTTCACCGTGCAGGCCCACGAGCTGGGGCGGGCCATGGCGGACGTGCACCTGGCGCTCGCCGAGGCCTTCCCCTCGGGTGCCCCGGGGGAGAACGGCCGGACGGCGGCGGCGATGACCGAGCGGCTGACCGCCGCAGCGCACTGCGTACCGGCGCTGCAGCCCTTCGTCCCCGGGCTGCGGGCGGCCTTCGCGGCACTGTCCACCTGCGACTCGGGGCCGCCCGCCCAGCGCATCCACGGCGACCTGCACCTGGGACAGGTGCTGCGGGCCGGCCGGGACTGGTTCGTCATCGACTTCGAGGGCGAGCCGTCCCGTCCGCTGTCCGAACGGCGCAGCACCCACTCCCCCGTCCGCGACATCGCGGGCATGCTGCGCTCCTTCGACTACGCCGCCCGGCAGCGCCGCCCGTGGCGCCCCGAGTGGGCGCGCCGCTGCCGGGAGGCGTTCTGCGCCGGCTACGCCGCCCGCGCCGGATGGGACCCCCGCAAGAAGCACGGCCTGCTGCGCGCCTACGAGACGGACCGCGCCGTGTATGAGGTGCTGTACGAGGCCCGGCACCGCCCCGACTGGCTTCCCGTACCCATGGCGGCGATCGAACGACTCGCCGTGAGAGGAGACTGACCCGTGGCCCTCCGCGACACCTCGATCCCCGAGCCGTCCGGCCCCGTCCCGCCCGCATCCGGTGCGTGCGGTACCGCCCCGCCCATCGATCCGGCCGATCGTGGCCGCCTGCTGGCGGGCGCCCACCACGACCCGCACGCCCTGCTCGGCGCCCACCCCGTCCCGGGTGGCGTCGCCTTCCGGGCGCTGCGTCCGTTCGCCCGCGAGGTGAGCGTGGTCGTCGACGGCGAGCGCCACGCCCTCGTGTCGGAGGAGGACGGCCTCTTCTCCGGTGTGCTGCCGCTGGCGGAGATCCCCGCCTACACCCTCGTGGTGGCGTACGAGGAGGGCGAGCAGGAGACGCACGACCCGTACCGCTTCCTGCCCGCCCTCGGCGAGCTCGACCTGCACCTGATCGGCGAGGGCCGGCACGAGCAGCTGTGGCGGGCCCTCGGCGCGCACCCCATGACGCACGAGGGTGTCACCGGCACCAGGTTCACCGTATGGGCGCCGAACGCGCAGGGAGTGCGGGTCGCCGCGGACTTCACCCACTGGGACGGCACGGCCTTCCCGATGCGTTCGCTCGGTTCGAGCGGCGTGTGGGAGCTGTTCCTGCCGGGCGTCGGCGAGGGCACCCGGTACAAGTTCGAGATCCACTCCCGGTACGGGCACCGGTTCCTCAAGGCCGACCCCATGGCCCGCGCGGCGGAGGAGCCGCCGAACACCGCGTCCGTGGTGACCGCCTCGGCGTACGAGTGGGGCGACACCGAGTGGATGCGCACCCGCGCCGACACGCCCGTGCACGAGGCGCCGTTCTCGGTGTACGAGGTCCACCTGCCGTCCTGGCGGCCCGGACTGACCTACCGCGAACTGGCCGACGTGCTGCCCGCGTACGTCAAGGACCTCGGCTTCACCCACGTCGAGCTGATGCCGGTCGCCGAGCACCCCTACGGGCCTTCCTGGGGCTACCAGGTCACCGGCTTCTACGCGCCGACCGCGCGGCTCGGTTCGCCCGACGACTTCCGCTTCCTGGTCGACGCGCTGCACCGGGCCGGGATCGGCGTGATCATGGACTGGGTGCCGGCGCACTTCCCGAAGGACGACTGGGCACTGGCCCGCTTCGACGGGGACCCGCTGTACGAGCCCGGGGACGAGCGGCGCGCGACCCACCCGGACTGGGGGACGTACACCTTCGACTTCGCGCGGACCGAGGTGCGCAACTTCCTGGTCGCCAACGCCGTGTACTGGTGCGAGGAGTTCCACATCGACGGGCTGCGGGTCGACGCGGTCGCCTCGATGCTCTACCTGGACTACTCGCGCGACTCCGGCCAGTGGGAGCCCAACCAGTACGGCGGCCGGGAGGACCTGGCGGCGATGGCGTTCCTCCAGGAGATGAACGCGACCGTCTACCGGCGCTGCCCCGGCGTGGTGACCATCGCCGAGGAGTCGACCGCGTGGGGCGGGGTGACGCGCCCGACCGACACCGGCGGGCTGGGCTTCGGCCTGAAGTGGAACATGGGCTGGATGCACGACTCGCTGGAGTACGTCGCGCACGAGCCGGTGCACCGCAAGTACCACCACCACGAGATGACGTTCTCGATGGTGTACGCCTACAGCGAGAACTACTGTCTGCCGATCTCGCACGACGAGGTGGTGCACGGCAAGCAGGCGCTGGTGTCGAAGATGCCGGGCGACTGGTGGCAGCGGCGGGCGAACGTGCGGGCGTACCTGGGCTTCATGTGGGCGCACCCGGGCAAGCAGCTGCTCTTCATGGGGCAGGAGTTCGCGCAGGGCGCGGAGTGGTCGGAGAAGCAGGGCCCGGAGTGGTGGCTGCTGGACGAGGGGTACCACTCGGCGGGCGACCACCGCGGCGTCCAGGATCTGGTGCGCGAGCTGAACACCCGCTACGCGCGGACGCCGGCCCTGTGGCAGCGTGACACCGATCCGGCCGGTTTCCGGTGGGTGGCCGTGGACGCGGCCGAGGACAACGTCTTCGCGTTCCTGCGGTTCGGGGCCGACGGCGCCCCCCTGCTCGCGGTGTCGAACTTCTCCCCGGTCGTCCGGCACGACTACGCGCTCCACGTCGGCGACGACGCCACCGCCTGGCAGGAGGTCCTCAACACGGACGCCGAGGACTTCGGCGGCAGCGGCGTGGGCAACCCGGATCCGGTGAAGCCGGAGGACGGGAGCATCCGGATCACGCTTCCCCCGCTGGCGACGGTGTGGCTGGTGCCGTACGCCCTGTGAGGCCCGGCGGCGCGACCAGGTGTCCGGCCGCTGAGGCGGGGCATTCGGTGGTCCTACGGACGGGACAGTCCCGCCGTCGCCGCGACCGGGCCCGCAGAAAGGCGGCATCACGTGCGCACCGTCGGAGTGGAGGAGGAACTCCTCCTGGTCGACCCCGAGTCGGGTGAGCCGCGGGCGCTGTCCGCCGCCGTGCTCGCCCGGGCCTCGCTGGACGACGCCGAGCAGGACGTGTTCGAGAAGGAGCTGCACGAGCAGATGCTCGAGTTCGCCACGCATCCGCAGGCGGACATGGGGCGGCTGCACGCGGAGATCGTCCGCTGCCGCGAGGAGGCCGGGCGGCACGCCGGGGGCATCGGCTGTGCCGTCGCCGCGCTCGCCACCTCGCCGCTGCCGGTCAGCCCCGCCGTCGGCATGAACCGCCGCTACCGGTGGATGGCCGAGCAGTACGGCGTGGTGGTCCACGAGCAGCTTGTCCTGGGCTGCCACGTGCACGTCTCGGTGGAGTCCGACGAGGAGGGCGTGGCGGTCGTCGACCGGGTGCGGCCGTGGCTGTCGGTACTGGCCGCGCTGAGCGCGAACTCCCCGTTCTGGCAGGGCAGGGACTCCGCGTACAGCAGCTATCGCAGCCGGGTCTGGCAGCGCTGGCCGTCGGCCGGTCCCACGGAGCTGTTCGGGTCGGCGGAGACCTACCACCGCCGGGTCGCCGACATGGTCGCGACCGGCACGATCCTCGACGAGGGGATGATCTACTTCGACGTCCGGCTGTCCCAGCGGTACCCCACGGTCGAGTTCCGCGTCGCGGACGTCTGCCTGGACGCCTCGACGGCCGTCGTCGTCGCGGCCCTCGCCCGTGCGCTGGTGGAGACGGCAGCGCGGGAGTGGCGCGAGGGCGTCCCGCCGGCCGACCCCAGCGTGAGCCTGCTGCGCCTCGCGGCCTGGCGGGCCGCCCGGTCGGGGCTGACGGAGGAGCTGCTGCATCCGGCGACGATGCGGCGGATGCCGGCGGAGAACGTCGTCCGGGCGCTGCTGGAGCACGTCGGGGAGGCGCTCGCCGCCTGCGGCGACCTGGGTCTGGTGCAGGACGGCGTCGCCGGTCTGCTGCGGCACGGCAACGGGGCGCGGGTGCAACGGGAACTGCTGGAGCGCACCGGCAGCCTGCGGGACGTCGTCACCGAGTGCGTACGGCGCACACAGTCGGTCTGAGACGTCCCGGCGGCGGGGGCCGGTGCTCCGCGGCGGCCGTGCCTCAGAGCATCAGGACCAGGGCGTACCCCAGGAAGCCCGCCGCGACGAGCGCGACGAGGACGAGGATCACCGTCAGCGGTGCCATGGCCCAGCCCTTGGGCGGGTTGTTCCCCTCCCACGGGCCTGCCTCGGACATGCTGCTCTCCCCCGGCGGGGTCTCGCCGGGCGGCACACCGCCGCCCGGCTCCAGTCCGGTGCTGCGTTCGGGTTCCGGGTCCGGATTCGTGTAGGTCATGCCCTCCGGGTCCCCCGATCCGCCGAGATCACCGGGCGGGAACACTTCTGTCGTCCCGGCCCCCCGTGACCACCGCCTCGGCTAGATTCAGCACCGCCGTTAACGGTGCTCGTCGGCGGTGTCACCGTCCGTACATGTCAGGAGCCAGCGCATGCTCGACCCCGCTCTCGCTCCCCGGGCCGCCGGGCCCCTGACCGGCGGGCTCGCCGACAGCCTCTTCGAGACGGCCGCCCGCACACCGACCCTGCCGATGCTCGCCCGCCGTCCCACGCCGGACTCGCCCCTCTGGCAGGAGGTGACGGCCGTCGAGTTCCGCGACGAGGTCGTCGACGTGGCCAAGGGCCTGATCGCGTGCGGGATCTCGCCGGGCGACCGGGTGGCGATCCTGGCGCGCACCCGGTACGAGTGGACGGTGTTCAGCTACGCGCTGTGGACGGTGGGCGCCGAGGTGGTGCCGATCTACCCGACCTCCTCGCGCGACCAGGTCGAGTGGATCCTGCGGGACGCGGGCTGCGTGGCCGTGGTGGTCGAGGACGAGCAGAGCGTGATGACGGTCGGCTCGGTGTGCGCGTCGCTGCCCGCGCTCCGCCACGTCTGGCAGCTGGACGCGGGTGCGCAGGACACGCTGGTGGCGCGCGGCGAGTTCATCCCGTACGCCACGGTCGACTCCATGCGGCGCATCGTGCCGCCGGACGCCACGGCGGTCGTCGCCTACACCTCGGGCACCTCGGGCCGCGCCATGGGCTGCGCTCTGAGCCACCGCGGGCTGGCCAGTCCGTGCGACACGCTGATCGAGGGCTGGGGCCACACGGTGGCGCCCCCCGGGGAGCAGGGCGCGGTCCTCGCCTTCCTGCCCTTCTCGCACGTGTACGGGCTGATGATCCAGAACCTGTGTGTCCGGGGCGGCCTGCTCATGGCGCACGAACCGGCGACGACCGAGGAGGCGCTCGCCTCGGCCCTGCGCTCCTTCCGCCCGACGTACTTCTACGCGGTCCCGTCCGTCCTGGAGAAGCTCTACAAGAATTTCCTGCGCACCGCCCAGCAGGCGGGCCGCGGAGCGCTGTTCGAGCGGGCCGCCGCCACGGCGCGGGACTTCGCCGCCGCGCTGGAGCGCCGGCGGCTGGGCCAGGGGCCCGGGCCCGGCTTCGACCTGCGGCTCCAGCACTCCCTGTTCGAGCGGACGGTCTACCGCCGGCTGCGGAGCGCGCTGGGCGGCCGGGTGCGCCGCGCGACGTGCGGCGGTTCACCGCTCAGCCGCGAGCTGTCCCTCTTCTACGAGGGCATCGGCGTCTATGTCCACGACGGCTACGGACTGACCGAGACCAGCGGCGGGCTGACCATGCAGCCGCTGGGGCGGGAGAAGTCCGGCACCGTCGGCCAGCCGCTGCCCGGCATGGAGATCCGGCTGGCCGACGACGGGGAGATCCTGGTGCGCGGGCCGTCGCTGTTCCAGGGGTACCTCGGCGACGAGGCGGCCACCCGCGAGGTGCTGCGCGGCGGCTGGCTGGCCACCGGGGACCTCGGCCACCTGGACGACGAGAACTATCTGGCGATCACGGGACGCAAGAAGGACGTCATCATCACCAGCGGCGGCAAGAGCGTGGCCCCGGCCGCACTGGAGCAGCGGCTGCGCATGCATCCGCTCGTCCACCAGGCGGTCGTGGTGGGAGACAACCGGCCCTGCGTCGGCGCCCTGATCACGCTCGACCCCGAGTTCCTGACCCACTGGCGGGCGGGCCTGGCCCTGCAGGGCGACGCCCCGGCCCGTGAGGCGCGGGAGGAGAACGCGCTGCGCGAGGAGGTGGCACGGGCGGTGGCCGCGGCCAACAGCGCCGTGTCGCGCTCGGAGTCCATCCGGGTCTTCCGCGTCCTGCCCGAACCCTTCGACGTGTCCAACGGACTTCTGACCCCGTCGATGAAGCTGCGGCGCGACGAGATCGTACGGACCTACGCCTTCGAGATCGAGGCGATGTACGAGGCCCGGCCGCACCGGCGTCCCAGGACGGCGCCCGAGGAGCCGGCCGGCTGGGAGGACTCGGACAACGTGTTCCTGCGGTGACGGCAGCGGAGGGCGTCACCCGTTGCCGTCGCGCCCGGACCGTGCAGATCGAGGCGCGTAGCCTCGATCGGCACGGGAACTACAGACGAAGGGATTGCGAAGAAGGGACGACGTCCGGCTGGTGCCGGGCCGGGAAGGCGAGATGGCAGCCGAGTCGCGTTGGGACAGGACACTGGCTTCCGAGGAGATCACGAACCGCACCGCCAGCTTCACCGGGGAGCTGCACAATGTGACCGGTGCGCGGCTGGTCGCGGAGGAGTTCCTCTACGACCTCGCCCGGGCGGCACCGCCCGCGCAGCCCGAGCACTGGGACGACATACTGCTCGTCGTCACGGAGCTGGCGGCGAACGCGGTGCAGTACGCCCCCGGACCCTTCCAGCTGCGGCTGCGCCGTACCTTCGACGGCGTGCACGTGGTGATGCACGACACCAGTACGACGGAGCCCGCGCCGCGCCCCTTCCATCCGAGCAGCGGCGGCGGGGGCATCGGCTGGCATCTGATCCACACCCTCTCCGACCAGGTGAGCGTCGTCACCGGCGAGCGAGGCAAGGACATCCACGTCTTCCTGCCGTGGTGAGCGGCGGCGCCGGCCCCGTCAGGGAGCGCCGGCGTCGCGCAGCGGCACCAGCACGCTGATCGTCTTGCCGCCCTCCGGCCGGCGGTCCACGGCGATGTCACGGGCCAGGCGGGCAACGAGCGGCCAGCCGTAGCCGCTTCCGCGGTGCCGGGTGGGGAAGGCGTACGCGGCACGCGGCACGACCGCGCTGTGGTCGTGGACGGCGATCCACATCCCCTCGTCCGTGGGCCGGACCTCGAAGCCGGCCAGTCCCTCGCCGTGGCGGATCGCGTTGGTCACCAGCTCCGAGACGACGAGCAGCAGATCCACGACGTCCTCCTCCCGCACCCCGCGGCCCGCCCCCCACTGCGCACGCGCCACCGACTCCGCGTACGCGCGTGCCCCTGCCGCGCTGGTCACGGCTGCGGAGGCCGGTCCGCCGGGCGCCGTGACGCCGGGCGAGGCCGTGGTGATCCCGTCGGTTGGTTCCATGTCAGTGGTGTCCCTGGTGTTCGCCGTGCTGTCGTTCGGCACCGGGTCAGTCCGCGGAGGCCTCCCGCGGCGGCAGCCGATGATAGTAGTCGCCGACGGACGCCAGGTACTCCCGGTCCATCGTCTCGCTGTCGGTGCGGAACCGGGGCGCGGCCTTGACCTGCGCCCTGGTGCAGCCGACCGTGACCGTGCGCGCCCCGGGGTCGATGCCCCTGACCATGCCGACCGGCACGAGCACGCTGCGGCCGAAGACCCAGACGCCGGTGTCCACGACCAGGTGCGGCATGCCGAAGTGCTCGGCCTGCCGGTCCACGTGCCCGATGGTGCCGTCGGTGGCGACGACGGTGCAGCCGGTGAGGTCCTGGCCCTCCACGTGACCGCTTCCCGCCGTGTACGACCAGATGCTCTCCATCGGCACGCCGTCCCTTCCCTCCCGCATCGATACGACCGTGTGATGACGACTGCGGGGCCGGCGACGCCACGGGCCGGACCGGCTCCACAGCAGCAGATACCCGGCCGGGCCCGCCGCATTCGGCCCCCGTTCGATCAGGCCGCTCCATCGGGTGACGCCCCGCTTTCGCCGGCGCCCGCGACCCGGGGCGGCCTCTGGGCTATTTTTCTCCTTGAGCAGATCCGTGAACTGCGGGAACGCACGCACAGGTCGCCGGACCGCGCCATTCGGTCCGGAGGGGGTTGTCGAGTCCTCGTACCGAGGGCTCCTGGGGAGCGGAACGAGGGTGCGCATGACCAGCGACAGCACCGGAACCGTTGATTCGGGTCCGGGCGACCAGGAGCTGCGCCGCCTCCTGGCGGGCCTGACGGCCGTCCGGGACGGTGACTTCGGCACCCGTCTGCCGGACGAGGCGGACGGCCTGATGGGCGACATCGCCAAGGTCTTCAACGGCATGGTGGACCAGTTGTCCGTGTTCACCTCGGAGGTCACCCGGGTGGCTCGCGAGGTCGGCACGGAGGGCACCCTCGGCGGTCAGGCACGGGTACCCGGGGTGTCGGGCACCTGGGCCGACCTGACGGACTCGGTCAACGCGATGGCGGGGAACCTGACCACCCAGGTCCGTGACATCGCGCAGGTGGCCACGGCGGTGGCCAAGGGCGACCTGTCGCAGAAGATCGACGTCGACGCCCGCGGCGAGA
>NZ_JBHYOP010000013.1:11608-239035 GCF_042745235.1 Streptomyces sp. NPDC058796
AGATCCTGGAGCTCAAGAACACCATCAACACGATGGTCGACCAGCTCTCCGCCTTCGCCGACGAGGTCACCCGCGTCGCCCGCGAGGTCGGCACCGACGGACGGCTCGGCGGCCAGGCCGACGTGCAGGGCGTCAAGGGCACGTGGCGCGACCTCACCGATTCGGTGAACTTCATGGCGGGCAACCTGACCAACCAGGTCCGCAACGTCGCGCAGGTGGCGACCGCGGTGGCCAAGGGCGACCTGTCGCAGAAGATCACCGTGGACGCCCGCGGCGAGATCCTGGAGCTCAAGAACACCATCAACACGATGGTCGACCAGCTCTCCGCCTTCGCCGACGAGGTCACCCGCGTCGCCCGCGAGGTCGGCACCGAGGGCAACCTGGGCGGGCGGGCCCAGGTGCGCGGGGTGTCGGGCACCTGGAAGGACCTCACCGACAACGTCAACTCCATGGCCAACAACCTCACCGGCCAGGTCCGCTCCATCACGCAGGTCGCCACCGCCGTGGCCAAGGGCGACCTCTCCCAGCGGATCACCGTCGAGGCCAAGGGCGAGGTCGCGGCGCTGGCCGACGTGATCAACACGATGGTCGACACGCTGTCCGCGTTCGCCGACGAGGTCACCCGGGTCGCCCGCGAGGTCGGCACCGAGGGCCGCCTCGGCGGCCAGGCGCACGTGCCCAACGTGGCGGGCACCTGGAAGGACCTCACCGACAACGTCAACTCCATGGCCAACAACCTCACCGGCCAGGTCCGCAACATCGCGCTGGTGACGACCGCGGTGGCGCGGGGCGACCTGTCGAAGAAGATCGACGTCGACGCCCGCGGCGAGATCCTGGAGCTGAAGACGACCATCAACACGATGGTCGACCAGCTCTCCGCCTTCGCCGACGAGGTCACCCGCGTCGCCCGCGAGGTCGGCACCGAGGGCCGCCTGGGCGGCCAGGCCGAGGTCGAGGGCGTCTCCGGCACCTGGAAGCGGCTCACGGAGAACGTCAACGAGCTGGCCGGCAACCTCACCCGCCAGGTCCGCGCGATCGCCGAGGTCACCTCCGCGGTCGCCGAGGGGGACCTGACCCGCTCCGTCAACGTGGAGGCGTCCGGGGAGGTCGCCGAGCTCAAGGACAACATCAACTCCATGGTGGAGTCGCTGCGCGAGACGACGCGGGCCAACCAGGAGCAGGACTGGCTCAAGACCAACCTGGCCCGCATCTCCGGGCTGATGCAGGGGCACCGGGACCTGCCCGTGGTCGCCGAGCTGATCATGGACGAGCTGGTGCCGCTGGTGTCGGCCCAGTACGGCGCCTTCTACCTGGCGGAGGACGGCGAGGCCGGTCCCGAGCTGCGGCTCGTCGGCTCCTACGGCTACCCCGAGGACTCGACCAGACCCACCCGCATCGCCTTCGGCCGCACCCTGGTCGGGCAGGCCGCGCGCAGCCGGCGCACCATCGTGGTGGACGAGGTGCCGTCCGGTTACGTGACCATCTCCTCCGGCCTCGGCGAGGTGGCGCCGTCCGCCCTGGTGCTGGTGCCCATCGTGGTCGAGGGCCAGGTCCTCGGTGTCATCGAGCTGGCGTCCGTCGCACCGTTCACGCAGATCAACCGGGACTTCCTGGAACTGCTGATGGAGTCCATCGGCGCCAACGTCAACACGATCGTGGCCAACGCCCGTACCGACGAGCTGCTCGCCGAGTCGCAGCGGCTGACCGCCGAGCTGCAGGCCCGCTCGGCGGAGCTCCAGGTGCAGCAGGAGGAGCTGCAGCGCTCCAACGCCGAGCTGGAGGACAAGGCGTCCCTGCTTGCGGCGCAGAACCGGGACATCGAGGCGAAGAACCTGCAGATCGAGCAGGCGCGGCAGGAGCTGGAGGCCCGGGCCCAGCAGCTGTCGCTGGCCTCGAAGTACAAGTCGGAGTTCCTGGCCAACATGAGCCACGAACTGCGTACGCCGCTCAACAGCCTGCTGATCCTGGCCCAGCTGCTCGCGCAGAACCCGTCGCGCAACCTCACTCCGAAACAGGTCGAGTACGCGGGCATCATCCACTCCGCGGGCTCGGACCTGCTCCAGCTGATCAACGACATCCTGGACCTGTCGAAGGTCGAGGCGGGGAAGATGGACGTCTCCCCCGAGCGCGTGACGCTGCGGCAGCTCATCGAGTACGTCGAGGCCACCTTCCGGCCCATGACGACGCAGAAGGGTCTGGAGTTCACCGTGTCGACGGCCGCCGGAGCTCCGGCGGACCTGCTGACCGACGACTCGCGGCTGCGCCAGGTGCTGCGCAACCTGCTGTCCAACGCGGTGAAGTTCACCGAGCGGGGCGGCGTGGAGCTGGCCGTCGAACCGGCACCGGACGACGAGGTGCCGGCGGGCGTGGTCCGGGGCGGGGCGGTGGTGGCCTTCCGGGTGAAGGACACGGGCATCGGTATCCCCGAGCAGAACCTGGAGTCGATCTTCGGCGCCTTCCAGCAGGCGGACGGCACGACGAGCCGCAAGTACGGCGGCACCGGGCTGGGTCTGTCCATCACCCGGGAGATCGCCCAGCTGCTGGGCGGCGCCGTCACCGTGGCCAGCACGCCGGACCGGGGCAGCACCTTCACGCTGTTCCTGCCCGTGGCCCGGCCCGACTTCGAGGAGCTGCTGGCCCACGGCCCGCAGCAGGCCGACGCCGAGTCGCCGGCCGACGCGCTGTCCCGCCCGGCTCCGGTGGCCGAACTGGCTGGCGGCCACCGGCAGCGCCCCCGGCGGCTGCTCGTCGTGGAGGAGCGCCCCCGGGGCCTGCTCACCCTCGTCGCGGAGAGCGTGATCGCCGACCTGACGCACGGGCGGGACGACACGGGAGAGAGGCCCCCGCTCGACGTGACCACGGCCGTGGGCGCGCAGGAGGCCGCCGGTGCGCTGGCCGCCGAGCCGTGCCATTGCGTCGTCCTGGACCTGGGCATGCCGGACGCCGAGGCGTCCCGCTTCCTGCGGGCCCTGCGGGGCGACTCTGCGCTGGCGAGCGTGCCGGTGCTCGTGCACAGCGGCCACCGTGCGGACGCCGCCCTGGAGGAGGGCCTGCGCTCCGGCCCCGGGGGCGGGGCGCTGGAGTTCCTGTCCAGCCTCGACGAGCTGCGCGAGCGCATCGCCCTGCACCTGGCCGCCGAGGAGCCCGGAGACGTGCTCTCGCTGGTCCGGTCCGAGGAGCCGCAGCACCTCGCCCCGCACACGGTGGACGACTCGCCCGGCGGGCGCACCGTCCTCGTCGTCGATGACGACGCGCGCAACCTCTTCGCGCTCAGCGGCATCCTGGAACTCCACGGCTTCCGGGTCCTGCACGCGGAGAACGGGCGCCGGGGCATCGAGACGCTGGTGGACCACCCGGAGGTCGCGCTGGTGCTGATGGACGTGATGATGCCGGAGATGGACGGCTACGCGGCGACGGAGGAGATCCGCCGGATGCCCCAGTACGCCGAGCTGCCGATCATCGCGGTCACGGCGAAGGCCATGCCGGGCGACCGGGAGAAGAGCCTCGCCTCGGGCGCCAGCGACTACGTCACCAAGCCCGTCGACACCCAGGACCTCATCGCCTGCGTCCGACGGTGGCTGCCCGCATGAGCGCGCCGGCCCCCGTCCCCTACTCCGGTGGGCCGGGCGGTGCGCGGCGGCCGTCGTCGCGCACCGTGGCGGTCTCCGGCCGAGGAGAGTCGCACACGTGAGCATGTCCGAAAAGCCCCGCGAGCCGGGCGGTGCCGCGCCCCGGGACGCGTCCGCCGCGTCACCCCCGGCGCCCGGGCCGCCCCAGTCCTGCGCGGTGGACGGCCCGGCGGCCCCTCTGCGCGGCATGACCCCGCTGTCGCCCGTGGGCCGGCTGGCGGCCACGGTGGAACGGCTCAGCCGCGAGGTGCGTGCCGCCCAGGCCGAGGCGGAGGGCCGGGCCCTGATCGAACTCGCCAAGGGCATCCTGGTCGCCCGGCTGGGCTGCGGCCCGGCGCAGGCCGCCCGGCAGCTGGCCGAACTGGCCGAGCAGTCCCAGGTGACGTCCCTGGAGTTCGCGGTCGATGTGATCAACCAGGCCGCCCGGGACCGGGTGTCGGAGGTGACGGACGCGTTCCTCACCGCGACCGCCGCCGTGCGCGGTGCGGAATCCGAGGACGGCGCGGACACCGGGGAGGCGGGCGCCGAGTCGGCCGCCGTGCGGCTGCGGGCGGCCGAGAGCGGCGCGCTGGCCGCGGGCGACACCCAGGCCGTCGCCGACGCCCTGCTGAAGCAGGCGCTGCGCCCGCTGGGCGCGGCCGCCGTGGCGATCTGGGCGGCCGGGTACGACGGGTCGCTGACGCTGGCCGGCAGCGCGGGCTTCTCCGCGGCCGAGGCCACCCGCTGGCACTACGTGCCGCCGGACGTGACGACGGTGGCCCGGTGCGGGCTGGCCGAGCGCACCGGCCAGTGGTTCACCTCGCTCGCCGAGACCGGGCTGCCCAGCGTGGGCCGGCACCAGTACCCGGACGGCGGCAGGGTCGCCGTGCCCGCCGGCACGGGGGGCCGCATCCACGGCGTGCTGGAGATCGTCTGGCCGGCGCCGCTGGCCCCGCAGCCGCCGCAGGTGGTGCGCCAGGTGGAGGCCCTGGCGGAGCTGTGCGCGCACACCCTGGAGTCGTACGTGCCGTCGCGCGGCGCCGGGCAGGAGCCGCGGGTCATGCCGGACGCGGTGGAGCTGATGGACCTGGCCGACGGGCTGTACGACCCCGCGCTGGTCCTGGTGCCGCACCTGGACGCCGACGGGCATCTGGCGGACTTCCGCATCCAGCACGTGAACGAGAGTTTCCTGGACCCGGCGGGCCGGCCGCGTGCCGTCGTGGGGGGCGCGCTGCTGCTGGAGGCCTACCCGATGGCCGCCGGGGACAGCGAGCTGTTCCAGAACGTGGAGCGGGTGTACGCCACCGGCGAACCGTTCCGGGCGCGGCGCATCAACCTGACCGCGCTGGTGGACCAGGTGCCGCTCTCGGCGGTCGCGGACATCAGCGTCAGCCGGCACGGCAACGCCGTCCTGCTCATCTGGCGCATCGAGGACGAGACGGCCCGGCTGGCCAGCCTGCTCCAGCACGCTCAGCGCCTCGGCCGCATCGGCGGCTTCGAGGAGAACCTGCTCACCGGTGAGATCACCTGGAACGGGCAGTTGTTCGACCTCTACGGGCGTCCGCAGTCGAGCGCCCCGGTGCCGCTGGAGGAGCTGACCGCGCACGCCCACCCGGACGACGCCGTCACCATCCGCCGGTTCCTGCGCACGCTGCTGCACCACCGGCGGCCGGCGTCGGCGGCGTTCCGGCTGCAGCGGCCCGACCGGGTGACCCGGCACGTGCGGGTGGTCGCCGAGCCGGTGCTGGACACCGACGACCGGCTGCTCCTCGTACGCGGGGCCTACCAGGACATCTCGGCCCAGCACTGGACCGAGGTGGCGCTCGCGGCCACCCGCGACCAGCTGGCGCACACCGAGCAGCAGGCCATCGAACGCGCCCGGCTGACCCTGCAGCTCCAGCACGCGATCATGCCGCCGGCCCAGACCCCGCTCAAGGTGCCCGACCTCCAGGTGGCCGTGCGGTACCGGCCCGCGGAGACGGAGCAGCTGGTGGGCGGCGACTGGTACGACGCGGTGCGGCTGCCGAACGGGCTGGTGCTGCTGTGCGTGGGCGACGTCTCGGGGCACGGCATAGAGGCGGCGACCAGCATGGTGGTGCTGCGCAACGCGCTGCGCGGCCTGGCGGTGACCGGTGCCGGTCCGGGCCAGCTGCTGTCGTGGCTCAACATCGTGGCGCACCATCTGACCGGCGGTATCACCGCCACGGCGTTGTGCGGGCTGTACGACCCGGCCCGGCGCACGCTGCGCTGGGCCCGCGCGGGGCATCTGCCGCCGGTGCTGGTCCGGGGTGCCGAGGCGGGGCCGCTGCCGCTGGTCAAGGGGATGCTGCTGGGCGCGGTGGCCGAGGCGTCGTACGAGGAGGACGAGGTGCAGCTGGCGGCCGAGGACACGCTGCTGATGTACACGGACGGTCTGATCGAGCGCCGCGACCGCTCGGTGGAGGAGGCGCTGGCCCAGCTGCTGAACACGGTCCGTCCGGCGCCGGACTCCCTGGACCAGCACCTGGACCGGCTGCTCACCTACAGCAGGTCGGACACGGACGACGACACGTGCCTGGTGGGCATCCGGGTCGGGTGACGCGGGGCATGTACGTCCGGTCCGGTCGGTGGGGTGTGACGGACGGATTCGCGGGTAACCGCCGTGCGCGGTGGGACATCACACTCCACCGCCCGGCCGCATTGTTGGAGGTACACGTGCCCATAGCCCAGAACCCGCTGTCCGTCGAGGTGACGCTGGAGCGGGAGGAGGTCGCGCTGCTCAAGGTGGCGGGATATCTGGACGTCGACACCGCGACCGAGTTCCAGCACCACCTGGCCAACCAACTGCACCACGGGCGGCGGCACTTCCTGCTGGATCTGTCGGAGGTCCCGTTCATGGACTCCTCCGGCATGAACATCATTCTGCGCGTCTACCAGGAGGCCCGCGAGCTGCCGGGCAGCGTGCACATCATCGCCCCCACCGCGGCGGTGCGACGGGTGCTGGATCTCACAGGGGTGAGCATCACGGTGCCGGTCTCCGAGAGCGTCGACGAGGCGCTCTCCCGCGTCGACGCGCAACCGGAGGGCCCGCAGATACCGGAGGCCTGAGTTCCTGTCCTGCCCGACGCTCATCCGGACCGTTCGTGCGGGAGCAGGTGTCGTGCGAGGTCGGCGGGTGGTTACAGTTGACGCCCGGCAGAGACACGTCGCCGCCACGCAGCTTCCTGGGTGCTGCGGCGCAACGCGGATGAGGAGTGGGGCAAGTGCCGGATCAGGCGGAGGGAACGGCGGGATCGCCGACGCACGAGGTCAGGGACTTTCTGCGGCGCCGCCGTGAGCAGATCGCCCAGCGATGGGCGGACGAGCCCTTGTTCCGGGCCGTGTTCACCGTCTCGCGCGACGAGGCGGTCGAGGCGGGCAAGACCGTGGTCGACGCCCTGGCCCAAGTCGCGGACGGGGACCGGGTCGAGGACCCGGACGCCGCCGGGTTCACGGCGGTGCGCGAGCAGTTGGCGCGGATGGGCGCGGCCCGTTCCCGGGCGGGGCTGAGCACCGCCCAGGTGTCGAGTGAGCTGGCCACCCTGCGTCCGCCGGTCGAGAACCTGCTCCTGTCCGATCTCCAGGACGCGTCGGCCGAGCACGCCCGGGACTGCGTCACCACGCTGAGCGTGCTGATGGGCACCCTGCGGGTCGTGGTCATGCAGACGGCGCTCAGCGAGGGACAGGCGCTGATCGACCGCCAGCGGCTGCAGTTGCTGGAGGTGGCCACTCCGGTGATCAAGCTGTGGGACGGCATCGTGGCCGTCCCGCTGATCGGCACGCTGGACAGCGCCCGCAGCCAGGTCGTGATGGAGACGCTGCTGGAGTCCATCGTCGAGCAGCAGGCGCGGTACGCGATCCTGGACATCACCGGGGTCCCGACCGTCGACTCGCTGGTGGCCCAGCACCTGATGAAGACGGTCGCGGCGGCCCGGCTGATGGGCGCCGAGTGCATCGTCTCCGGCATCCGGCCCGCCATCGCGCAGACGATGGTCCACCTCGGCCTGGACCTGGGCACCGTGGTGACCCGGGCGAGCCTCGCCGACGCGCTGGGCTACGTGCTGCACCAGCTCGGGGTCGGCATCGTGAACCCTGGTACGAACGGCACGGTCACGCGGTGAGCGGGGCGTTCCCGGGGCCCCACGGGGGTCCCGTGACAGGTCATGTCCCGGTGCTCCGGCTCGGCGAGGTGCTGCTGGTCACCCTTCAGGGGGACCTGCACGACAGCACGGCCCAGCAGCTCCAGCAGGACCTCGCCGAGACGATCTCCCACAGCGGGGCGAGGGGCGTGGTCATCGACATCTCCGGGGTGGAGATCGTCGACTCCTTCCTCGGCCGGGTGCTGGCCGAGATCGCCGGGCAGACCGAGCTGCTGGCCGCGCGGACCGTGGTCGTCGGGATGCGGCCGGCGGTCGCCATCACCCTGGTGGAGCTGGGCCTGACGCTGCCGGGGGTGCACACCGCGCTCAGTACCGAGGTGGCCATGCAACTGCTCACGGAGCACGCGCCGTCGTCCCGCTACGGCGGCCTGCGCCGGGAGAGTTTGTGATGCCCACCACCGCGGGCGCCCAGGCCCGCCTGCCGATCCGTTCGGACATGGATCTGGTGTGGGTACGTCAGCACGTGCGGCAGGCGGCCGCGCAGCTCGGCTTCGGTCTGGTGGACCAGACCAAGCTGGTCACGGCGGCCAGCGAACTGGCCCGCAACACGCTGGTGTACGGCGGTGGCGGGACGATGGAGACGGAGCCGGTCACCGAGGGCGGCGTGCAGGGCCTTCGGCTGACCTTCAGCGACGAGGGGCCGGGCATCCCGGACCTGGAGCAGGCGCTCAGCGACGGTTTCACCTCGGGCGGCGGGCTGGGCATGGGGCTGGGCGGGGCGCGGCGTCTGGTGCACGACTTCGCGATCGAGAGCGATCCGGGGGCGGGCACGACCGTGCGAGTCACGTCCTGGGTGGGCCGGGCCCCCCGCCCGCGTGAGGAGACCTGATGCCGCGCGTGTGGGACGTACCGGTGCACGACTCCACCCGGGTGCGCGACGCCCGGGTGGCCGCGGAGCACGCGGCGGCCGTGGCCGGACTGGACGAGCAGCGCACCGCCACGGCGGCGCTGGTGGCGACCGAGCTTGCGACCAATCTGCTCAAGCACGCCGGCGGCGGTCAGGTGCTCATCGACGTCGTCGCTCCCGCGGTCCTCGCGTCCGGCCGGGAGCGGGATCTGCTCGTGCAGGTCGCGACGGTCGACCACGGTCCCGGGATCGGCGACGTGGCCGCCGCGCTGAGCGACGGCTTCACCACGACGGGCTCCCTCGGCGCCGGTCTCGGCACCTGCGCCCGGCTGTCCGACGACTTCGACCTGCACAGCGTCCCCGGCCGGGGCACGGTGGTGGTCGCCCGGATCGGCCCCGTGCTCGGCACCACGGCCCGCGACCGGGGCCCGGCGGCCCGGGTGCGGGCGGGGGCCGTGAACGTGCCGTTCGGCGGCGCGGAGTACTCGGGCGACGCCTGGGCGTGGGTCCGGTCCGGGGACCGGGTGACGCTGATGCTGGCCGACGGGCTGGGCCACGGCCCGGAGGCCGCCCGTGCCTCCACCGCGGCCGTGGAGGCGCTGCGCGGCGCGGCGCATCTGCCGCCGGCCGAGGCGCTGCGGCGGCTGGACACCGCGCTGTCCGGGACCCGCGGGGCGGCCGTCGCGGTGGCCCAGGTCGACGCCGGTGCCTCGGTGCTCCGCTTCGCGGGCGTCGGCAACGTCGGGGCGCGGCTGTGCGAGCGGGGCACCTGGCGGCACCTGGTCTCCCGGCCGGGCATCGTCGGCACCCACCGGCCCGCCACGCTGCGCGAGGAGGAGACGACGTGGGCGGACGACCGGGTACTGGTCCTGCACAGCGACGGCCTGCCGAGCCGCTGGACGCCGACGGACGACACCTGCCGTACGGCGGTCGATCCGGCGGTCACGGCGGCCGTGACGGTCCGGGACGCCAGCAGTCCGGCCCGGCCGGTGCGGGACGACACCGCCGTGGCCGTCCTGGCCTCGACCCCGCCGGACGGCCCATGACCCCTACCTGGCAGATCACCGACATCACCGACGCGGCGCGGGCGCGCATCGGCACCGCGCGTCTGGCCGCGGCCTGCGGCGTGCCGCCGCTGGAGCGCACCCGGCTGCTGGCCTCGCTCGGCGCGCAGTTGCGGCTGTGCCTGGCCAAGGGCGGTACGTGGCGGCTCACGCTGGAGGCGGGCACGGCCTCCCCCGCCACCGCGGAGGCGGAGGCCGGCCGGGGTGTGCTGCACGCGGTGGTGACGCCGTCGCGCGACGCCGCGTCCGCCGGTCAGCCGCCGTGGCGGGTCACGGTGCCCTGCCCGGAGGCGGTGCCGACCGCCGAGGCGGAGGTCACGGTGGACGACCCGGCAGCGCTGGCCGAGGCCCTGCTGGGGGCCGACGAGGACACGGCGCTGGTCCTGGAGCGGCTCACCGAGCAGGAGAACCTGGTCGAATTCCACCGCGAGGAGCTGCACCAGACCAACCAGGGCGTGGTGGCGCTGCACGCCGAGCTGGACGCCGCCGGGCGGGCCCAGCGGGAGGCGTTCGCCGCCGAGCGCAAGGCGCGCACGGAGGCGGAGAACGCCCGGCGCCGGCTGACCTTCCTGGCGGACGCGAGCGCCGTGCTGACCGCGTCGCTGGACCACCACGAGATCGTGCGCCGGCTGCCGGAGCTGCTGGTGCCCGAGTACGCCGCCACCGTCGACGTCTGGCTGTTCGACCAGGACGGCGACCGGCCGGGCCCCGCCCACCCGGCCGCCGCAGTGGTCGCCGCCCGCACCGGCCGGCCGCAGTACGCCGCCCCGCACCCCGGCGATCTGCCGGGTGTCGACGACCAGCCGCCCTCGGCGCTGGCGCCCGACCGCCCCCTGCTGTGCATCCCGCTGCCGACCCGGCAGGCGCCTCTGGGCGTGCTGACCCTGTCCCCGCCCGGGGACCGCTGGGACCCGGACGACGCGGTGATGCTGATCGAGCTGACCCGGCGGGCGAGCACCGCGATCGACCACGCCCAGCGCTACCAGCACAACCGCGACATCGCGGAGACGCTCCAGCGGGCCCTGCTCACCGAGCTGCCCGCCCCGCCGGGGCTCTCGATGGCGGCGCGCTACCTCCCGGCCACCCACGGACTGAACATCGGCGGCGACTGGTACGACGCGTTCCGGCAGCCCGACGGCGGCGTCATCGCCGTGGTCGGCGACGTGACCGGGCACGGGCTGCGCGCGGCGGTGATGATGAGTCAGCTGCGTACGGCACTGCGGGCCTACGCCGTCGACGGCGGCAGCCCCGGCCGGCTCCTGACCCGGCTGCACATGTTCCTGCACCACCTCCAGCCCGATCTGTTCGCCACGGCCGTCATCGCCCGCTTCCACCCCGATGAGCCCACGCTGACGTGGGCCGCGGCCGGCCATCCGCCGCCGGTGTTGCGTACCCCGGACGGGCGGGTCCAGACCCTGGACGCCAAACCGGGCGCGATGCTGGGCATTCCGCTCAAGCAGGAGATCGCCGACCACACGGTGCCGCTGGCGCCGGGTTCGACGCTCGCCCTGTACACGGACGGCCTGGTGGAGCGGCGCGCCCGGGGCATAGACCCGGGCATCGCGCGGCTGGCCGAGGCGCTGGGCTCCTTCGGCCCGGCGGCCCTGGAGGCGGACCTGGAGGGCTCGGCGGACGGCATCCTGAGTCCGCTGCTCAGCGACTCGGAGCGGGACGACGACGTCTGTCTGCTGCTCTGCCACCTCCGCGGCACCCGCTGACCTCGCTCCACCGGCGGCCGGCCGGGCACGGCTCCCCCACCGGAAAGTTCCCGCCCGTTCACTCCCGCCCGGTGCGCTCCGGGCCGGGGCGGGGCATGGTGGTGATCAGGATGTGTCGCCTGCCTGCCGCGCCCGGCTGGCCGGATCCGGGCGGGCGCGATGGGATCGACGAGGTGCGAAACAGCGATCCGGGGGCACGCGAACGGCGTTCGCGGCAGACCGCCTGGAGCCGCAGAAAGGGATGAACACCGTGACACGACCCAGGATCCTGGTGGTCGGCGCAGGTTTCGCCGGCGTGGAGTGCGTCCGCCGTCTGGAGCGCAGGCTCTCCCCCGGCGAGGCCGAGATCACCCTGGTGACACCGTTCTCCTACCAGCTCTATCTGCCGCTGCTGCCCCAGGTGGCCTCCGGTGTGCTGACCCCCCAGTCGATCGCGCTGTCCCTGCGCCGCAGCAGCAAGTACCGCACGCGGATCATCCCGGGCGGCGCCATCGGTGTGGACCTCAAGGCGAAGGTGTGCGTGGTGCGCACCATCACCGACCAGATCGTCAACGAGCCCTACGACTACATCGTGCTGGCGCCCGGAAGCATCACCCGGACCTTCGACATCCCGGGTCTGACCGACCACGCGTTCGGCATGAAGACGCTGGCGGAGGCCGCGTACATCCGCGACCACGTCATCGCGCAACTCGACCTCGCCGACGCCAGCCAGGACCCGGTGGAGCGCGCCTCGCGGCTGCAGTTCGTGGTGGTCGGCGGCGGGTACGCGGGCACCGAGACCGCTGCCTGCCTGCAGCGGCTGACGCACGCGGCCGTCAAGCGCTACAACCGGCTCGACCCGGGCCTGATCAAGTGGCACCTGATCGACATCGCGCCGAAGCTGATGCCGGAGCTCGGCGAGAAGCTCGGGCGCGACGCACAGGAGGTGCTCACCCGGCGCGGCATCGAGATCTCGCTCGGCGTCTCCATCGAGAAGGCCGGACCCGAGGAGGTCACCTTCACCAACGGCCGGGTGGTGCCCACCCGCACGCTGATCTGGACCGCCGGTGTGGTGGCGAGCCCGCTGATCGCCACGCTCGGCGCGGAGACGGTCAAGGGGCGGCTCGCGGTGACCGCCGAGATGTGCCTGCCCGACCACGACGGGGTGTTCGCGCTCGGCGACTCCGCGGCCGTGCCCGACCTCGCCAAGGGCCAGGAGGGCGCCGTCTGCCCGCCCACCGCCCAGCACGCCATGCGGCAGGGCCGGCACGTCGCCGAGAACATCATCGCGACCCTGCGCAACCAGCCGATGCGGCCCTACGTCCACAAGGACCTGGGTCTCGTCGTCGACCTCGGCGGCACCGACGCGGTCTCCAAGCCCCTCGGTGTCGAGTTGAAGGGCCTGCCGGCCCAGGCGGTGGCCCGCGGCTACCACTGGTCGGCGCTGCGCACGGGCGTGGCCAAGGCGCGGGTGGCGGCCAACTGGGCGCTCAACGCGGTGGCGGGCGACGATTTCGTGCGCACCGGCTTCCAGGCCCGCAAGCCGGCCAAGCTGCGGGACTTCGAGTACACGGACGCCTATCTGACGCCGGAACAGGTGCAAGAGCGCGTCACGGAGGCGGGCCGGGCCCGGCTGTGACCCCATGGCGGGTACGGGCGCGCGGCATGACATCCTGAGAAGTGGATCTCGGCGTCAACCGGCCGGGAGTCGGGCGTGTGAGTCGGGAGAGTGTACGGCGGCGTGAAGGCAGCGGGGCGCTCGGTGCGGACACGGCTGCGGGACCGGATCGCCGCGTCCGACCCGGGCCTGCTGCGGCTCACCGCGGGCCTGCGGACGGTGGGCGCCATCGCTCTGGTACTGGGTGTGCTCGCCGCGTTCGGCGCCGACGTCACCCACCTGGTCGCGGGCGCCATGGCGGCGATGGTCGCCACCTTCGCCATCCGCGAGAAGGAGCTCGGCGCGCAGGCGGTCACCCTGGCCCTGGGACTGCCCGTCGCCCTGGCCTCGGTGTCGGTCAGCTCGCTGCTCACCTCTCGGGTCGTCATCGGCGACGCCTTCTTCGTCGTCCTCATCTTCTTCGCCGTCTTCGTCCGGCGCTTCGGCGACCGCGGCACGGCTCTCGGGCTGATCGGCTTCCAGGTCTACTTCGTCTCCCTGTTCGTCGGCGCCGACGTGTCGGTGCTGCCGGGGCTGCTGGGCGCCATCGCGGTGGCGTTCGCGTGCAGTGCGGTGGTGCGCTTCGCCGTGGTGCCGGCGACACCGGCGGGCGTCCTCCAGCGGCTGCGGCAGGCCTTCCGCGCGCGGCTGGCCCAGCTGATCGCCACGCAGATCGAGCTGCTGGACGCCGGGCCGGACGGGATCGACCGGACGCTGGAGCACCTGCGGGACGGCACCGCGCGCCTGCACGAGACGGCGCTGATGATCCAGTCGCGGCTGGAGGACGGCACTCCGGACGCGTCCACGGCGCGCCTGGTGCAGCGGCGCATCGCGGACGCGGAGATCGCCGCCGAGCGGCTGGGCCTGCTGCTGCTGACCGCGCGCAGCGCCGAGCGGGCGGACACCCTGACCCTGCACCTGCCGGGGGCGCCGGCGCCGTCGGTGGGCAGTTCGCCGGCGCCCGGCGAGGCCACGGAGGTTCTGCGCCGGGACCTGGGGGCGCTGCGCACGCTGGTGCTGCGGCCGCCCGCCGAGGCGCGCGGCACCGCGCTGTCCCACCTGCGCAACCGGCTGCTCGGCTACCGCGACGAGGACAACCTGCCGGAGGCCATCCCGGCCGTCCAGGACGTCTTCCGCGGCATCGGTGAGGCCGCGAGGGCGGTCATGGGCCTCAGGATCGCCCTGGACGGGCCGCAGGACGAGTCGGACGACACTCCGGCGACCACCAGGTCCCGGGAGGAGCTGGACGCCGAGGACGCCGCGATCGACGCCGGCGAGGAGGAAGCGGAGAAGGACGAGCCGACCGGGCTGCGGCGGCCCACCACGCGCGCCGCGGTACAGGTCTCGGTGGGGTCCTCGCTGGCCATCGTCGGCGGGGAGTTCCTGTCCTCGCAGCGCTGGTACTGGGCCGTGCTCGCGTGCTGGATCGTCTTCCTGAACACGGCGTCCACCGGGGAGATCCTCGTCAAGGGCTACCGCAGGGTGCTGGGCACCCTGTTCGGGGTGGTGGCCGGCATCGTGCTGGCCGGCGTGGTCGGCGACCACACCTGGGTCGCGTTCGGACTGGTGCTGCTGCTCATCTTCGCGATGTTCTACACGGCACCGCTGTCGTACACGCTGATGTCGTTCTTCGTGACGGCGATGCTGGGGCTGCTGTACACCCTGCTGCACACCTACAGCCTGTCGGTGCTGCTGCTGCGCATCGAGGAGACGGCGCTCGGCGCGGCCTGCGGGATCGTCGCGGCGGCGCTGGTGCTGCCGATACGCACCGACCGCCGTACGAACGAACTGCTCGGCACGGTGCTGGAGCGGCTCACCGACGTCACCGAGGGAGCCGTGGACCAGCTCAGCGGCGGGCCGGCGGCCGACCTGCTGGACAAGGCGCGGGATCTGGACCAGGCGCTGGGCGACCTGCGGGCCGCCACCTCGCCGCTGACGCATCCGATCACGCCGCTGCGGGCGCGGCGGGACACCGCCCAGTACGTGGTGGCGCTGCTGGAGACGTGCGCGTACCACGCGCGGTCGCTGGCGGCGACGGCCGAGCTGCTGCCCACACATCCCTCGATCGCGGCGGACCCGCGCCTGCGTGGCGCGGTGCGGCGCACGGTGCGCAACATCGAGGCGATCGCCGCGCGCGTCGCCGACAAGGACGCGGACACCGGGGTGGAGACCGGGCCCAGCATCGCCTCGCTGCTGCAGTTCGAGGCGGGCGGGGTGCCGCGGTACGGCCGGATCACCGGGCGGGTACTGCGGCACCTGGAGCGTCTGGACGAGGCCGTGGTGGGCCTGGCCCGGCCGCTCGGCGTGCCCGTGGCGACGCCCGGGCGGTGAGGGTCAGAAGTCGCTGGGCAGACCGCTGGCCTCGGCTATGCCGCGCAGTTCCTCGTTCTGCTTGTGTCGTTCCTTGAGGTAGTCGGCGATCTCGCCGAGGCGCTCGGGGTCGGAGGCGGTGGCCGCGTCGGTGACGACCCGGACCGGGCCGGTCTCGTCGGTGCTGATTTCCACGACCTCGTTGTCCAGGCGGCCGGTGACCGCGGTGGCGATGACCAGCGCGGCCTCGTCCCTGATCTCCTGGGGCAGCGCCTCGGCGCTGTCCCCGTCCAGGGAGAAGTCGATGGTGGGCATCTGGTGCTCGTCGATGGCCTGGAGGACCGGTTCGACCACGCTGAGCAGGAGCTGGTAGTCGTCGTTCTCCATGCGGACGCGCAGGAGGTCGAGGTAGACGTCCACGGGACGTCCGTCCGGCGGAGGAATCTCGTGTTCGTTCATTCGCCCCGTGTTCCCCCGTCCGCGCGGCTCAGACCCGGCGCCAGCGTGCGAGGGCGAAGGAGAACACGCCGAACAGCACGAGACCCGCGGCGACGCAGACCAGCAGCCAGGGGCCGAGCGGGGTGTCGGCGAAGGAGCGCAGGGTGTCGTCGAGGCCCTTGGTCCTGTCGGGTTCGTAGTCGACGGCGGCCCGTACGGCGAAGGCGCCCGCCGCGGCGAAGACGATCCCGCGGGCCGTTCCGCCGCCGACCCCGGTCACGTCGACCAGCCGCCGGGCCCGGGGGCTGAGCGCGCTGAGTTTCAGCTTCTTGTGGTAGCTGCGGCGAAGCGCCTGTACGGCGATGACGACACCGGCGACGGCGACGGCGGCGCCGGCCAGGCCCACGACCCAGCGCCCGGCGGGCATCTCCATCACCCTGGCGGTGACGTCGCGGGACTGCCGGTCGCTGGATCCGCTGCCGCCGGATCCGGCCGCGAAGGCGAGGACGGAGTAGGCGACGAAGGCGTAGAACACGCAGCGGGCGGCGGCCGGGAGCCGCTTCCTGGCCGTGTGGCCGTCCTTGCCCGTGACGCCGAAGAGCGCCTCGGACAGCCGCCACAGGGCCATGCCGACGAGTCCGGCGCCCAGCGCCCACAGCAGCACGGCGCCGAACGGCTTGTCCGCCAGCTCGGCCAGGGCGCCGCCCCGGTCGGCCTGCCGGTTCCCGGTGCCGAAGGCGATCCGCAGCGCCAGGACGCCGACCAGCAGGTAGATGACGCCGCGGGCGGTGAGTCCGGCCCGGGCGGCCCCCTCGGCGGCCGAGCCGTTCGCGGCCCGGCGGGCCCGGCCTCGGCCGGTGTGTGCGAGAACACGAGCGTTCATCGTGAGCCTCCCCTCCGGGACAGCGGATGCCCCGGCCTCACGGCCACACACCCGGCATCCGGGATTCCCGGCCCCGACCGGCTTCCGGAGCGGCCCGTACGCCCTTCCGACGTCGCCGTACGCCCGCGGGCACGCCGGCTGCCCGCACACCGCGGGGGTGTGCGGGCAGCCGGCCCACCAGCCGTTCTCGGGTCAGTCCGCCGCGACCGCGGGCTCAGGGTCGGGGACCGGAGCGGTCGCGAGGTGCCGCCGGGCGGCCTCAAGGGCCTGCCGGACGTCGCGCGTGCCGGTCGACACGCACAGCGTGTACGCCAGGTCCCGCGTCCGGGGACCGGGTCCGCCCAGGTCGTCGGCGGGTTCGTGCAGGGCCGCCGCCTCGTACTGGTCGAGGAGCCCGCGCAGCACCGCGGGGTGGGGCATCAGCATCCGTCTCGTCCCTCCTGCGTCGCCCGGTCCGTCAGGTCCGCACCGGTCGGCCGGTGCCCCGGTGGCCCGTCCGCTGTCCCATCGCCTCGTCGCGCACACGGGCGCAGCTGCGGCTGATGAGCCGGGAGACGTGCATCTGCGAGATGCCCAGGCGGTCTGCTATCCGGCTCTGCGTCATGTCCTCGAAGAAGCGCATGTAGAGGATGGCCCGCTCGCGTTCGGGCAGCCGGCGCAGCCCTTCCTTGGCGGACTCCCGGTCGATCACGGTGTCGTACGAGGCGTCGGCCGCGCCGAGGGTGTCCGCGAGGCTGTAGCCGTCGTCGCCGGCCGAGAGCTCGGCGTCCAGCGACAGGGTGCTGAAGCTCTCCAGCGCCTCCATCCCGGCGCCGACCTCGTCCTCGGTCAGCCCGGTGTGGGCGGCGATGTCGGCCACCGACGGTTCGGGGCTGCCGGGGCTCTGGGTGAGCTCGCGTCGCGCCACCCGCACCTTGTTGCGCAGTTCCTGGACCCGGCGGGGCACCCGCAGGGCCCACATCCGGTCCCGGAAGTGGCGCTTGACCTCGCCGGTGATGGTGGGCACGGCGTAGCTCTCGAAGGCGCCGCGCTCCGGGTCGAAGCGGTCGACGGCCTTGACCAGGCCGAGCGCGGCGACCTGACGCAGGTCCTCGATGGACTCGCCTCGGTCGCGGAAACGGCCGGCGATCCGGTGGGCCATGGGCAGCCACGCGGCGACGAGTTCGTCGCGGAGCGCGTCCCGCTCGGGCCCCTCCTCGAGGGCGGCCAGCCGGGCGAAGAGGGCCATGGTGTCCGGGGCGTCGTCGTGCCGGCGACGGGCGGGGGCGGCGGTGGTTTCGGCGGACTCGGGCGTTCCGGGACGGACGGTGGGTGTTTCTGTGAGCATGCGGATCGCTCCTGAACGGTGGTCTCAGGGGGACTTTCCGCGGGAACGGCGCCGGCCGGGTCACTCACCCGGAGGGCCCGAGCAGCCATACCGCTCCCGCTGCTGCGCCTCCGGTCCGAAGCACGAACTTGCGACTGCCCCTGCCCCGGTGGAACAAACTCCGCTTTTGCAAAAGTACTCAGGACAGCGGAACGACCACGGTGATGCACTTGCCTCCCGTCGGAAGATCTGCCACGCGTACGTCGCGGGCCAGCCTGCAGACGATCGGCCAGCCCCGGCCGCCGACGCGGCGGCGTCCCTGGGGGTCGGTCTGCGGCACGGCCACCGGAAGGTCGCGGCTGCGATCGCACACCGACAGCTCGACGCCGGGTCCGACGACGTCGACCCGGAAATCGGTGATGCCGCCGCCGTGCAGGATCGCGTTGGTGGTCAGTTCCGAGGCGACCAGCACGGCGTCCGACAGGGCGTCCGCGTCGCAGGACGCGTGTCCTTTGCCGTCGCAGCACTCGGTGACGACGCGTTCCACGGTCTGCCGTGCCTCGGCGGGTTTGCACGGCCGGTGCGGATCGGCGCCGGACCGGGCGACGGCGGGTCGGGGCGGGTACCTTTCACTCATCCGTCAGCTCCCTGGTCGTGGGACTTGCCGTTACTTCCGGCTGACCTCTGCCGGTACCCCCAAACCTCCGGCCCCCCTTACGGCTCAGGGGCCATCCGGGCGGCCGTCGGGGGTACGCGGAAGACATGACGGATGTTGTGGACTCGGACGAACTGCTGCGTCGCATGCACCGGGCGAGGGCCTGCGCGGTGGAGCAGGAGCGGACCTGGCGGGCCCGGAGCGAGGAGCTGCGGCCGACCGATCCGGACGGCTCCCGGGAGGCCGCCGTACGGACGATGGCGTACGAGGCCGTCCTTCGGGTGCTGGACGAGGTACTGACCCCGGGACGCCGTCCCCGGTGACCGGACGCGCGACGGATTGACGGCGGCCCGGCCGGGAAACCGGGTCGGCATGACAGCCGACCACACCCGCGCGCCCGTGCTGGAAGCCCTCGTCGACTACCGTCGCGAGGGCCGGCTCTCGTTCACGCCGCCGGGGCACAAGCAGGCGCGCGGGGCCGACCCGGAGGTGCGCGAGGTGCTGGGCGACGCCGTCTTCTACGGCGACGTGCTGGCCACCGGCGGACTGGACGACCGGCTCACCCGGTCGCGGGTGCTCCAGCGGGCGCAGGAGCTGATGGCCGACGCGGTCCATGCCGAGCACACGTTCTTCTCGACGTGCGGGAGTTCTCTGTCGGTGAAGGCGGCGATGCTGGCGGTCGCGGGCCCGCACGAGAAGCTGCTGATCGGCCGGGACGCCCACAAGTCCGTGGTGTCGGGGCTGATCCTGTCCGGCATCGAGCCGGTCTGGGTGGAGCCGCGCTGGGACGCGGAGCGGCACCTGGCCCATCCGCCGTCGGCCGAGGAGTTCGAGCGGGCCTTCGCCGCCCACCCCGACGCCAAGGGCGCGCTGATCACCAGCCCGACGCCGTACGGCGCGAGCGCCGACCTCCGGGCCGTCGCCGAGGTGTGCCACCGGCGGGCGGCGCCCCTGATCGTGGACGAGGCGTGGGGCGCCCACCTGCCCTTCCACCCGGATCTCCCCTCCTGGGCGATGGACGCGGGCGCCGACATCTGCGTGACCAGCATCCACAAGATGGGCAGCGGTCTGGAGCAGGGTTCCGTGTTCCACCTGCGCGGTGACCTGGTGCCGCCGAAACTGCTCGGCATGCGGGCGGACCTGCTGGGCACCACCAGCCCGTCGGCGCTGATCTTCGCCGGGCTGGACGGCTGGCGGCGGCAGATGGCGCTGCGCGGCCGGGAGCTGATGGGCGGGGCGCTGGAGCTGGCGGCCGAGGTGCGGGCGGCCGTCGAGGAGATCGACGGCATGCGCGTCGAGGGCCGGGACGACTTCTGCGGCCCGGGGCTGGCCCACGGCTTCGATCCGCTGCCCGTCGTGATCGATCTCGACGGCCTCGGCGTCTCGGGTTTCCAGGCGGCGGACTGGCTGCGCGAGCAGCGGAGCGTGGTGGCGCACCTGGCGGACCACCGCCGCGTCAACATGCAGATCACCCACGGCGACGACCGGGAGACCGCCGGGGAACTGCTCGCCGCGCTGAAGGACCTCGCGCGTGCCGCTCCGGGTCTCGGTCCCGCACCGCGGGTCATGGTGCCCTCGCCGTCCGAGTTGCGGATGCCGCAGGCGGCACTCCCCCGTGACGCGTTCTTCGGGCCGACCGAGGACGTGCCGCTCGGCCGGGCGGCGGGCCGGGTCGCCGCGGAGATGATCACGCCGTACCCGCCCGGCATCCCGGCCGTCCTGCCCGGCGAGCGGCTGGCCGAGCCGGTCCTGCGGTACCTCCGCAGCGGTCTGGACGCCGGCATGTACCTTCCGGACCCGAGCGATCCGGCGCTGGAGACGATCAGGGTGGTCGCCGGGGGCGACGGGTGAGGCGGCGGATGCGCGGATGCCGCTGTGAGTGAAACGGGTCACGTGCCCCGGTACCGGGTTCGCGGAACCCCCGGAGATGGTTTAGCGTTCATCCATACGTGGCGACGGAGTCGACGGACATGTCCTTCGTACGTCACCGCTTACGGCCCTGGCCGGCCTCCCCCGTCCGGCCAGGGCTTTTTCATGCCCTGCCGCGCCCGTACCCGGATCCGGCACGGAATCCGTCCGGGTTCCGCCGTCCGCCGAGGTGCCCGGGGAGCCGACAGCGTCTGAAATGGGCATAGGGAAAGCCCCGGAACCGAATCGCCGGCGAGGAGCCCCGTGCCATGACCAAAGCGATCAAACTGCTGACCGCACTCCCCCAGCCGCAGCGCGCACGCCTCACGGCGCTCGCCCGGGAGGTCTCCTTCGCGGAGGACGCCCGGATCTTCGAGGCGGGCGGCCGGGCCGACCGCTTCTGGGTCATCCGCTCCGGCGCGGTCTCCCTGACCCAGGAGGTGACCCCCGTGCAGCGGGTCACGGTCGCCAGTCTCGGGGCGGGCGACCTGCTCGGCTGGTCCTGGCTGTTCCCGCCCTACGAGTGGGACTTCGGCGCCGAGGCCTTCAGCCCGGTGCGCGCCTACGAGTTCGACGCCGCCTCGGTGCTCCGCCTGTGCGAGGAGGACCCGCAGCTGGGCGTCGTGCTGGTGCGGTCGGTCGCCGAGATCCTCGCGCACCGGCTGGAGACCACCAGGGGCCGGCTCATGGAGCACTACGCGCTGCACGGGCGGGGCTCCCTGTGAGGCGGTGAGGCGCCGTCAGACGCGGTAGCGGCGCAGCGCCGGCACCGCGGCCGCCAGGGCCAGCATCACCACGACGACGAGCAGCCCGCCGCCGGCCACCGCTTCCCGCGCGCCGAAGGCGGAGCCCGCGCCGCCGTGCAGGACGTCGGCCAGGCGGGGGCCGCCCGCCACGACCACGGTGAAGACACCCTGCATGCGCCCGCGCATCTCGTCGGTCGCGGCGGACAGCAGGATCGCCCCGCGGAACACCATGGAGACCATGTCCGCGACGCCGGCCACCGCCAGGAACGCCACCGCCAGCCACAGGCTCGAACTCAGTCCGAAGCCGGTGACGGCGGCGCCCCAGACCACGACCGAGCCGATCACCATCCAGCCGTGCCGGCGGGCCCGGGAGAAGGTGCCGGAGAACAGCCCGCCGGCCACCGCGCCGATGGGGATCGCCGCGAACAGCAGGCCGAGGGCGAACCCCTCGCCGTGTCCGGCGTACGACTCGGCGGCGAGCTGCGGGAACAGCGCGCGGGGCATGCCCAGGACCATGGCGACGATGTCGGCCAGGAAGGACAGCAGCAGCACCTTGTGCCCGGCGATGTACCGGAAGCCCGCCACCACTTCCCGCACGCCCGCGCGCCGGACCGCCGTGCCCTTGAGCGGTGGCAGAGCGGGCAGCCTGTGGACCGCCCACACCGTGACGCACAGGGCCAGGGCGTCGATCAGGTACAGCTCGGCCAGGCCGATCACCGGGATGAGGACGCCGGCCAGGAGCGGGCCGACGACCTGCCCGGTCTGCATGACGGTCGAGCCGAGCGCGTTGGCGGCGGGGAGTTCGTCCTCGGGGACCAGGCGGGCGATGGAGGCGTTGCGGGCCGGCGCGTTCAGGCCCCAGAAGGCCTGCTGGAGCGCGAGCAGCAGCACGAGCGCGGCCACCGACTCCAGGCCGGTGACCGCCTGGAGCCAGAACAGCACCGAGGTAACGGCGATGCCGCTGTTGGTGATCAGCAGCAGCTTGCGGCGGTCCATGGCGTCGGCGACCGCGCCGCCCCACAGCGCGAACACGACCAGCGGCAGCAGGCCCGCGAGGCTCGCGGCGCCGACCCAGGCCGAGGAGCCGGTGATGTCGTAGATCTGCTTGGGCACGGCTACGGCGGTCAGCTGGCTGCCGACCGCCGTGACGATGGTCGACGACCACAGCCTGCGGTAGGCCGGACGGCGCAGCGGCCGGGTGTCCATGGCCCAGCGGCGCGGGCCGCGCCGTGCCGCCCCGTCGGGGGCCGGGTCCTTTGCTCCGGCGCCGTTCTTCCCGGCTTCCTTCTTCCCGGGTTCGGTACCGCTCTCGCCGCTGCTCCGGCTGGTGTCCACGCGCTTCCTACATGCTCGATACATCTTTCAGGCTGCGGACTTACTATCGCAGCTCCGTTCGAGCTCCCGACCCCCGCGTGGCCGCATCCGGGGGTGTTCAGGCCCCGACGACGAGAGTGACGCCGAGGACGATCATGGTGGCGGCGACCAGCCCGTCGAGCACCCGCCAGGCCGCGGGGCGGGCCAGGAAGCGGCCCAGGTAGCGGGCGCCGAAGCCGAGCGCGGCGAACCAGCACAGGCTGGCGACCGCGGCACCCATGCCGAAGGTCCAGCGCAGCGCCCCCTGGTCGGCGGCGACCGAGCCCAGCAGGAACACGGTGTCCAGGTACACGTGGGGGTTGAGCCAGGTCAGCGCCAGGCAGGTGAGGACCGCCCGGCGGCGCGAGCCGGCCGCGTCGCCCTCCGCCCGCAGCGCGCCGGCCGGCCGGAACACGCGCCGGGCGGCCAGGGCGCCGTAGCAGAGCAGGAAGGCGCCGCCCACCCAGCCGACCACGGTCAGGGCGTCCGGCCAGGCCACCACCACCGCGCCGACCCCGCCGACGCCCAGGGCGATGAGCAGCGCGTCGGACAGCGCGCAGATGCCGACCACGGCGAGGACCGCGTCGCGGCGGATGCCCTGGCGCAGGACGAAGGCGTTCTGGGCGCCGATGGCGACGATGAGCGAGAGGCCGGTGCCGAAGCCGGCGGCCGCGGCGGTGAGGGCGTTGGTCATGCTTCGACGCTAAGCAGACGATCACAGGACGTACAGCTAAAGATTCTTACGTATCCTTAGTGTTTGTGATGACGGAACCGAGCCTGCCGGCCTTCGCGGACCTCCCCCTGGACCAGGTGCGCACCCTGCTGGCGGTGGTGGACGAGGGGACCTTCGACGCGGCCGCGGCGGCGCTGCACGTGACGCCGTCCGCGGTCAGCCAGCGGGTGAAGGCGCTGGAGCAGCGCACCGGCCGGGTACTGCTGCTGCGCACCAAGCCGGTGCGGCCGACGGAGTCCGGGGCGGTGCTGGTGCGGCTGGCCCGCCAGGTGGCCCGGCTGGAGCGTGACGCGTACGCCGAACTCGGGCTGAGTGCGGCCGGGGAGCCGACCCGGATCCCGGTGGCCGTGAACGCCGACTCGCTCGCGACCTGGTTCCTGGGCGCGCTGACGCGGGTCCCCCGGGAGCCCCGGCTCTGCTTCGAGCTGCGCCGCGAGGACGAGGACCACACGGCGACCCTGCTGCGGGAGGGCGTGGTCATGGCCGCGGTGACCTCGTCGGCCGACCCGGTCCCCGGCTGCACCGTCCGCTACCTGGGGCGGATGCGGTACCTCCCCTGCGCCGCCCCGGACTTCGCCGCGCGCCACCTGGACGGGCCGGTGCGCGAGCGGATCGCCGAGGCGCCGGTGATGGTGTTCGACCGGCGGGACGACTTCCAGGACGGCTTCGCCCGGCGGCTCGGTCAGGGCGGCGCGAGTGCCGCGCGGCACTACGTGCCGACCTCCGAGGGGTTCGTCGAGGCGGTCGCCGCCGGTCTGGGCTGGGGCATGGTGCCCGAGCCGCAGGCACTGCCGCTGCTGCGCACCGGCCGGCTGGTGGAGTTCGCCCCGGAACTCCCGGTGGTCACCCCGCTGTACTGGCAGCAGTGGAGGCTCGACTCCCCGGCGCTGGCCACGCTGGCCGGGGCGGTGGCGTCGGCGGCGGCCGAGGCGCTGCGGAGGTAGGGGCGCGATCGAAGGCGCGGCGCCGGTTTCACCGCGTATCGACAGGCCACCCGGAAGGGAGCAAGGCAATTACGAGGGCGCGAACGATACCGATCGCAGGTGACATTGATGGACGACTGGCGAGAGCACGCCGCGTGCCGTACGGAGGACCCCGACCTGTTCTTCCCGATCGGCACCACCGGCCCGGCCGCTCTGCAGACCGAGCAGGCGAAGGCGGTCTGCCGGACGTGTCCGGTGCGGGAGCAGTGTCTGCGATGGGCGCTCGACACCGGGCAGTCCATCGGCGTGTGGGGCGGGACCAGTGAGCTGGAGCGCCGGGCGCTCAAGCGCCGGGAGGCGGTGCGCAGGAGGTCCGGCTGAACCCGGGCCCGGCGGCTTCCTCAGCGGCCGGTGCGGCGCAGCGGCCCCCACGGGTGCTCCTGGCGTTCCACCTCGGCCCGGGCCTCGTCGATGACGCCCGGGTCGATCCAGCACAGCGGCCGGGCGTCGGCCACCAGCGGCTCGTTGTCCGGGCCGCGGCCCGCCTCGCGGCCGGTGAGCACCCAGGGGCGGACGCCGGGACCCTTGTCGTGCGGCAGGTGCGCGTAGTCGTGCAGCCGCCGGGCCGCCCACACCCGCACGGGCCGGTCCGCCCACCAGGCCTCCACGTCGAGGGGGTTGGCGGACAGGCCCGGCATGGAAACGCCGGTGAGTTCGTCGGTGCTGGAGACGTCGGCGAGGTCGGTGCCCGGGCCGCGCGACCACCGCACGTACAGGCCCCGGTGCCGGCGGACCAGGTCGGTCAGTTCGTCCAGTGACCGCACGACCGGCAACCCGTCCGATGCGCCCATGCGCCGACCTCCCTCGCCGTACCGTCGGAGCGACGGGGTACCCAGGAGGCGTGGCGGGGAATCGGGCCGTTCCCGAACGGCGCACCCGTCCCCGGCGCCCCGTGGACTTGGGACGTAGGCTCGCGGCAGCACTGCCGTCGAGAGGGGAGTGGTCATGAGCGTGCGCGTGCGCCGCGTCTACGATCCGCCCGAGCCGGACGACGGCGTGCGGGTCCTGGTCGACCGGCTGTGGCCGCGGGGCGTGGCGAAGAACGAGGCACACGTGGACGAGTGGCCCAAGGGGCTCACCCCGTCGACCGAGTTGCGCCGCTGGTACCACGCGGGCGAGGGCTCGTACGAGGAGTTCGCCGAGCGGTACGAGGCCGAGCTGGCCGCCCCTGAGGCGGCGGAGCTCCTCGACCACGTGCGGCAGCTGGCGGGCGAGGGCGACGTGACGCTGCTGACGGCGTCCAAGTCGCCCGGCCGGAGCCACGCGTCCGTGCTGCTCCGGCTCCTCGACGGGGCGTGAGGAGCCGGAGCGGCCGCCGAGGCCCCTGCTGCCCCGCTCAGGCCGTCAGCCGTGCCGCGGCCCGGCCCGCCGCGCGCCCGGAGAACAGGCAGCCGCCGAGGAAGGTGCCCTCCAGCGCGTTGTACCCGTGCACCCCTCCCCCGCCGAAGCCGGCCACCTCACCGGCCGCGTACAGGCCCCCGACGGGCGTGCCGTCGGCACCGAGGGCGCGGGAATCGAGGTCGGTCTGGATGCCGCCGAGGGTCTTGCGGGTGAGGACGTGCAGCTTGACGCCGATCAGCGGGCCCGCCGCCGGGTCGAGGATGCGGTGCGGAGCGGCGACCCGGCCGAGGCGGTCGCCGATGTAGCGGCGGGCGTTGCGGATGCCCTGGACCTGGGCGTCCTTGGCGTAGGGGTTGGCCAACTGGAGGTCGCGGGCTTCTATCTGGCGCCGGATCGAGGGGGCGTCCAGGAGCGGCTTGCCGGTGAGCCCGTTCATCCGGTCGACGAGCTGCTCCAGGTCCGGCGCGGTCACGAAGTCGGCGCCCTCACGCAGGAAGGCGTCCACCGGGCCGGGGGCGCCCTTGCCGAGAACGCGCTCGCGCAGGAACCCGGCGCGGTCCTTGGCGGTGATGTCGGGGTTCTGCTCGGAGCCGGAGAGCGCGAACTCCTTCTCGATGATCTTGCGGGTGAGGATGAACCAGGAGTGGCCGTGTTCCGCGAGGCCGTCGGCGGTGCGCAGGTGCCGCAGCGTGCCGAGGGTGTCGTAGCCGGGCAGGCAGGGTTCGGGCAGCCGGCGGCCGAGGGCGTCGAACCACATCGAGGAGGGGCCGGGCAGGATGCGGATGCCGTGTCCGGGCCAGATGGGGTCCCAGTTGCGCACGCCCTCGGTGTAGTGCCACATCCGGTCGCGGTTGACCAGGCGTGCGCCCGCCTCGGCGCTGATGTCCAGCATCCGTCCGTCGACGTAGGCGGGGACGCCGGTGACCATCTCGGCGGGCGGGGTTCCCAGACGCTCGGGCCAGTGGCGGCGGACGACGTCGTGGTCGCCGCCGATGCCGCCGGAGGTGACGATCACGGCCCGGGCGGAGAGTCCGAACTCGCCGACGGCCTCGCGGTTGGAGGCGACGCCGCGGGGCGAGCGGTCCTCGGCGAGGACGGTGCCCCTGACGCCGCGTGCCGTGCCGTCCTCGACCACCAGGTGGTCGACCCGGTGGCGGTGGTGGAAGGTGAGCAGCCCGTCGCGCGCGGCCTGCTTCGCGTACCGCACGAAGGGCTCGACGACTCCGGTGCCGGTGCCCCAGGCGATGTGGAAGCGCGGTACCGAGTTGCCGTGCCCGCCCGCCCTGAGGTCGCCGCGCTCGGCCCAGCCGACGGTGGGCAGGAAGGTGATGCCGTGGCCGGCGAGCCAGGAGCGCTTCTCCCCGGCCGCCCACTCCACGTACGCGCGCGCCCAGCGCACCGCCCAGGAGTCCTCGTCCCCTATCCGGTCGAAGGCGGCGCTGCCCTGCCAGTCGCTCCAGGCGAGGTCGACGGAGTCCTTGACGCCGAGGCGGCGCTGCTCCGGGGAGTCGACGAGGAAGAGGCCGCCGAAGGACCAGAAGGCCTGCCCGCCGAGGTTGGCCGCGTTCTCCTGGTCGACGAGGGCGACCCTCCTGCCCCGGCTGGTCAGCTCGTGCGCCGCGACCAGACCCGCCAGTCCCGCTCCGACCACGATGACGTCGGCATCCATGGCGACCGTCCCTTCCTGTTCCGTCATTGACCGGTGCTGCCGTCGGTGAGCAGCGCGGTGAGCAGCTGCCCCAGCCAGACCCGGGCGTGTTCGACGTCCCGGTCCAGCAGCAGCTGGGTGGTGACTCCGTCGTAAGCGGCGACCACGGCGTGCGCGGCGCCGTCGGCGTCGCCCAGCGCAGCGGGCAGCGGGGTGTGCCCGCGGGCCCGGGCGAGCCGGTCCGCGATCGCCCGCCTCAGCCGTGCCCGGTGCTCCAGCAGGGCGCGGGCCACATCGGGGTCGCGGGCGGCGTGCACCAGGAAGTCCGTCTTGACCAGGAGCCAGTCCCGGTCGAGGAGCAGCACCTCGGTGACCCGGTCCACGGCGGCCGGCACGTCCAGGTCGGGACCGTCGGAGGCAAGGGCACCGGACACCTGCTCGGCGATCAGGTCGGCGCGCTGCCGGTAGAGCGCGAAGAACAGCTCGTCGAGGCTGTCGAAGTTGGAGTAGAAGGCGCCCCGGCTGTACCCGGCGGCCTCGCACACCTCCTCGATCGACACCCGCCCGAACCCCTTGGCGGCGAACACCTCGAACGCGGCGTCCAGGAGGTTCGCGCGGGTGCGCACGCGCCGCCTGGTCACCCGCCCGGTCGTCGTCCTCACCACCACGGCCTCTCCCTCCCGTTCGATGCGTGAACGTATCGGATACAGCGATGCATCGAAAGAGGTCCGACGACGAGCATCGCGGAAGTAGAACGGATTTTCGAATACGGAGTACGCTGGTCTCCATGACCACGCACCTCCAGGGTTCGCTCTTCGACCAGACCGACGAGGTCCGGCTGGGCCCACTGGACGGTCTGCGCCGAACCGAGCTGGGCTCCGGCGCCTGGATCGACCTGCTCCCGGGCTGGCTGAGCGGCGCCGACGCGCTCTTCGAGCACCTGGCCACCGAGGTCCCCTGGCGTGCCGAGCGGCGGGCCATGTACGACCAGGTGGTGGACGTGCCCCGGCTGCTCGCCTTCTACGGCGCGGGCGACCGGCTCCCGCACCCGCTGCTGACCGAGGCGCGCGAGGCGCTGACGGCCCACTACGCCGGGGAGCTGGGCGAGCCCTTCGCCACGGCCGGACTGTGCCACTACCGCGACGGCCGGGACAGCGTCGCCTGGCACGGGGACCGGATCGGCAGGGGCGCACGCCAGGACACGATGGTCGCGATCCTCTCGGTCGGCGCGCCCCGCGATCTCCTGCTGCGCCCGGTGGGCGGGGGCGGCGACACGGTGCGCCGGCCGCTCGGCCACGGCGACCTGATCGTGATGGGCGGCTCCTGCCAGCGCACCTGGGAACACTGCGTGCCCAAGAGCACCCGCGCCGCCGGGCCGCGCATCAGCGTCCAGTTCCGCCCGCACGGCGTGCGCTGAGGGTCGTGCGCGCTTCCCGGCCGCCGCGTCTGGTTGGCTGGCGCCCGACGGGCAGCCACCTCGACGCGGGAGAACCATGCGACCGGACGTACGGCAGGTGGCCGACGGCACCTACCTGGTGCACGGCGGCCACACCAACTGGGTGATCCTCACCGACGGGGACGCGGTGACCCTGGTCGACACCGGCTACCCCGGGGACCGTCGGACGCTGCTGGCCTCCCTGGCCGCCGTGGGGAGCGGCCCAGATGCCGTGGCGGCCGTGCTGATCACCCACGCCCACAACGACCACCTCGGCTCGGCCGAGTACCTGCGCACCACCCACGGCACGCCGGTCCTGCTCCACCCGGCCGAAGTGCCCCACGCCCGGCGGGACTTCCTCCAGCAGGTGTCCGTCGCCACCGTGCTGCGCAACGCCTGGCGGCCGGGGGTGCTGCCCTGGACGGTGCACGTCCTGCGCTCCGGCGGCACCGAACGGCACCCCGTCGCCTCGCCCGAGCCCTTCCCCGCCGGCGGCGCCTTCGACCTGCCCGGCCGGCCGGTGCCGGTGCACACGCCCGGACACACGGACGGGCACTGCGTCTACCACCTCCCCGACGCGGGCGTGGTGATCTCCGGCGACGCGCTGGTGAGCGCGCACGCCACCTCCCGGATCTCCGGCCCCCAACTGCTGCCCGGCATGTTCCACCACGACCGGGCGGGCGCCCTGGCCTCCCTCGACGTCATCGCGGGACTCGACGCCGACGTGCTGCTTCCCGGGCACGGCCCGGTCCACCGGGGCCTGGTGAAGGAAGCCGCGCGCCAGGCCCGGGAACGGGCGTTCTAGAGTCGGGGCATGGCCTTGCAGATCAGCGCCACCAACCCGGAGCACCCCGCGCTCCTGCTCGAACTGCCCTGGCAGACGCCGCTGGAGGAGTGGCCCGAGGAGTACCTCGTGCCGCTGCCGCGCGGCATCTCCCGGCACATCGTCCGCTACGCCCGGGCCGGGGACGAGGTCGTCGCCGTCAAGGAACTGGCCGAACGCCCCGCGCTGCGCGAGTACCAGCTGCTGCGCGACCTGGACCGGCTCGCCATCCCCGCGGTCGACGCGCTGGCCGTGGTCACCGGCCGCACCGACGCCTCGGGCGGTCCGCTGGAACCGGTGCTGATCACCCGGCACCTGGGCGGCTCGATGCCGTACCGGTCGATGTTCGAGACGACGCTGCGCCCGGCGACCATGCACCGCCTGATGGACGCCCTCGCGGTGCTGCTGGTGCGGCTGCACCTCACCGGGTTCGCCTGGGGCGACTGCTCGCTGTCCAACACCCTCTTCCGCCGCGACGCGGGCGCCTACGCCGCGTACCTGGTGGACGCCGAGACCGGGGAGCTGCACCAGCGGCTCAGCGACGGGCAGCGCGACTACGACCTCGACCTCGCCCGGGTGAACATCAGCGGGGAACTGCTCGACCTGGAGGCGTCGGGCGCGCTGCACCCCTCCGTCGACCCCGTCGACTTCGGCACCGAGATCTGCGCCCGTTACCGGAGCCTGTGGGAGGAGCTGACCCGCACTTCCGTCTACCCGGCGGGCAAGTACCACTACATCGAGCGCCGCATCCGGCGCCTCAACGACCTGGGCTTCGACGTGGCCGAGATGCAGATCGAGCACGCCTCCAACGGCGACACGGTCACCTTCGTGCCCAAGGTCGTCGACGCCGGCCACCACCAGCGCCAGCTGCTCCGCCTGACCGGTCTGGACGCCGAGGAGAACCAGGCCCGGCGGCTGCTGAACGACCTGGAGAGCTGGATGGCCACCCAGGACGACTACGCCCCCGGCGACCCCCTGGGCGCCCGTCCGGAGGTCCTCGCCCACCGCTGGGTGCGCGAGGTGTTCCGGCCCACCGTGCGCGCGGTGCCGGTGGAACTGCGCGGCGCGATGGACCCGGCGGAGATCTACCACGAGCTGCTGGAGCACCGCTGGTACCTGTCCGAGCGGGCCCAGCACGACATCGGGCTGGACACCGCCGTCGCGGACTACATCGCCAACATCCTGCCCAGGGCCCGCGAGACGCTGCGGCCTACGGCGGACTGAGCGGCGTACCGCGCTTTGCGGCGGCGCTCAGGCGTGCGGGACCACCGCCACCGGGCACTCGGCGTGGTGCAGCACGCCGTGCGCCACGGAGCCGATGCGGGCGCCGACGGCCGTACGGCGGGCGCGGCGGCCGACGACCATCAGCCGGGCGCCGCCGGCCACCGACAGCAGCACCTGACCCGCGCTGCCCATCTCCACGTGCTCGATCACCGGCACATCGGGGAAGCGTTCGCGCCACGGTGCCAGCGCCTCGCCGAGCGCCTTGCGCTCGTACTGCTCCAGGCCCCCGGCCTCGTCGGCGAGCGCCATCGAGCCCGGGCTGTAGGTGAACACCGTCGGCAGGCTCCAGGCCCGCACGGCGCGCACGGTGGCGCCGCGCGCGGCGGCGGCCTCGAAGGCGAACCCGATCACGTCGGCGCTGTCCTCCGGCTCCCCCTGCTGGCCAACGACCACCTCGCGGCCCGCCGCCTCGGCCGCCGCGTCGTCCCCGGACCGCACGAGGACCACCGGCCGGGTGGCCTCGGCGATCACCTGCTGGCCGACGGAGCCGAGCAGGAACCCGACGACCGCGCCGTGGCCGCGCGACCCGAGCACCAGCGTCCCGGCGCCGGCCCCGGCTGCGAGCAGCGCGGCGACCGCGTCGTCGGCCTCGCGGACCTCGGTGGACACCGTCAGCTCCGGGTGCCGTTCGGTGACGGTCGCGACGGACTCGGCGACCGCGTCGCGCACCCACCGCTCCTGCGCGTCCCGGTCCCCCGCGCCGTCCCCGTCCAGTGCCTGCACCCGCCAGGCGTGCACGACGTGCAGCGGCGCCTCGCGCCGGACGGCCTCCCTGGCCGCCCAGGCCAGCGCGGCCAGGCTCTCCTCCGAACCGTCCACCCCTGCCGTGATCGGGCGCGTCATGCGGGTCCCTCCCTGAGTCGCGGTCACGTCGTCCATGGGCACAGTCTTCCCTACGCTGTCCTCATGATCCTGGAGTGGGATCAGGTGAACGCCGACGCGGCCGGTCCCCGCACGCCGTGATCCTCGCGACTCGTCGTCTCCTGCCGTGCGTCCCGGCGTGTTCGTGCGGGTGACGCCCGGGCCAGGTCCGCGAAGCGGGGCGGGTACCGGCGGGCCGTGCCCGGACACCGCGGCAGGTGAACGAATTCCGCTTCCGCCCGGCAAGCGCCCGCACCGGCCGCGTGGGCCGGGACCCCGCGCGGCGCCGACCACGAGGCGGCCCGCCTCCCTCAAGAACCGCTGCCGGCCACGCGGCCGCCGGCACCACAGCACCGACCACGAGACGGCCCGCCTCCGCCCCGTGGGGCTGTCCGGCCCGCGTGCCAGGATGGAGGCGTGCCGCAGACCTCATTCACCAGCCCGCTCGTCGGCCGCGAGGACGAACTCGCGCGTCTCACCGGCGTGCTGGAGCGCGCCCGTGCCGGGGAGGCCCGCGCGGTGCTGATCGCCGGGGACGCCGGGGTCGGCAAGACCCGGACCCTGGACGAGGTCGCCGGGCGGGCCGCCGCGGCCGGCACGACCGTGCTCACCGGGCACTGCGTCGACCTGGGCGACGTCGGCCTGCCGTATCTGCCGTTCACCGAGATCCTCGGCGTGCTGGCGGCCGACGAGCGGTTCGCCGCCGTGCTGGGCGCCCACCCGGTGGCCGGCCGGCTGCTCGGCGGCGGTGCCGATGACCCGGAGGGCGGGGACGCCGGCACACGGTCGCGGCTGCGGCTGTTCGAGGGCGTGGCCGCGCTGCTGGCCGAGCTCTCCGACGTCGCCCCGCTGCTGCTGGTCCTGGAGGACCTGCACTGGGCCGACCAGTCCTCCCGGGACCTGCTGAGGTTCCTGCTCAGCCGGGGAGTCCTGCAACGGCCGGCGGGCGGGGCGCCCGGTCACCGCCTCGCGCTGTTCGCCTCCTACCGGGCGGACGACCTGCACCGCCGCCACCCGCTGCGGCCCCTGCTCGCCGAGCTGGTGCGGCTGCCGGCCGTGGAGCGGCTGGAGCTGCGGCCGCTGCCCGACGCCGACGTGGCCAGGCTGGTGCGTTCGCTGCGCGAGCGGCCGCTGCCGGAGACGACCGTGCACCGGATCGTCGAACGCGCCGAGGGCAACGCCTTCTACGCCGAGGAACTGGTCGCGGCCACGGACACGCCCGCCCGGGGCGTGCCCAGCGGTCTGGCCGACGTCCTGCTGATCCGGTTCGAGCAGCTGTCGGAGACCGCCCAGCAGGTGCTGCGCACCGCCGCCGTCGCCGGGCGCAGGGTGGGGCACGTACTGCTGCGGGACGCCGTCGGGCTGCCCGAGGAGGAGCTGGAGTCGGCGCTGCGCGAGGCACTGGGGCGGCAGTTGCTGGTCTCCGGAGACGGCGACACCTACTCCTTCCGGCACGCCCTCGCACGCGAGGCCGTCTACGCCGACCTGCTTCCCGGGGAGCGGGCCCGGCTGCACGGCGCGTTCGCCCGGCTGCTCGACGGTCCGGACCGCCGGTCCGACAGTGCCGCCGAGCGCGCGCACCACTACCGGGAGAGCCACGACCTGCCTCAGGCGCTCGCCGTGTCCCTGGAGGCCGCCGACCACGCCCAGCACATCGGGGCGCCCGCCGAGGAGCTGCGGCACCTGGAGGCGGCCCTCGACCTGTGGTCGGCGGTCGACGCCTCCGCACGGCCCGCCGGCCCGGACGCCGTGACGCTCACCCTGCGCGCCTCGGCGGCCGCCGCGCACGCCGGGGACCTGCACCGGGCCGTCTCGCTCACCCGGTCCGCGCTGGCCGGCCTCGGGCAGGACGCGGACCTGGAGCTCGCCGCCCGCGTCCGCTACACACTCGCCGGGAACCTGCTGCGCGTCGACAACCTGTCGGCCGCGTTCGCCCACAGCAGCGAGGCGTTCGCCCTGATCCCCGCCGAACCGCCGTCGCCGACGTGGGTGTGGGCCGCGGCGACACACGTCATGGCGGCCCGTCAGGTCGGGGAGCACGAGACCGCACTGCGGGTGGGCCGCCGGGCCCTGCGCGTCGCCGAGGAGCTGGGGGTCGCCGACGCCCGGGCGGACCTCCTGATCTCCGTGATCGGTCTCGAGGACGACAACCGGGCCACCTCGCGCGGCCGGGAACGGCTGCTGGAGGCGAGGGAGCTGGCGCGCCGGGCGGGGAACGCGCCGGTGGAACTGCGCGCGTTGTTCAACCTGGCCATCGGCTGTTTCGAGGCCGGCGCGCCGGCGGACTGCCTGAGCTGGGCGGCCAAGGGGCTGGAGCGGGCCCGCCGTTCGGGGCTGCTGTCCTCGCCCTATCCGCGCGAGATGCGGTATCTGCGGCTGCTGGTGCTGTACACGCTGGGTCACTGGGACGAGTGCCTGCGCGAGGCCGCCGAGGACGACGCCGGTCCCCCGCCCGCCGCCGGCGCCCACACCGTCGCGGCGGGCCTGTACGTGGCGCTGGCGCGCGGCGACCTCGGGGCCGCCGACCGCGCCCGTGCCCTGCTGGAGGGGCCGTTCGACTGGATGGTCACGCTGGTGGCGGGCATCGTGCTGACCGACGCCGCCGCGCTGCGCGGGGACGCGGAGGGCGCCGTGCGGTGGGCGCGGTCCACCGTCGCGACGCTCACCGACGACGCGGGTACGCCGCCGGCCGTCACCGTCCGCCTCGCCGCGCTCGCGCTGTCCGCGGTCGCGGACACCGTCGTCGGGCTGCGCGCGGCCGGTGACGAGACGGGAGTCCGCCGCTGGACGGACACCGCGGCGGAACTCCTGGAGCAGGCCCGCCGGTCCGCCGGCAGGGGCGAGGACGACCGGCCGCAGGGCCTGGAAGGACAGGCGTGGCTGGCCCGCGCGGAGGCGGAGTGGGCCCGGATCGCCTCCGGACCCGATCCGGCGGCCTGGCAGCGGGCGGTGGCCGGGTTCGGGCACGGCGACGTGTACGAACGGGCCCGGTGCCGGCTGCGGCTGGCCGAGGCACTGCTGGCGGCCGGCCGCCGTGCGGAGGCGGCCGACGAGGCCGGCCGGGCACACCGGGAAGCCGGCCGGCTCGGCGCCACGCCGCTGGGCGAGCGGCTGGACGACCTGCTGCGCCGTGCCCGGCCGGCGGAGACCGGGGACCGGGCCGCTTCGCTGACCGCCCGCGAGCGGGACGTGCTGCGTCTGCTCGCCCTGGGGCGCAGCAACCGCCAGATCGGCGAGGAGCTGTTCATCACCGCCAAGACGGCGAGCGTCCACGTCTCCAACATCCTCGCCAAGCTGGAGGCGGCGAGCCGCACGGAGGCGGTGGCGGTCGCCTACCGGCAGGGTCTGATCACCCCGGAGACCGCGGGTTCGGGCTGACCGGGCCGCGACAGCCCCCAACGCCGGGAACCCCTGGCCCTCGGCGGACGTTGACCCGGCAGCCGACACCCGTGTCGAGCGCCACCGGGAGGGAGGGCGGCGGATGACCGAGCTGGTGCCCGGGGGCAACATCCCCCTGCCGGACGGCCCCGTGAGCGTGCGGGTGCCCGGCGCCTTCGACGTGTCGGCGCTCGTCACGGACGACGGCGGCAAGGTGGACGGGGACGGCGACTTCGTCTTCTACAACCAGCCCCGGGTCCCGGGTGCCCGCCTGCGGGGCGACACGCTCACCGTCGATCCGGCGCGGCTGCGCCCGGGGGCCACCCGCGTGACGGTCGCGGTGAGCCCCTCCGAGCCTGATGCCGTCCTCGGCGCGCTCCCCTCCCCCACGCTCCATGTCGCCGACGCGCGGGGGCGCGCGCTGACGCGGTTCACGCCCGCCCGTCCCCGGCAGGAGACCGTGCTGCTGCTGGTGGAGTTCTACCGGCGCGGGGAGGGCTGGAAGCTGCGCGCCCTGGGGCAGGGGTACGCCGACGGACTCGCCGGGCTCGCCCGGGACTTCGGGGTGGACGTCGTCGACGACGAGGCGGACGGAGCGGGCGAAGCACCGGAGGAGCCCCCCGGACGGGCGCCGGCCGGCGACTGGGACGGTTTTCTGTCGCCGGTCAACTCGGCGCGTTCGGCGGCCGGTTCCCGGCCCGTCGCCGCCGACGCCCGTCTGGTCTCGGCGGCCCGGGCCCACACGGCCGCCATGGCCGCCGCCGGCGCGCTGAGCGTCGAGACCCGGGACGGCGTCTCGGTGCACCAGCGCGTCGTCTCCGCGGGGTACGCGTACCTCACCGTGGGCGAGCACCTGGTCTCCGGCCCGCGCACGCCCGCCGAGTTCGTCACGTACTGCCTGCGCTCCGAACGGACCCGGCGCACGCTGCACGAGGCGGCCTTCACGCACGCCGGGTGGGCGTACGCGGCCGGTGGCCCCTCGGGCGACACGTACTGGACGGTGCTGTGGGCGGTGCCGCTCACCCCGGACGGTCTGGCCCGCACGACGGCCGAGGTCGTGGAGCTCACCAACCGGGAGCGGACCCGGGCCGGTCTGCCGGCGCTGGCCGTCGACCCGCGGCTCACCGCCGCCGCCCAGGCGCACAGCGCCGACATGGTGGCCCGGGACTTCTACTCGCACACCGATCCGGACGGCGGCAAGCCCTGGGACCGGGCCGCGGCCGCGGGCGCCGCCCGGCGCACGGTCGGCGAGAACATAGCCTGCGGTCAGCGCTCCCCCGCCGACGTGGTGGAGGGCTGGATGAACAGTCCCGGTCACCGGGCCAACATCCTCAAGGCCGACTTCACCCACATCGGGATCGGGCTCGCCGGCGGCGGCCGGGCGGGCACGTACTGGACCCAGCTCTTCGGCGGCTGAGCGGAGCAAGGCGCCGCCCGATCTTGGCGGAACGGGCCGCTCCGGGCCAGGATGCGCGTATGAAGGGTGACCTCTTTTCCAGCGAGCACATGGTCCAGCCCGCCACCGCGCCGGGCATGACCGTCGAGAACTCCAAGTGCATCCGTTACACGGTGAACGGTGAGATGCTGGCGCGGCAGGGCGCGATGGTCGCCTACCGCGGCAATCTCCAGTTCGAGCGCAAGGGCCAGGGCGTGGGCGGCATGCTCAAGCGGGCGGTCACCGGGGAGGGCCTGCCCCTGATGGCGGTGCGCGGCCAGGGCGAGGCCTGGTTCGCGCACGAGGCGCAGAACTGCTTCGTCGTGGACGTCGAGCCCGGCGACGAGTTCACCGTCAACGGCCGCAACGTGCTGTGCTTCGACGTGTCGTTGTCGTACCGCATCTCCACCGTCAAGGGCTCCGGCATCGCCGGCGGCGGACTGTTCAACAGCGTCTTCACCGGGCAGGGCAGACTGGGCCTGATCTGCGAGGGCAGCCCGCTGGTGATCCCGGTCTCGCCCCAGTACCCCGTGTACGTCGACACCGACGCGATCGTCGGCTGGTCCGCGGGGCTGGCGACCTCGCTGCACCGCTCGCAGTCCATCGGCTCCATGCTGCGCGGCGGTTCCGGGGAAGCCGTGCAACTGGTGCTCCAGGGCGAGGGTTTCGTCGTCGTACGGCCGAGCGAGGCGACGCCGCAGAAGACACAGCAGCACTGAGGCAACCCGGTCCGCTCCGCCGACGTCTTGGTCGGCGACAGGCGAGACGCCCTGGTCGCCCCATGTGGCCAGGGCTGTTTTCCGACGCACTATACACAGGACGTATACACGGCGCGCATACCGTGCTCGCAGTGTGCCCGTGCTGTGGACGAGGACCGAAAGGCTTCCATGTACGGCAAGGCATTCGCCCCGGAGTACCAGGGCGCCCTCACCGCCCTCTCCGTCAACTCCTCGCTGACCGACGTGCTGGCCGCGGGCCAGGAGGAGCTGGCCGCCGCCGAACGGGCGGGACGGCACGCGGAAGCGGCACGCTCCGGGCTGGCGGTGGCCGAGGCACAGCGCCGGCTGGGCCGGGTCCCGGACGCCGACCGGGCGTGGAAGGCGAGTTACCGCGCGGCCCGTACGGCCGGGGACACCGCGGCGATGGCCTGGGCCCTGTGGAGCGGCGGCACGCTGGCCCGGCAGCGCGGGGCCCTGCGGCTGGCGCGGCGGCTGCTGGGGCTCGCGGCCGAACTCGGCGAGCGGGGCGGTGACGTGGTGGTGCGCGGCTACTCACTGGCGGGCCTGGCCGAGACGGGCCGCATCCAGGGCGACTACGAGGCCGTGGGGCGGCTGCACGAGCAGTTGCTGGCCGAGGCCCGGCGGCGCGGTGAGGCCCGGCACACGGTGTGGGCGCTGGAGGGCATCGCGCAGATGCACCGCAACACCGGCGCGTACGACCGCGCGTACGAGCTCTTCGAGGAGGCGGCCGGCATCGCGGCGCGCGCCGAGGACCGCCGCGGGCACGCCTGGGCGCTGCGCGGGCTCGCCGACGTCGTCTCCGTCCGCGACGGCGACACCGCACGGGCGCTGGAACTGCTCACCGAGGCGGAGGCCGGGTGCCGGACGATGAACCTGTCCGGGGCGCTGGCCTACAACCACAAGATGCGGGGCAACGTCCTCTACCGCGCGGGGCGTTACCCCGAGGCCCGCGACCTGTACGAGCAGGCGCTCGCGGAGTTCCGCGCCATGGGCGAGCCGCGCGGCGAGGCGCTGTCCCGGCTGGGTCTGGCCAAGTCGCTGGCCCGGCTGGGCCGCGACCGCGCCGAGACGGCCGCCGAACTGGCCGAACTGGCCGGTGTACTGGAGCGCATCGGACTGATGCACGCTCGCCGGATGGTGGCGCGGGCGCAGGAGGAGTTCGGTGTGACGGGCACCCCGGCGGGCGCCGCGGCGGAGGCGGCACGGTGACGGCGCGGGCCACGGCGGCGCAGGCGGCGCCCCCGCCGGCGGTACGGGAGCCGCGGGCCCTGGGCCGTTGCCGCGCCCTGGTGCGGCCCGCGCTGGAGGAGGCCGTCGGACGCTTGCACCCCTGGGTGGGCGAGATGGCCGCGTACTCCTTCGGCTGGTGCGAGGTGGGCGGGGCACCCGCCGCCCGCGCCCGGGGCGGCAAGGGCCTGCGGCAGGCACTGGCGGTGCTCGGGGCCGAGGCGGCCGGCGCGTCCGGGCGGGCCGGGGTGCCCGCGGCGGTCGCGGCTGAGCTGGTGCACGCCTTCTCACTGCTGCACGACGACATCATGGACGGCGATCCGGCCCGGCGCCGGCGCCCGGCCGTGTGGAAGGCGTACGGCACCGGGCCCGCCGTTCTCGCGGGCGACGCGCTGTTCGCGCTGGCCGTCGAGACGCTCGCCACCGCCCCGGCCGGTCCCCGCACGGTCCGGCTGCTGTCCACCGCGCTCGGCGACCTGGTCCGCGGCCAGGCGGACGACCTGCTCTTCGCCGAGCGCCCGTGGACCGGTCCGGGGCGGGTGCGGACGGCCGAGTACCGGACGATGGCCGAGCACAAGACGGGGTCCCTGCTGGGCTGTGCGGCCGCGGCGGGGGCCGTGCTCGGCGGGGCTCCCCGGGCGACGGCCGCCGCCCTCGACCGATTCGGCCGGCACCTCGGGGTCGCCTTCCAGGTCGTGGACGACCTGCTGGGCATCTGGGGCGACCCGGCCGTCACCGGCAAACCCGTGCTGGGCGACCTGCGGGAGCGCAAGAAGACCTTCCCGGTGCTGGCCGCGCTCGAAGCCCCCGTGCCGGCCGCCGGGCGGCTGGCCGCGCTGCTCGCCTCCGACGTCACCGATCCCGAGGAGGCGGCCGTCCTGATCGACGAGGCGGGCGGTCGTACGGCGGCGCTGGCCGAGGCGCACCGGTGCCTCGGCACGGCGGAGGCGGCGCTCGCGGGGGCGGCCGCGGCGGCGGGGCCGGCCGCGGAGCTGCGGTCGCTGCTGGACTACCTGACGCGCCGAGACCTCTGAGCCCCCCCCCGGGACCTTGTTGACCTGGGGCACCCCGCGCGAAAGGGTGCCAAGGGGCGCGGACGGCGCCCGGGTTCGGAAGGAAGAGTGCCTTGATCGGGATCACGGACATCGAAGCCGCGGCCGAGCGGATCGCCGGACACGTCGTACGCACCCCGACCGTGCCCAGCCCCGGGCTGTCCGCGCTGCTCGGGGCGCCGGTGACCGCGAAGCTGGAGCTGCTCCAGCGCACCGGCTCGTTCAAGGCACGCGGCGCGACGGCGAAGCTGCTGTCGCTCACCGAGGCCGAGCGGGCCGCCGGGGTGGTCGCGGTCAGCGGCGGCAACCACGGCATCGCGGTGGCGGTCATGGCCGCCGCGCTCGACGTGAAGGCCACGGTGGTCATGCCGCGTACGGCACCGGCCCGTTCCGTGGAGACCGCCGAGGAGGCGGGCGCACTGGTGCGGCTCACCGACGGCATGGACGGCGCCTTCGCCCTCGTGTCCCGGCTGCGCGAGGAGGGGCTGACCCTGGTCCACCCCTTCGACGACCCCTTGGTGGTCGCCGGGCAGGGCACCGTCGGGCTGGAGTTCACCGAGGACGCCGGGGAGCTCACCGACGTCCTCGTGAGCATCGGGGGCGGCGGGCTGATCGCGGGAGTGGCGGCGGCACTGCGGGCACGGCGGCCCGACGTGCGGATCTGGGGCGTGGAGACGGAGGGCGCCGAGGCCATGTCCCGGGCACTGGCGGCGGGCGGCCCGCGGTCCGTGCCCCTGTCGTCGATCGTCACGACGCTCAGCGCCCCGGCCGTCTCTCAGCTGACGTACGAGCATGTGTCGGCACTGGTCACCGAGGTGTTCGTGGTGCCGGACCGGGAGGCGGTCGAAGGTTCGCTGGCGCTCGCCGAGCACGGGAAGGTGTGGACCGAGCCGGCCGCCGGATGCCTGCTGCCCGCGGCCCGGCGCGTGGTGGAACGGGTCGGGGACGGCGCCCGGATCGGACTCGTGGTCTGCGGCGGGAACGCCACGGCCGCCGACATGACGGGCTGGGCGGACCGCTTCGGGCTGCGCTGACGGCTTTCCGCGCGACTTTCGCATTTACCGCCGGTTACCTCCGATTCGTTGAACGCGGCCCGGCCCGCTCACCGTACCTCTGGTCAAGCCGAGAGCCGGCGGTGCGAACGAGGGATGGCCATGGGCAGGGCGCGCGTCTCCACACACGAGTTGATCGCCGGACGGTACCGCCTGCTCGAGGTCGTCCACCGTGAGACGAACCGCGTCTCCTGGTCCGGGGAGGACGCCCACACGGGCCGCCCGTGCCTGATCGCGCAGACGGCGCTGCCGGAGGAGGAGGACCCGGCCGGCGAGACGGCGCGCCGTCTCGCCGGCCGGGTGGTCCGTACCTGCGAGACCGTGCAGGCACTGTGCCCCGGGCGGGTCGCCGAGGTGGTCGACGCGGTGGTGGCGGACGGCGTCCTGTGGACGGTGACCGAGTGGGTCGACGGCGTGCCGCTCGGCGAACTCCTGGAGCGCCGCGGCACGTTCAACCACGTACGGGCGGCGCGCATCGGTCTGGAACTGCTGGCCGTGCTGGAGGCGGCGCACGACCAGGGCGTCACGCACGGCGAACTCAGCCCGGGGCAGGTGTTGGTGGGCGAGGAGGGATCCGTCGTCGTCACCGGCTTCGGGCTGGCCGGCGCCACCCTCGCCCCGCGCCTGAGCGCACCTTCGTACGCCTCGCCCGAGCAGGCCCGCGACGAGCGGATCGGGCCCGCGGCCGATCTGTGGACGCTGGGCGCGATCCTCTACTCGATGGTCGAGGGTCGCCCGCCGTTCCGCGACCGGGGCCGGCCCGAGACGACGCTGCGGGGCGTGGACCGGCTGCCGCTGCGCACCCCGGTGCGCGCCGGTCCGCTCGCGCAGGCCGTGCAGGGGCTGCTGCGCAAGAACTCCAGGGAGCGGCTGACCCGCCCCGTGGTCCGGGCGGCCCTCACCCGGGTCCTGACGGAGGACCCCGACGCGACCGTGCGCGAGGTGCCCCGGCCCCGGCTGCGGGGCGCGTGCGCCACCGCCCGGCACGTGGGCTCGGGGTGGAGCCGGCGGACCATGGCCGTCGGCACCGCCCTGGCCGTCGTCACCGCCACGGTCGCCGTACTGGCCGTCACCCACGGGCCGCCCGGCGCCGGCGGCGACGCCGCCACCGGTTCCGGCCGGCGGCCCTCGGCCCCCGCCGCGCCGCCCACCGGTGAGACGGCACCCTCCTCCCCCGTGCCCCCGGCGAGCGCGCCTCCGCCCCCCTCGCCCTCGGCGTCGCCGTCCCGTACCGGCGGCTCCGTCCCGGCCGGGTTCCGCCGCTTCGACGCGCCGGAGGGCTTCTCGGTGGCCCTTCCCGAGGGCTGGCGCCGACTGGACACCACCCGGGTGCCGGACGGGGCGTACCGGGTCGTCTTCGGCGCGGCCGGTGACCCGCGCACCCTCGCCGTCACCTACAGCGAGCGCGCGGGCGCGGATCCGGTGGCCGTGTGGCGCGACGACGTGGAACCCGGGCTCCGGCGGTCGGCCGGCGAGTACCGCCGGATCGGCGGGATCCGGGCGACGACGTACCGGGGCCGCGAGGCCGCCGACATGGAGTGGGTCGCCCGCGACGAAGGCGACCGGGTGCGCACCTTCGGCCGCGGGTTCCTCCTCGGCGCGGGTCGCAGCTTCTCGCTGCGCTGGACGGTACCGGCGGAGGACTGGGAGGCCGCGGCGAACGAGGAGGCGCTCGCCACCGTCCTCGACACGTTCCGTCAGGACGCGGACGGGCGCGCGTGACCACTGGGGCCGTTTTCACTCCGTCCGGACGGGGACTCGCCCGTTATGGTGCAAATCGGATACACGATGATGACCGAGCAGGCCGGCCCCCGTGAGCTCGTCGGCCATCTGGTGCGTGCCGAGGAGGCCGGGTTCGACTTCTCGGTGACCTCGGACCACTACTTCCCGTGGCTGCGCGCGCAGGGCCACTCGCCGTACGCGTGGAGTGTGCTGGGCGCGGCGGCGCAGGCGACCTCGCGCATCCCGATGATGACGTACGTGACGTGTCCGACGTTCCGCTACCACCCGGCGGTGGTGGCGCAGAAGGCGGCGACGATGCAGTTGCTGTCCGAGGGCCGGTTCCGGCTGGGGCTCGGTTCGGGCGAGAACCTCAACGAGCACGTGGTGGGCGGCGGCTGGCCGTCGGTCGACGTGCGGCACGAGATGCTCCGGGAGGCCGTGGAGATCATCCGGGCGCTGTTCGAGGGCGGCCACGTGAACCACCGCGGCACCCACTTCGACGTGGAGTCGGCCCGGCTGTGGGACGTGCCGGACAGTCCGCCGCCCATCGGCGTCGCCGTCTCCGGGGAACGCTCCTGCAAGCTCGCGGGCGAGCACGCCGACCTGGTGATCGCCACCGAACCCAAGCCCGGGCTGCTGGAGGCCTTCGACCGCCACGGCGGCCGCGGCAAGCCGCGCGTGGGTCAGCTGCCGGTGTCCTTCGACCCCGACCGGGACACGGCGGTCAAGCGCGCCCACGCGCAGTTCCGCTGGTTCGGCAGCGGCTGGAAGGTCAACTCGGAACTGCCGCACCCGGATTCCTTCGAGGCGGCCACTCAGTTCGTCACCCCCGACGACGTGGCCGAGTCGATCCCGTGCGGCGACGACCCGGAGGCCTTCGTGGAGGCCGTACGCCCCTACGCCGAGGCCGGGTTCACCGAGATCGCCCTGGTGCAGATCGGCGGCGAGACCCAGCCGGCCTTCCTGGACTGGTCGGAGAAGACCCTGCTGCCCGCGCTGCGGGAGGCGCTGGGCGGCTCCTGACTCCGCCGGAAGTCCCGGCGCCGGCGAATCACCCGTCCGACTGAGCATCTTGCCGACGTGCGGGGTACTAGAGGGCTCTACGTCCGTTCCTCTGGAGGCCGCTGTCGTGAACTCCCTCGTGCGCAAGACGCTGGTCGTGCAGCTCCAGGCGGGCGACGCCGAGCGCTGCCCGGTCCTCGCCCACCTCGGCTACGACGCCGCGGACCCGTTCGCGCTCACCGTGGTGTTCAGCCACGACGGCCGTGTGCTCGCCCGGTGGACGCTGGACCGGGAGATGGTGGGCGACGGACTGACCCGTCCGGTCGGCGTGGGCGACGTGCGGCTGCGGCCCGAGTCGCGGGGCATGTGGGACGAGTTGCGCGTCGAACTGCTCGGCGACGCCCGGCCGGACGGGGACCGGCACCGCGCCGTGGTGTTCGTGTGGGCGGCGGCGGTCGAGGCGTTCCTGCGCGAGACGTACGACGTGGTGCAGCCCGGCCGGGAGGAAGTGAGCGTCGACGACTTCCTCGCCGAGCTCATGGCGGACGGCTGACCGCCCTCAGCGGGACGTGTGGCGGTACCGGGTCCACATCGGGATCCCGAACCAGCACAGCAGGTACCAGAAGACCACGCCGGCCACGAGGTAGGGCACGAAGCCGTCGTGGGTCGCGACGCGCAGGATCAGCAGGAGCGAGCAGGCCGTCGTCGCGAGCAGCAGCACCAGACCGAGGAGGGTCAGCCGGGACGCCCACCGCACCGCCTGCGGCTTCACGCGTCGCCCCGAGACGATGCGGTGCAGGGAAACCGGTCCGATCAAAGCACCGGTCGTCACGGCGCCGAGGACGACGGTGACCAGGTAGATCATCTGGTCGGTGTCCGAGAGGTCGTCGTACTTGGGCTGGAACACGACGGTGAGCAGGAAGCCGAAGAGGATCTGCACGCCCATCTGGGCGACGCGGACTTCCTGGATCAGCTCCGTCCACATCCGGTCCGCCCGCTCCTCCTCGCTCTCGTTGCGCCCCCTGCGCCGCACCGGCTCCTCAGCCGCGTCCGTCACGTTTCCTCCCGATGCCGTGGCCTTGGGTTCTCTTCCCTCTTCCCGGGTTCCCCGCGCTCAGGCGCCCTGTCGGCGCGGTGGCGCACTGTTTGAGTGATCGGGGGACGGTTACACGGGCCGGGAACCACACAGGCCGAAGGAAGGCGAAGGATGTCCGACACTCAGCTCACCGTGACGCTCAGCGGCGGCGGCGTGGACGACGCTCGGGCGGTCGTGCGCGCACTGGAGGGTGTCTTCGGGGCGCCCCACGCCATGCCGGCCGACGACCGGGCGACGGTGCGCACCGCGACCTTCGACTCACCGGACACCGTGGAGGCGTCCGCGCCGCCGGAGGCGGGCGCCCCGCTGTCCGCGCCGGTGACGGTCACCGTCCAGGGCACGCCCCAGGCCGTCGAGGCGGCCAGCCGGACCCTGGCCCAGGCCTTCAGCACCCGCGACGAGGGGGCGGCCTCCGGCGACCAGGAGCGGGAACGCGAGTTGCTCCTGGTGCCGTGAGCCCCGTACCGGCTACCAGCGGCCCTCGACCTGTTCCCTGATCCGGCGGTCGTAGAGGTCGCGGATCGCCGCGAGGGTCTGCTCGGACAGTTCCGGCAGCCGGGCGGCGTCCGCGTTGGCGCGGGCCTGCTCCGGGGAACGGGCGCCGGGGATCACGGTGGTCACTCCGGGCTGCTGGACGATCCAGCGCAGCGCCAGCTGGGCCGGGGTGTATCCCTCGGGGGCGAGCGCGGCGAACTCCGCCGCCGCCTGGACGCCGGTGGCGAAGTCGACGCCGGAGAACGTCTCGCCCTGGTCGAAGGCCTCGCCGTGCCGGTTGAAGTTGCGGTGGTCGTTGGCTGCGAAGACCGTGTCCCGGGTGTACTTGCCGGACAGCAGGCCGGAGGCGAGCGGCACCCGGGCGATGATGCCGACGCCGGCCTCGCGGGCGGCCGGCAGGACCTCGCCCAGGGGCTTCATCCGGAACGGGTTGAGGATGATCTGCACGCTGGCCACGTTCGGCCGGGCGATGGCGGTCAGCGCCTCCTCGCAGGTCTCCACGCTGACGCCGTACGCTGCGACGCGCTCCTCCTCGACCAGGGTGTCCAGGGCGTCGAACACCTCGTCGCTGGAGTAGACGGGGGTGGGCGGGCAGTGCAGCTGCACGAGGTCGATGACGTCGACGCCGAGGTTGCGGCGCGAACGGTCGTTCCACTCCCGGAAGTTGTCCAGGACGTAGTTCTGCGGGATCTGCTCGACCCGGCGGCCCATCTTGGTGGCGACCAGCACGTGCAGGTCGGGTCGGCCGCGCAGGAACGTGGCGATGGTCTCCTCGCTGCGTCCGTCTCCGTAGACGTCGGCGGTGTCGAAGAAGGTCACCCCTGATTCGGCCGCCGTCTCCAGCACCGTCAGGGCTTCCTTGTCGTCTACGTCCCCCCAGTCGGCGCCGAGTTGCCAGGTGCCGAGGCCGATCACCGAGGCGTGCTGGTGCGACCTGTCGAATGTGCGCTCGTCCATGCCCGCCAGTCTGTCATCCGGCGCCCGCCCGCACCGCGTCGGCACGGTGCGGGCGGGCGGCTCAGCCGCGGGTGGCGAGGTCCCGCGCCTGCACCGTCCGCGCGATCGCGGGTCCCAGCCTGCGCTTGAGCCGCCGCAGCGCATGCGAGTGCCCGGCCGCGCGGTCGATCCGGTAGTACAGCCGGGGTGGGACGTACGGCAGCAGGGGCGAGTGGCGCTGGCCGAGCAGCGCGAACATCTCCTGCGGAGGCAGCCCGATGTAGCGGGGCAGGTTCTCGTACCACCGGGCGCTGTAGCGGGCCGCGCTCTGCGCCGGCAGCAGGGCCGCCTTGCGTTCCCGTTCGTAGCGGGCGAGGGCGTCCGGGAGGGGGACGGGCTCGCGCAGTGCGCGGGCCAGGGCCATGGCGTCCTCCAGGGCGAGCGTCGTTCCGGCGCCGATGGAGTAGTGCGTGGTGTGGGCGGCGTCGCCGAGCAGGACCAGGTTGCCGCGGATCCAGGTGCGGTTGGTGAGGGTGCGGAAGGTCAGCCACGAGGCGCCGGAGCCGGCCGCGGACCGGCCGGTGAGCGGGTGGCCGTCCAGGACGTCGGCGAACAGCTTCTCCAGCAGGACGAGTCCTTCGGCCTCGTCGGCCCGGTCCAGGCCCAGTCCGGTCCGGGTCTCGGGGGCGCACTCGACCACGCAGGTGCTGCCCTCGGGGCCGTAGCCGTAGCCGTACGCCCAGATCCAGCCGTGCGGGGTGTCGGTGAAGGCGAAGGTGAACGCGTCGAAGACCTTGGTGGTGCCGAGCCAGATGTAGTGGTTGCGCCCGGCCCGCACCTCGGTTCCGAAGTGACCCGCGTGCCGGGTGCGCACGGCACTGCCCACGCCGTCGGCCGCCACGACGAGGTCGGCGTCGGGCAGGCGGTCGGCGCCGACCTCGTGCTCGTGCTCCAGGCGCACGCCCAGCGAGCGGGCGCGGGCGGCGAGGATCTCCAGGAGCCGGTGTCGGCCGATGCCGAAGCCCTCGTCGCCGCGGTGCCGGGCGGTCCGCCCGCCGACGCGGGCGACGCCGTCGTGCCAGCGCGCGGAGTGCTCCTCGACGGCGCGCGCGGAGTCCGGGTCGTGCTCGTGGAGCCGGTCGAGCAGTCCGCGCCAGTAGGTCACGCCCCAGCCGTAGGTGGAACCCTCGGGGCTGCGCTCGTGGACGATGATGTCGTGGGACGGGTCCTGAAGCTTCAGCAGGATCGACAGGTACAGGCCGGCGGGCCCGCCGCCGACGCAGGCGACCTTCACATTCACCCCTGGAATGCACTCAAAACGGGCATATCGCTACGCAGAGTACAGACGCGTGGGACGCTCTCGCGTGACCTCGCCCGACGCGGGTCGCGCGCCGGGCGGACGACAGGAACGGGCGGATCAGCCGGCCGCGGCCGTTCGGCACTCCGGGTGGCCCCAGCCCTGGTCGTTCTTGGTGATGGGCTCGCCGGCCGCGTACGAACGGCCGCACAGGCAGCGTCCGGGGAACTTGGCCTTGATGGTGCGTGCGGCGGAGCCGCCTTTGCGGGCGGTGGCCGGTCCCCGGCGCGGTGCCTTCTTCGCCGGGGTGTCCGGTGCGGGCGGCGGCTCGGGGGAGCCGAGTTCGCTGCCCGCGGGCTCCTGGACGACGGCCGCCTGGCTGGCGGCGCGGTCGGCGAAGTCGTTGAGCCGGTCGCCGTCGACCTGGTGGGCGGGCACGTAGCGGAAGTCGACCGAGCGGCCGTCCAGCAGCTCGTCGATGCGCACGACCAGCTCCTGGTTGGCGACCGGTTTGCCGGCGGCCGTCTTCCAGCCGTTGCGCTTCCAGCCGGGCAGCCAGGTGGTGACGGCCTTCATGGCGTACTGCGAGTCCATGCGGACCTCGAGGGGCACGCCGGGGTCGGTCGAGGCCAGCAGACGCTCCAGCGCCGTGAGTTCGGCGATGTTGTTGGTGGCCCGGCCCAGCGGCCCGGCCTCCCACCGCACCGGCGTCTCCGACGCGTCCGCCACCACCCAGGCCCAGCCGGCCGGGCCCGGGTTTCCCTTCGAAGCCCCGTCACACGCGGCCACCACACGTTCAAGCATGCGCCGATCATGCCATGGGGCGGCGGGGCCTCCGGACCGGGTCACGGGAGCGCGTTCAGGAGACTTCGGTGATCTTCGGCATCTCTCCCTCGGTCCGCGTGATGTCGATCACCGAGAAGTCGGCGCCCTGCGGGTCGCTCAGCGTCGCGTACCGCCCGAAGGGGGTGCTCATCGGCCCGAAGCGGAGGGTGCCGCCGAGTTCCGTCGCGCGGGCCACGGCCGCGTCGCAGTCGGGGACGGTGAAGTAGACGTTGATGTACGACGGCACCTCGGGCGGGAAGCCGTCCGTCACGGCCATGCGGCCGAGCACGGGCTCCTCCCCCAGGTCGAAGAGGCGGAAGTCGACTCCGTCGTCCTCCATCCGCTTCACCCGGTAACCGAAGACCGCGGGGAAGAAGGCGTCCGACTTGTCCGGCTCCCGGGTGAAGACCTCGGCCCAGCAGTACGCGCCGGGCTCGGCGACGGCCTCGAACCCCTCGTGCGCGCCGCCCTGCCAGAGACCGAACACGACACCGCCCGGGTCGCGGGCCAGGCACATGGTGCCGAAGTCGCCGACCCGCATCGGCCCCATCACCACCTCGCCGCCCGCCTCACGGATCCGCGCGGCGGTCGCCGTCGCGTCCCGGGACGCGAAGTAGAGACACCACTGCGACTGCCCATCCTGGCCGGGCACCGGCGGCACCACGGCGGCGACCGCCTTGCCGTCCGCGTAGCACTGGGTGTAGTCGCCGTACTCGGACGACGACACGCCGAAGGTCCAGCCGAGGACCTCGCCGTAGAAACGCTTGGCTCCCTCGACGTCGGCGAACATGGCGTCCGCCCAGCAGGGCGTTCCTTCAGTTTGCATGACGCCTCACTCCCCGGCGTACGCCTTCTCCAGTGCGGCGATGTCGAGCTTGCGCATCGACATCATGGCCTGGTTGGCCCGTGCGGCCTTCGCGGGGTCGGGGTCGCGGAACATCTCCTCGAGCCGGCCCGGGACGACCTGCCAGGAGACGCCGAAGCGGTCCTTGACCCAGCCGCAGGGGCCCTCCTCGCCGCCCCCCTCGGTGAGCCTGGCCCAGTAGTGGTCGACCTCCTCCTGGTCGTCGCAGGTGATCTGGAAGGAGATCGCCTCGTTGAACCGGAACTCCGGGCCGCCGTTGAGGGCGACGAACCGCTGGCCGTTGGCCGTGAAGTCGACGGTGAGCACGGTGCCGGCGGGCTGGTGCGCCCCCTCGGGGTAGCGGGTGACGGCGCCGATGCCGGAGTTCTTGAAGAGGGAGACGTAGAAGTGGGCGGCCTCCTCCGCCCGGCCGTCGAACCACAGACACGTGGTGAATCCGTCGGTGTTCATGAGTACCTCCCGGTCGCGGAACACGGTCACCACTGTCGACCGGCCGGAGCCGGAGAACTCATCGGTCGTGGGCCCTCGTCCTCGCGGACCGTCCGGACGCTCTGCCCGTGGCAGATCTGCCGCGGGCAGAGAAGGGCCTTCCCGGGGCCGCGGCGGGCCAAGAGTGGAGGGAGCGCGGCGCCACCGGCCGCGTACGACTCGCCCGACGACCCGACAAGGAGCACCGATGTCGCCACTCATCGCCGGCCCCGCCCCGGCCGCACTGCCCCGCGCGGAGGAGGGGGACACTCCTCCCTCCCGGTTCGACGACCACCTGGCCGCGCAGCTGCTGGCGCAGCGGATCGTGCTGCTGGGCACGCAGGTCGACGAGGTCTCCGCGAACCGGGTCTGCGCCCAGCTGCTGATCCTTTCCGCGGAGGACCCGCGGACCGACATCACGCTGTGCGTCAACAGTCCGGGCGGCTCCGTGCACGCGGGGCTCGCCATCTACGACACGATGCGGCTGATCCCCAACGACGTCTCCACGCTGGCCATGGGGTTCGCCGCCAGCATGGGGCAGTTCCTGCTGAGCGTCGGCACCGCCGGCAAGCGGTACGCGCTGCCGAACGCGCGCATCATGATGCACCAGCCGTCGGGAGGCATCGGCGGCACCACCGCCGACATCGAGATCCAGGCGGAGAGCCTGGAGTTCACCAAGCGGACCATCGAACGGATCACCGCCGAGCACACCGGGCAGAGCCCGGAGACCATCTCCCGGGACGGTGACCGGGACCGCTGGTTCACGGCCGAGGAGGCCAAGGAGTACGGAATGGTGGACCGGGTCCTGGAGTCCCTCTCGGACATCCGCCCGGCCACGACGCGACCGAGGATGGGACTGCGCTGATGGGGAGCTACACGATTCCGAACGTCATCGAGCGGACCCCGCAGGGAGAGCGCTCCTTCGACGTCTTCAGCCGGCTGCTGAACGAACGGATCATCTTCCTGGGCACCGAGATCGACGACGGCGTCGCGGGCGTCGTCATCGCGCAGCTCCTCCATCTGGAGTCGGCGGCCCCGGAGAGTGAGATCGCCATCTACATCAACTCGCCCGGTGGCTCGTACACCTCGCTGATGGCCATCTACGACACCATGACGTTCGTGCAGGCTCCGATCTCCACGTTCTGCGTCGGGCAGGCGGCCTCCACGGCGGCCGTGCTGCTGGCCGGCGGCAATCCCGGGCGGCGGTTCGCGCTGGAGCACTCGCGGGTGCTACTGGGCCAGCCGGCCAGCGGCGGACAGCGTGGCACGGCCTCCGACCTGGCGCTCCAGGCCAGGGAGATGGTGCGGATCCGCTCCCAGGTGGAGGAGGTCCTGGCGCGGCACACCGGTCACGACGTGGCGACACTGCGCGCGGACACGGACCGGGACAAGGTGTTCACCGCCGAGGAGGCCGTGGCCTACGGGCTGGCCGACGAGGTGCTGAGCCGGCGCCGGGTCGCTTTCTGAGAGCCGGGCCGGTGTCCCACGGCTCGCGGGACACCGGCCCGGCCGGGCTGTCAGGCCGCCAGGCACATCCCGTCGTACCGGGCACCGGGACCCCGGCCGCCGGCACCGGTGTGCCGGGAGGCGAGGCGGACCAGCTCTCCCTGCGCCCGCGCCAGCAGGTCGCCGAGACCCAGCCCGAGGGCGCCCGCGGCGGCGGCCAGCACCTCGGAGGAGGCCTCCTTGCGGCCGCGCTCCACCTCGGAGAGGTACGGCATGGAGATGCGAGCGGTCTCCGCCACCTCCTTCAGGGTGCGCTCCTGGGCGAGGCGTTCACGCCGCAGGATGTCGCCGACCAGATCGCGCCACAGGGGCTCCCGGGCGGCGGGGCGCCCTCGTTCCGGAGCGAGGGGCGGGGCGGCGGGGCGGGCTTCCGGGCGCTGGGCCCGGGGTCGCATGGGGATGACGCGGGCTTCGTTCGGCACGTGGCTGGTCACCTCCTCAGCCTAGGAGCCCGGCGGGGCGGGGAAAGGGGGCGGCGTTCAGCCCAGAGGGAAATCCCCGGGTGCCGGTCCCGGTGCGCGGGGCTACCCTGAGGACTGGACGCATCACTCCGCGAAGGCGCCGCGGCACCCGCTTTCCGCCACTCGTGAAAACGAGAGGCATGTGCCGCAGCGTCCCGGGTACCCGCCAGCGCGGGAAAAACCTAGGGAGACGCCGAACCGTGACTTTCGTGGGAGAGGTAATGGAGACCGCCGTGATCCGGCCGCAAGCGCAGGTCGTCGAGGAGACCACCGGGAGCGGGACGGGTGACGGATCTCTGCCGGGTGTCGTGGACCCCCGCACCGTGGCTCCGCGTGACGCACGGCAGCTGTCGCGTCAGTTCTTCCAGCGGCTGGCGGAACTCGAAGAGGGCACGCACGACTACCAGTACGCGCGCAACACGCTGATCGAGATGAACATGTCGCTCGTGCGGTTCGCCGCCGGCCGCTTCCGCGGTCGCGGGGACGACATGGAGGACATCGTCCAGACCGGCATGATCGGCCTGATCAAGGCCATCGACCGGTTCGAGCTGTCGCGCGAGGTGGAGTTCACGTCCTTCGCTCTGCCGTACATCGTCGGTGAGATCAAGCGGTTCTTCCGGGACACCACCTGGGCGGTGCACGTGCCGCGGCGGCTCCAGGAGCTGCGCGTCGAGCTGGCCAAGGCCCGCGAGGAGCTGTCCTCCCGCCTGGACCGCGAGCCCACCGTCGCCGAACTCGCCACCCTGATGAACATCAGCGAGAACGAGGTGATCGAGGGCCAGATCGCCTCCAACGGCTACAACTCGTCCTCGCTGGACGCGGCACTGACCGGCGACGGGCCCGAGGGCGGCGAATCGGTGCTGGCCGACTTCATCGGCGTCGAGGAGGACGGGCTGCGGCTCGTCGAGGACTTCCACTCGCTCGCCCCGCTGATGGCCGAGCTCAGTGAGCGCGACCGGCGGATCATCCACATGCGGTTCGTCGAGGAGGCCACCCAGGCGGAAATCGGCGAACAGCTCGGCTGCTCGCAGATGCACGTGTCCCGGCTGATCAAGCGGATCATCACCCGGCTGCGCGAGGGCATGCTGGGTGAGCTGGGCTGCGCCTGAGACCTGCGCGGGGGGCGTTCACGCCTCGGTGAGCGGCACCAGGGCCGTGACCCGCTTGCCGACGGGTACGCGTTCGACGACGACGGCCTCGGCCAGGGCGTGGACGATCTCCAGGCCGTGCCGGCCGACGCGTTCGGGATCGCGGGGGTAGCGCTCGGGCGCCGCGCCGCTGCTGTCGTAGACGGTGACGGCCACCGAGGCGGGTGTGCCCTCCAGCTCCAGGATGTACGGCCCCTTGCTGTGGCGGTCGGCGTTGGTGACCAGCTCGCTCACCACGAGCAGCACCGCGCCGTCGGCGCGCGGGCCGATGGTGGCGCACCACTCGGTCCTGAGCTGGTCGAGGAAGAGCGAGGCGAAGGAACGCGCCTGCGCTATGCACCCCGGGTCACCGGAGTAGTGTGCCGCCCGCCTCAGCGGTTCAACGGGAACGTCGAAACCAGTCGGTATCACTGCCCCGTCCAGGTACTCGGTCATGCGTTTCTCTCTCGGAAGCCGGACTGGCCGGACGCTGCTGCACCTGTCCTCGTACCCCGGGTGCGGCATCGCAGTCCCCATGTCCTCGTACTGCGGGCATCGTCACAGTGGCGCGGGGAACCCGAAGGCGCGGGAGAGGGCGCGGGAAGGGTGCGCGATGAACGAACTGATGGCCGCACGAAGCCTCACCACCCGGCCGGTGGTCACCCTCGGCGGCGATGCCGTCGCCCATGTCAAGGACACCGTATGCGACGCCGACGCGGGCCGGATCACCGGTTTCACCCTGACCGGACGGGGACTGCTGTCGGGGCCGCTGAAGGACGGTCTGCCCTGGCCGTCCGTATACGCGCTGGGACACGACGCGGTGATGATCCGCGACCGGCGGGGCCTGGTGAGCGCCGCGGCCATGACGGCGCACCAGCAGACGCTGCGGGCCCGGGTGCTCGGGGCGCGGGTCCTCACGGAGGACGGTGACGAGCTCGGCACCGTACTCGACGTCGTGGTCGAGGGCGGCACCGGCGGGCGGGTGGTGGGCTTCCGGGTGGCGGCGAGCAGACGGTTCGTCCCGGGGCGCAGCCGGCACGGGCGGCGGGTGTACGTGCCGCGTGGGGATTCGCTCACGGTCACCGGCCGGTCCCTCGTCCTGTCCGGGGAGGCCGTCCGGCACGTCGCCGACGACCTCACCGGTCTCACCGCCCTGGTCGGTGGTGTGCCCGGCCGGTGGAAGGGCTCCCTGCCGTGATGCTGTTCACCGAGGTGCGGGGGCTGCCGGTGACGGGTCCGGCCCGGACCGGACCGCTCGGCACCGTGACGTGCCTGACCGTCGACGTCGCGTCCGGGGCGGTGAGCCACGTCCGGCTGCGCGGCGGCCGCTTCCGCGGGGCGACGGTGCTTCCCTGGGACGCGGTGCACGGGATCGGCCCCGGGGGTGTCCGGGTCGGTTCCGCCGACGCGGTGGACAACGCCCCGCCTTGTCAGGACCTGCTGGGCCGTCGGATCCTGACCGAGGCCGGCACCGAGCACGGCGCGGTGCTGGACGTGGCGTTCGACACGGAGACGGGGCGGCTCCTCGCGCTCTTCACGACCCGGGGCGAGGTATCGCCGGACCGGCTGCTGGGCCTGGGTGACTACGCCGTCGTCGTCCGGACCGGCTGAGCCCTGCGCCGGGCGGGCCGCCGGCCGCGGGCGAGCCGGCCCGGAAACCCATGCGCACCCGACTGGACCAACCGGCCGGCGGAGCCCGACCCGACGAGCAGTCCCCGGCACCCAACGATCCCCGGCCACGCACAAGCCCGACCGGAGCGCCAAACCCATGCGCACCCGACTGAACCGACCGACCGCGGGGCGGCCGGCTCGTGTGTCCGGCGGACGCGGACGGTCCTGCCGGCGCGCGCCCGCGGCCGGGGCTGCTTAGCGTGGCAGCGTGAGTTCGCGAACCCCACCCGCCGCCGCCGGACCGGCGGCGGCCCGTCATGGCTGGCCGCAGGCCCTGGGCACGGTGGTGACCGGGCTGGTCGCCATGTGGGTCGTGGCCGCGCTGGGGCTGTGGGCGGCCGGCGCCGCGGACCTGCCCGACAACGCCTTTCCCCGGGTCGTCACCGCGACCGTCGTCACGGCCGTGGGCGGGGCACTGGAGGTGTCCGGCGACGCGGGAGGGTTCGCCGAGACCGACGCGGGACTGACCGTGCTGCCGCTGTCCGTCACGCTGACCGGCGCGCTGGTCGTCGCCCGGGGTTTCCTGCGCCCGTTGCGGCACCGGGCGGTCGCCGGTGCGACGGAGCTGGCCGGCTGGGCCGGACGGATCGCCGTCCTGTGGCTGCTCGCCCTGCTGGGGCTGGCCTTCGCCGCCCGCCAGACCTTCGAGGTGTCCCTCGGCGAGGGCATTCTCGACGACCTCGGTGACCTCTTCGGGATCGCCCCGAGGGTCGGCTTCACCACGGACGTGCCGCTGACCGTCCTGTTCGGGCTGCTGTGGCTGGCCGGCGTGCTCCTGCTCGCCCTGCTCGTCTCGAGCGGGGCGCCGCTGCCCGGGCGGCTGCTGCGCCTGCACACCTCGGTGCGGCCGGCGGCGTACGCGATGGTCGCCCTGCTGCTCGCGTACGTCGTCGTCGGCGCCGTGGTGGGGCTGGTCGTCGCCGGGACGCGGGGGCACCCGGCGGAGACCTTCGCGGTCCTGCTGCTCGGCCTGCCGAACCTGGCGTGGCTCGCGCTCACGGTCGGCCTCGGTGCCACGTGGGACGGGCGCGTCGAAGGGCCGTTCGGGCTGCCGATGCCGCACGTGCTCGACGAGGTGCTGCGCGGGCCGGACGTCGCCGCCCTGAACCTGGGGACGCTCACCGAGCACGACGGCCGCTGGTGGTGGCTCCTGGCCGTCGCGGCGGTCCTGCTCCTGACGGCCGGGTTCGTCCTGGCGTCCCGTTCCCCGGCCGAGACGCCGGCCTGGCCGCACGCCGTGCACATGGCCGTCGCGCTGGCCCTCACGGTGCTCATGACCGGCTTGGTCGGCCGGATCTCCGCGCGCTACGGCCTGTCGGTGCTCGGCGTGGGCGACCTCGGCGGCGGCCTGTCCGGGCAGCTGTTCCTGCGCCCCCGGCTGTGGGCCGCGGTCGGCCTCGCCCTGCCGTGGGGGCTGGTCACCGGATTCGCCGGGGCGCTGCTCGCGCGGTGGGCGGGCCGGCGGCGCGACGGGACGGCGGGTTCCTAGGAGGCCCTGGGCCGGACGCGCAGGCCCGGGCGTGCTCAGGCGACGGGGACGACGAGGGGCGGAGCGGCCCGCTGCATGCGCAGGGCGTCCACGGACTCGGCCATCAGCTCGTACTCGGTGGTGTCGTCGCTGGTGGCGATGCGCACCAGGCGCCCCGCGGCCAACTCGTCGGCGACCAGCTCCTGCTGGACGTCGTCGGCACACCAGGTGCGCAGCACGCGCGGCACGTCGGGTGCGTCGTCGGCGACCGGAGTCAGGGCGCCGCGCGGTAAATGGGGGGTGTCGGGCTGCGGGTCGAGCCGCTCGGCGATCCAGGAGGCCCGGTCGCGCAGCCACCACAGGGCGAGGGCGAGGGTGGGGGCCCGGTAGGTGCCCAGCGGTACTCCGATGCGCCGGCCGTCACAGACACCGTAGGCGGTGACATGGCACAGGAACTCGTCGTGCACTGCTCCCCTCCCCCGTCGCGCAGTCCGCCTGCCGGTCGGGCGTGACGTCCGTGCGGCTCGTGTGCTGTGCGTGAGGGCGCCGTCGCGTGCTGTGAGACGCCCTGTAGGTGAGTATGTTCACTACTGAACCACTGTCACCATGAATTTCCGGCCAGTCTCCTGGCATATTCACGGCCGTCGGTGGCCGAAACAGCGCGTCGCGGGGTGTGGGCAGGGCGGCGGTACCGGAGGGCGCCCGTCCGGACATGCCGAGGATCCCGGAGGCGGGCCGGCGCCTCCGGGATCGTGTCCGTTTCCCTGCCGGTTCTCTACTTCGTGACGATCTCGTCGATCCGGGCCAGTTCGTCGGCCCCGAACTCCAGGTTCCCCACGGCCGCCACGCTGTCCTCCAGCTGCTGCGGGCTGCTCGCGCCGACCAGGGCGGAGGTGACCCGGCCCTCGCGCAGGACCCAGGCCAGCGCCATCTGGGCCAGGGACTGGCCGCGGGCACCCGCGAGGTCGTTCAGGGCGCGCAGCCTGCCGACCAGCTCCCCGGTGACCGCGTCGCTGTTGAGGAACGGGCTGTCGCTCGCGGCGCGCGAGTCCTCGGGGATGCCGTCGAGGTAGCGGCCGGTCAGCAGGCCCTGCTCCAGCGGGGAGTAGGCGATGGAGCCGGTCCGCAGCTCGTCGAGGGCGTCCAGGAGGCCGCTGGTCTCGGGGCGGCGGTCCAGCATGGAGTAGCGCGGCTGGTGGATCAGCAGCGGCGTGCCCAGCCCGGCGAGGATGCGGGCGGCCTCGCGGGTCTGCTCCGGCGAGTAGTTGGAGACGCCCACGTACAGTGCTTTGCCCTGCTGCACCGCCGTGTGCAGGGCTCCCATGGTCTCCGCCAGGGGAGTGTCCGGGTCGGGGCGGTGCGAGTAGAAGATGTCGACGTACTCCAGGCCCATGCGGGACAGGCTCTGGTCGAGGGAGGAGAGCAGGTACTTGCGCGAACCCCACTCCCCGTAGGGGCCGGGCCACATCAGATAGCCGGCCTTGGTGGAGATGACCAGCTCGTCGCGGTACGGCGCGAAGTCGGCCCTCAGCGCCTCACCGAGGGCGGACTCGGCGGAGCCGGGCGGCGGGCCGTAGTTGTTGGCGAGGTCGAAGTGGGTGACGCCGAGGTCGAAGGCGCGGCGCAGGATGGCGCGCTGGGTCTCGACCGGGCGGTCCGGGCCGAAGTTGTGCCACAGGCCGAGCGAGAGCGCGGGGAGCTTCAGGCCGCTGCGTCCGGTGCGCCGGTAGGGCATGTCCGCGTAGCGGTCGGGGTGTGCGGTGTACAACGCGACTCCAGAGGGGTTGGCACCCGGGGTACGGGGCTTGTGCGGAACCGCGTCCCACTCTGGCCTGACCTGCGGGCAGTGGTCCAACAGAAGAATCCGATGAGATTGTGCGGCTACGCTTCTGAGTCATGGAACTGCGTCATCTCCAGCACTTCGTGGCGGTCGCCGAGGACCAGCACTTCACCCGGGCGGCCGAACGGCTGCTGGTGTCCCAGTCCGGTCTGTCGGCGTCCATCCGGGCGCTGGAGCGGGAGTTGAGGGCGCCGCTGTTCGTGCGCACGACCCGCCGGGTGACGCTGACGGAGGCCGGGCGGGCGCTGCTGGGCGAGGCCGAGCGGATCCTCGCACAGGTGCGGTCCGCGCACGAGGCCGTCGCGGCGGTGCAGGGCGTGCTGCGCGGCACGCTGTCCCTGGGCACCGAGCAGTGCATCGCCGGGGTGCCGGTGGCGGCGTTGCTGGCCGCGTTCCGCAGGGAGCATCCGGACGTGGAGATCCGGCTGCGGCAGGCGGGCTCGGGCGAGCTGGCGGAGGAGGTCGCGGCCGGGCGGCTCGACCTGGCCTTCGCCTACCGGACGCAGGAGGACACGGACCAGCTGCGGTCGGTGTCGCTGGCCGGCGAGCCGATGACGGTGCTCTGTCACCCCGAGCACCGCCTGGCGGCGCACGGCGCGGTGCTGACCCCGCAGGACCTCGCCGACGAGGTGTTCGTCGACTTCCACCCCGACTGGGGCCCGCGCCGCGTCACCGACACCGCCTTCGCCGAGGCCGGAGTGCGGCGGACCGTCGCGCTGGAGGTGAACGACGTGCACGGTCTGCTCGACCTGCTCGACGAGAACCTGGGCATCGCGGTCGTGCCGCGCCACTTCCGGCACAAGCGGGCCTCCCTCACCTCGCTGCCCCTCAAGGAGGGCGACGCGAAAGCGTACGAGACCATCGCCCTGCTGCCGCCGCCGCAGGCCACCAGCCCGGCGGCGCGGGCACTCATGACGCTGCTGGAAACGGCGAGCGGCTGAGGACGGACTGCGCGATGGTGGACGCATGCATGCGAAGGACATCCTCATCGAGGCCTACGGCCGCATCCAGGAAGAAGTCCACGCCGCCGTCGAGGGCCTGGGCCCCGACGGCCTGAACGCCCGCCCGGCCGGCGACGCCAACTCCGTCGCCTGGCTGGTCTGGCACCTCACCCGGGTCCAGGACGACCACGTGGCGGACGCCTTCGGGCTCGAACAGGTGTGGCTCGCCGGCGACTGGGAGAAACGCTTCGGCCTCGGGCTGCCCCGCGACGACACCGGGTACGGCCACAGCCCGGCTCAGGTCGGGAAGGTCCGTGTCGACTCCGCCGGCCTGCTGACCGGGTACTACGACGCGGTGCACGAGCAGACGCTCGGGGCCCTGCGCTCCCTGGCCGCCAAGGACCTGGAGCGGATCGTGGACGACAACTGGGATCCGCCGGTCACGCTCGGCGCGCGCCTGGTCAGCGTCCTGTCCGACGATCTCCAGCACGTCGGACAGGCCGCCTACGCACGCGGGCTGGTTCAGAGCACCGAGGCGTAACCGGGCAGGACCACGTCGTCGATGAGGGCCTTGCGCTCGTCGAAGGGGATGAAGGCGCTCTTCAGCGCGTTCACCGTGACCGTGCGCAGGTCTTCCACCGTCCAGCCCGCCTGCTCGACCAGCAGGGACATCTCCCGGGTCATCGTCGTGCCGGAGACGAGCCGGTTGTCGGTGTTGAGGGTGACGCGGAAGCCGAGGTCCTTGAGCGCCGTGATCGGGTGCTCGGCGATCGAGGTCGCGGCTCCGGTCTGGAGGTTGGAGGTCGGGCACATCTCCAGGGCGATCCGGCGGTCGCGGACCCAGCCGGCGAGCCGGCCGAGCTTGCCGGCCGCCAGGTCGGGGATGTCGTCGGTGATGCGCACGCCGTGGCCGATGCGCTGGGCACCGCACACCTGGAGGGCCTGGTGGATGCTGGGCAGTCCGTGCGCCTCGCCGGCGTGGATGGTGAACGGCACGTTCTCGCGGCGCAGGTGCTCGAAGGCGTCGAGGTGGTCGGCGGGCGGGAAGCCGTCCTCGGCGCCCGCGATGTCGAAGCCGACGACGCCCGCGTCCCGGAAGGCGACCGCGAGGTCGGCGGTCTCGCGGGTGCGGTCGAACATCCGCATCCCGCACAGCAGGGTGCCGACACGGACCGGGGTGCCGGCCGCCGCCGCCTTGGCCATGCCGGCCGCCAGCCCCTCCTGGACGGTCTCGACGACCTCGGCGAGGGTCAGACCACCCTTCAGCATCAGCTCGGGGGCGTAGCGGACCTCGCCGTAGACGACGCCGTCGGCGGCGAGGTCGAGGACGTACTCCTCGGCGGTGCGCAGCAGTCCCTCGCGGCTCTGCATCACGGCGAGGGTGTGCTCGAAGGTCGCGATGTAGCGGACCAGGTCCCCGGAGTTGGCCGCCTCGTAGTACCAGGCGGCCAGCTCGTCGGGGTCGGTGGTGGGCAGGGCGTGGCCGACGGACCCGGCCAGTTCCACGACGGTCGCGGGGCGCAGGCCGCCGTCGAGGTGGTCGTGCAGGACCGCCTTGGGGAGGCGGCGGAGGAGTTCGGTGTCTATGCGCGTAGATGACATGAGTGGGCGTTCCTCGGCGGATCGGTGAGCGAAGAGCGGGGACGGTCAGGCGGCGGGCTGGAGCAGGTCCCAGCGGTTGCCGTACAGGTCCTGGAAGACGGCGACCGAGCCGTAGGGCTCGCACCGGGGCTCCTCCAGGAAGGTCACGCCGGCGGCCGCCATCCGGGCGTGGTCGCGAGCGAAGTCGTCGGTGTACAGGAAGAACCCGACGCGTCCGCCCGTCTGGTCGCCGACCCGGGCCCGCTGCCGCTCGCCCTTGGCCCGGGCCAGCAGCAGAGCGGTGCCGCCGCCCGCGCCGGGCTCGACGACCACCCAGCGGGAGCCGTCGGGCCGGGGAGAGTCCTCGGCGAGGCGGAACCCCAGGGCCTCGGTGTAGAAGCGGATCGCGTCGTCGTAGTCGTCGACGACAAGGGCGACCAGGGCGATGTGCGGCATCGGGACCTTTCGGGACGGGCGATTGACGGGAGAGGTTATACGTAAAACCTCCCGGGCGCCAGTCCTCGGTCCTAGGCCCCGGGTACGAGGGGCACGACCGCCCCGGGCCCGAGGCGCGGGCGCGGCCCCGCCCCTACCGTCACGGACATGAAGATCACCGCACCGCCGCGCGCCCCCGGGCAGCGTCGGCAGGACGTACTCGACCGGCTGGAAGGCGAACTGGACATCTGGGTGGCCACGGCGGACGCCGACGGCGTGCCGTGCATGGTCCCGCTGTGGTTCGTGTGGCACGAGGAGTCGGTCTGGCTGTGCACACGGCTCACCAACCCGACCGGCCGCAACCTGCACGGCGGCGGCCGGGTCCGGCTGGCGTTCGGGCACACCCGGGACGTCGTGCTGATCGACGGTGAGGCGGAGACGTTCGGCCTGCGGGAGGCACCCTCTGCGGCGGACGCGTTCGCCGCGAAGACCGGCTGGGACCCGCGCGGGGACAGCGCCTCGTACGCCTGGTTCCGGGTGCGCCCGCGCGCGGTCCAGGCGTGGCACGAGGAGCGCGAGCTGATGGGGCGGCACATCATGCGGGAGGGCGTCTGGACCGTGTAGGGAGCGTCAGCCCTTCCTGGCACCGTCCAGCCGTGCCGGTTCCCCGTCGCTGAGCCGGAGGGCTCCCGCGGCGAGGTGCGCGGGACTCGCGCCGTGCGCCCGGGCGACCCCGCGGCCATCCTCCTCGGGGGGCCGGCACCCTGCGGACCGGCCTCGCCCGCGAGGGCGCGGAACGGCGATGCCCTGTTCACGGCACAGGGCGAGGAGTTGGTCGGTGGCGTGGTCGTGGAAGCCGAGGCCGTACCGGTTCTGCACGCAGATCGCGGACGCGTTGGCCTGCGCCTCGGCTCCGCGCCGGAGGCGCCGAGGCGGCGGATCAGGCCCGCCGCGCGCAGTGCGGCGAGGGCACCGAAGTGGTCGGCGATCCAGTCCTGCCGCTTGCGGCGCAGGTGGGCGACGTCGAGGCGGTCGCGGCCGAGCTGACGCGGGTTCTCCTCGACGTGGGCGCGCAGGTCCTCGGCACGGGCGGAAGCGCCCCGCTCCCCCGGCCGCTGCCGGAACGGCCCGCCCTTGACCGCGATCACCAGGTCGTCGGCGTACGGTGCCGGCGCGCTGTGGGGGGCGCCGCCCGTCCGCCGCATCGTGCCGAGGCCGACGCGGCGGACGGGCAGGTCGCCGAGGCGTCAGGTGCCGGAGGACTCCGCGGTGATCTCTTCCGAGGTCATCGGCGGAGTGTCGCACGCACCCGGCGCGGGTCAGCAGTACAGATTGCCGCCCGGCGAGACACCGAGGATCTGGCTGAACTGCTGGTACTTGCTGACGCGGCTCTGGACCTGCGCGGGGTTCTTGCCGTCGCACTCCAGGGAGCCGTTGATGGAGCGGATCGTCTGGCCGAAGCCGGCGCCGTTCACCATGGCGTTGTGCCCGGTCATGCTGCCCGGTCCGGACTGTGTGTTCCAGTACCACAGGGCGGTCTTCCAGGCGACGGCCGAGTCGTTCTGCACCAGCCAGGGGTTGTTCAGCAGGTCGATGCCCAGGGCGTCGCCCGCCGCCTTGTAGTTGAAGTTCCAGCTGAGCTGGATGGGACCGCGCCCGTAGTACGCGGCCTGGCCGGCCGGGCAGCCGTAGGGCTGGTTCCAGTCGCAGTAGTGAGGGTAGTTGGCGGTGTTCTGCTCGACGATATGCACCAGTCCGCCGGTCTCGTGGCTGACGTTGGCGAGGAAGGCGGCGGCCTCCTGCTTCTTCACCGTGTCGCTGCCGGTGTTGGCGAAGCCGGGATAGGCGCTGAGGGCTGCGGTGAGGCCGCTGTAGCTGTAGAACGAGTTCCTGCCCGGGAACATCTGGTTGAACTGCGCCTCGGTCACCACGAAGTTGCCGACCGGCGTCTCGGAGCCGCCGTCGCAGGCGTAAGGCTCCCAGTACCAGGTGCTGATCAGCGGGTCGTAGCCCGGGTTGGCGTGCTCGGCGATGTACGCCTTGCCGTCCGTGTAGCGGACGATGTCGCCGGCATTGTAGTTCGCACCGGCCGACCAGGCGGGGTAACTGGAACAGGAGGCGGCGGACGCCTCGGTGGCGGGCAGGAAGGCGGGGACGGCTCCCGCGAGGGCGAGTGCGGTGACCACGGCGGATATACGGCGCCTCGACACGGACTTCCTCCTTCGGCGGAGCACGGCCGCTCCCGTACCAGGGAAGGGAGAAGCGGAGCCCTGGGCGCGCGCCGGCGGACCGGCCACGGCGTCGGGGGCGGCCGTGGTGGGGGGTGTTGGAGGCACACTCAACCGTGTTGGTCTGTACCAGTCAAGGGTGTAGACCAGTTCAACCCGGCCGGTTCCGGGCCGGGTTGAACGCGAGTCGTCGGGCCGGTCAGCCCAGCGGCTTCTTCAGGACCGCCTTGCGGTGGCTGAAGGTCTCGATGGAGTACCGCCCGTGGTAGCTGCCCGTGCCGCTCTCCCCCACACCGCCGAACGGCAGGTCGGAGACGGTGAGATGGGCCAGCGGCAGCCCGTGGCCGAGGCCGCCGGAGGAGGTCTCGGCGGCGAACCGCTCGCGCGTCTCGTCGGACTCGCTGAAGACGTAGAGGGCCAGCGGCTTGTCGCGGTCGTTGACGAAATCGATCGCCTCGTCGAGCCCGGACACGGTGACGATCGGCAGGACCGGGCCGAAGATCTCCTCCCGCATCACCGGCGCGTCGGGCGCGACGTCGGCGAGTACGGTCGGCGCGATGTACTTCCGCGAGCGGTCGCTGCCGCCGCCGACGACCACCCGACCCGAGTCCAGCAGGCCGGACAGCCGGTCGAAGTGACGCTCGTTGACGATCCGCGCGTACTCCGAGGACCGCGCCGGGTCGCTCCCGTACAGCGCCTCGACGGCACGGACCAGCGCCGGCTCCAGGGCGGCGGCGGTCTCGGGGTCGGTCAGCACGTAGTCGGGGGCCACACAGGTCTGGCCCGCGTTGAGGAACTTGCCGGCGGCCAGCCGTGCGGCGACGGTGCCGAGATCGGCGTCGCGGTCGACGAACGCCGGGGACTTGCCGCCGAGTTCGAGGGTGACCGGGGTGAGGTGCTCGGCGGCGGCGCGCATGACGATGCGGCCGACCGTGCCGTTGCCGGTGTAGAAGATGCGGTCGAAGCGCTCGGCGAGCAGGGCCGTGGTCTCCGGGACGCCGCCCTCGACGACGGTCACCGCGTCGGTGTCCAGGTACCGCGGCAGCAGGCGGGCCAGTGCGGCGGAGGTCGCCGGGGCCAGCTCGCTGGGCTTGGCGACCACCGCGTTGCCGGCGGCCAGCGCGCCGACGACCGGGGCGAGCAGCAACTGGGCCGGGTAGTTCCAGGGCGCGATGACGAGGACGACGCCGAGGGGGTCGTACTGCGTCCAGGCGGTGGCGTCGGCGCCGAGGTGGGCCGGGACCGGGGCGGGCTCGGCGCGCAGCCAGTCGGCCAGGTGGTCGAGGGTGTGGTCGATCTCGCGGACGGTGAAGCCGGTCTCCGTGCGCTGGGCCTCGGCGGCGCTCTTGCCGAGGTCGGTGTGGAGGGCCGCCTCCAGGTCCGGGCCGTTCTCCGTGAGCAGGGCGCGCAGCCGGCGCAGCTGGCCGGTGCGCCACTCGACGGGCTTCGTACGGCCGGTGCGGAAGGTGGCACGCAGCCGGGCGACGGCGTCGGCGGGCTGCTCGGGGGCGGGGTGGTTCACGGGTGCCTCGCTGGCGGTGGAAGACGTTGACAGTATGGATGTAGTTGCCAACATTTCAGGTACCGAAATACATTCCCGTGCCGCACCCACGCGATTCCGTCACCGGGACGCGTTCACTTCTCCTCGCGGCCCGGCACGACCACCAGGAAGGCGTCCGACTTCAGGTCCATGACGACGGTCGCGGGCTCGCCCTGGGCACGCCGGCGCGCGGCGTACTCCTCCGCCGGCCACGACCCGCGCGGGGAACCCGCGGGAAACCGTTCCAACACCTTCGCACCCATGGCGGCGGCCACCTCCGCTGTCGCTGTGTCCCGGAGCCTCTCGACGCTCGCCTGCCCGCGATCCGCGTGGACATGTCCAGCCCGCGCACCGCCCCATCCGCGGACCGCTCCCCGACTACACATAAGGGAAAAATAAGAGCAGAATGGACGCGTGCGGCGCTACCGAAACCGCACCGACGGCCCGGTCAGTCGAAGGAGACGAATCATGGCCAACGTCTCGCACTCCCGAGGTGACATCTCCAGTCACCCCGACGCCCCGGAAATGCAGGAGCGTTACGCACGCATGCTCGGCGGCCGCGATGTGGCACTCGTGGACGGGCCGGTGTTCCTGCTCGGCCTGTACTGCGCCGTGTCCCCGTGGATAGTCCACTTCACCACCAGTCAGCCCGCACTCGTGGCCCACAACCTGATCATAGGAATCGCCATCGGCCTGCTGGCCCTGGGGTTCACCCGCGCTCCGGAACGCATGTACGGCCTCAGCGGTGCGATGTGCGCGATGGGGATCTGGATGATCATCTCGCCGTGGATCGTCGGCACCGACCCGGACGCCGGCGTCATCTGGAACAACATCATCATCGGCGCTCTGACCCTGGCCCTGGGGACGGTGTGCGCCGCCACGGCGGCGAAGAGCATGCGCAGGCCCTGAACACGAGGGAGGAACACCGAGGGCCGGCCCGCGGGAGCGGGCCGGCCCTCGCACGCCCCTGCCGACCGGTCCCGCGGACTAGTCGCGCCCGCAACGGGCACACGCCCTACTGCGGGGGTCTTGACATGAAGGGGCGGAGATGGAAATCGGCGGCATCATCAGTGCCATCATCATCGGCATCGTCATCGGCGTGCTGGGCCGGCTCGTGGTCCCGGGCCGTCAGCGCATCGGGATCCTCTGGACGATCCTCGTCGGCATCGTGGCCGCGCTGATCGGATCGTGGGTCGCGGCGGCCTTCGGCGTGGCCGACACGGACGGCGTCGACTGGGTCGAGTGGCTCATCCAGATCGGTCTCGCCGCGCTCGGCGTGGCCGCGCTGGACCGGTCGAGGGCCCGCACCCGGCGCTGAGCGAGCGGGCCACCTGCCTCCGGGCCGCCGTCACCGGCCGGCGAGCCACTCCTCGTACCAGCTCACGGTGGCGTCCACGGTGTCCGTGAGCGGCGTGGGAGCCGTGCCGAAGGTCCGCTCGAAGGCGGTGGAGTCCATGATCTGCGGCTCCGTGTGCTGGTAGAACATCTCCGCGTACTCGGCCATGAACAGTTCGTCGAACGGGCCGAAGGGGCGGGGTTCGGACAGCACCACGACGTTCAACGGCCGGCCCACACGCTTCTCGATCATCATGTGGATCTCACGCGTACTGACGGCGGGCACGGTGGGCAGGTGCCACACGCGGCCGTCGCCCTCGGGCCGCTCACCGAGCGTGGCGAGGCCGGCCGCGACGTCCCGGATGTCGGTGTAGCTGTGCCGCAGACCGATGTCGCCGAGGCCCAGCACCTCGCCTCCCGTCAGGGCGCCCGGGAAGACGGCGGCACCGAGGGACGAGTTGAGCACTCCGGGACCGACGAAGTCGGCGCTGCGGCCGAGGGCGACGCGGGCCCGCCCGGTCCGGTGCGCGGACAGATAGCGCTCGTCGAGCTCGGCGCGCATCCGGCCCTTGCGGCTGGTCGCCAGCCAGGGGCTGCCCTCGGTCATCACCGCTCCCCCGGTCTCGCCGTACGGGTAGAGGGTGTCGAGCACGACGAGCCGGGCCCCGGTCACCTCGACGGCGGCGAGGACGGCCTCCTGGACGCGCGGCATCACCTCGGTCTGGAGGTGATAGCCGACATTGACGCAGTGGTGCACCACGGCGGCTTCCCCTATCGCGGCCCGCGCCCCCTCGGCCGTGCTCACGTCGGCGGCGAACCGCTCGACGCCCTCGATCGCGGGACCCTCGCCCTTCCGGTCGACGAGCCGGACGCGGTGGCCCCGGCGCACGAGCTCACGGGCGAGTTCGGTGCCGGCGGGTCCCGAACCGAGGACGGTGTGCGGGGTGTGCGACTGCGGTGTGGCGGCGGACATGGCGGTCCCCTTCTCTCGGCTTCTCCGGTATGTCTGCGAGAGCGGACCGCAAGAGGCGGTAGCTCTTGTTAGAGACTGTAACTCTAGCGATCGGCCGTAGCAAGAGAAGGCCGGCATAGGCTGCCCGTGAGGATCACATCGCCGAGGAGGGCCGGGCCCATGGTTGTGAAGGACGCCGAACTGCCGTACCTGCGTCGCTGCGTGGAGCTGGCGGCGGAGGCGCTGGCGGCGGGTGACGAGCCGTTCGGGTCGGTACTGGTCGGCGGGGACGGCGAGCTACTGGCCGAGGACCGCAACCACGTGGCCTCCGGCGACCGCACCCGCCACCCCGAGTTCGAGCTGGCGCGCTGGTCCGCCGCCCACCTCACCCCCGAGGAGCGGGCCGCGGCCACGGTGTACACGTCCGGCGAGCACTGCCCGATGTGCGCCGCCGCCCACGCGTGGGTCGGCCTGGGGCGCATCGTGTACGTCGCCTCGTCGGAGCAGCTCGGGGGCTGGCTGACCGAGCTGGGCGTCCCCGCACCACCGGTGCGGACGTTGGCGGTGCGGGAGGTGGCGCCCGGGGTGGCGGTGGACGGCCCGGTACCGGAACTGACCGAGGAGGTCCACGCGCTGCACCGCCGGTTCCACACGGGACGGGCCTGAGCGGCGGCGGAAGCTCAGGGGCCGTCGGGGCCCGGCGCGCGGGCCCCGGCCCAGGTGTCCTGCTCCAGTCGGGTGCGCCGCCAGGGCGTCGGCTCGCCGTCCGGCCGGGACCCGTGGCCCCAGTCGGCTCCCTTGCCGGTTCTGTGGCGCCCCGCCGGTTCCCGGCTTCCTCGGTCGGCCCCGGGCGTCGGGCCCCGGCCGGTGGCTCGCTGTCCCGCCGGGGTGTGCCGTTCCGTGGGGCCGCGTTCGGCGCACACGGGTCCGGCGGGAGCGGGGCGCCCCGACGGCCGCGTGTGCGGGCCCCGGGACGGCCGGCCGCCGTGTGTCAGGTTCGGGCGTCCGGCCGGAACCGCCGGTAGAGGACGACGCCGCCCAGCACGAGCGCGGCACCGCCCGCGAGGGCGGGCACGGTCTGGTCCGCACCGGTGTGGGCCAGGGACACCGACCCCTGCGACGGGGCCGCGACGTGCGGGGACGGCTTCGGCTGGGCGCGCTCCTCCTCGGGCGCCGACGGCTCGGGCTCCGGCCGCGCGGGGGGCTCGGCGGGCTCGGACTCGTCACCGGGACCGTTCGTCGATTCGTTGCCGACGGCCGGGTTGCCGATGCCGACGACGTTGACGCTGTTGCCGCTGACGTTCACCGGGAGGTGTACCGGCAGCTGGACGCCGTTGCCGGAGAGCACGCCCGGGGAGTCCTGCGCACCGCCCTCGGCGGCCGCGCCTCCCGACGCGCCGGTCCCCTCGGAGGGTTCCTTGCCCTTGTCCGCCGTACCGTCCGCCCCGGTGTTGGCGCAGCTGTTGCCCGCGGCCGGGTTGAGGAGCCCCACCACGTTCACCGTGTTGCCGCACACGTTCACCGGGACGTCCACCGGGAGCTGGACGGTGTTGCCCGAGATCAGCCCCGGCGAGCCTGCCGCGGAGCCGTCCGCGGCGGCGCCGTCGGACGCGAACGCGGCGTACGCCGGCATCGTCACGGCCAGCGCCCCGGAGGCCGCGACGGCGAGCACACCGTTTCGGGTAACCCTTCTCATGAGTTTCCCTGCCTTCCAGACTTGGTCACGGGCACTCACCCGCACCGGTTAAACCGCGGACGCACCATCCGAGTTATGGCTCATAGGCCTTTCACCCCATCGAGTGACCGTTTTGTCGAACTGGCGGCAAAGCGCCGTAGGCCCGCGGTGGCGCCCCGAACGGGCGGCTCCGCCGCCCGGAGGCGAGCCGTCCGGGGCCCGCTTATGGTGAGCGAGGGCGCCGAGCACCGGTCCGCGACGGGGCGCCCGGGAGGCATCGATGCTGGCCAAGCTGGAGTCCCGGACCTCGGTCCGGCACTGCGCGGTCACCGGCGCGCTCGGGCTGGCCCTGCTGGTCGCGGGGCTGCCCGCCGCGACCGCGGGGGACACCGGGCCGGACCTGTCCCGGTTCTACGACCAGAAGGTCAAGTGGTCGGCGTGCGAGGACATGGAGGCGCCGGAGGACCTGCAGTGCGGGAAGGTCACCGTCCCGCTCGACTACGACCGGCCCAAGGGCGGGACGCTCGACCTCGCCCTCGCCCGCTACCGGGCGACCGGCGACAAGCGCGGCTCGGTGCTGCTCAACTTCGGCGGGCCCGGTGGCTCCGGCGTCGACGAACTCGTCGGCGGCGGCAAGGACTTCATGCACCTGACCAACGGCTATGACGTGGTCGCCTTCGACCCCCGCGGCGTCGGCCGGTCCTCACCGGTCACCTGCGGCCCGGCCACCGTCGACATCATCGAGGCGACGGACGGGGACGAGAAGATCACCGATCCGCGGGACGTGCTGCGGCGGCTGCGGGACGCGGCGGCCGAGTGCGCGAAGCACTCCGGCCCGGTGCTTCCCCACATAGGCACGGTCGAAGCCGCGCGTGACATGGACGTGATGCGCCAGGCGCTCGGCGACGACCGGCTCAACTACCTCGGCTTCTCCTACGGCACCCGGCTGGGCGCGGTCTACGCCGCCAGGTTCCCGGACAAGGTCGGGCGGATGGTCCTGGACGGCGTGGACACCCTGACGGAACCGCTGACCGAGCAGGGACTGGCCGGAGCGCGAGGGCAGCAGACGGCGCTGGAGAACTTCCTCGACTGGTGCGTGGAGGACATCGCCTGTCCGTTCGGGCAGGACGCGCGGCAGGCCCGGCGCCTGGTCGAGCAGGTCATCGCGTCGCTCGACTCGGACCCGGTACCGACGGCCTTCGGTGAGCCGTTCTCCGGTCAGGACCTGGTGGGCGCCATGGGTCAGGCCCTCTACAGCAAGGAGCTGTGGCCGTCGCTGGAGCGGGCGCTCGCACAGTTGATGGAGGGCGGCGACACCAGCGGCCTGCAGGCTTTCGTGTCCGGCGGCGTGACCTTCCCGGTCCGTGGGCGGGCGCGTGCCGGGAACGGGGAGAAGGCCGGTGCCGGCCTCACCGACCCGGAGGACGTCCCGATGGACAACCTGCCGGCCGCCCTGATGGCGATCAACTGCGCGGACGACCCCGACCGGCCCTCCGCCGGCCAGGTCGCCGAGTCGCTGGGCCGGCTGCGCGCCCGGTACGAGGAGGCCTCGCCGGTCTTCGGCCGCTACCGGCTCACCCAGGTACTGATGTGCCACGGCCGCCCCAAGGGCACCGACTACATCCGTGAGGACGTGAAGGACCTCGACACCGCGAAGATGCTCCTCGTCGGCACCCGGGGGGACCCGGCCACTCCCTACCGCTGGACCGAGGAGACCGCGGAGCGGCTCGGGCCCTCGGCCGTGGTCCTCGACAACAAGGGCGAGGGGCACACGGGCTACGCGTCCTCCGAGTGCGTCCACCGCAAGGTCGACGACTTCCTGCTGTACGGATCCCTGCCGCCCGACGGCAGCTCCTGCGGCGGCGAGGCCTCCCGCGGCCGGGACGAATGAGATGGATTGCTCCGAATGCCCGACACGTCCGTCCGGCATATCGTGCTGACATGGAGCACGATCTGAGTCCCGCCGCCCTCGCCGAACTGCGGCGACCCCGTCCCTACCCGGCCGTGTCCGTGCTGACGCCGACGCACCGCCGCGAGCCGGACAACGCCGGCGACCCCGTCCGGCTGCGCAACGCCGTCGCCGAGGCCAAGAAACAGTTGCAGGACGACCCGGCGGTGACCCGTGAGCGTCGCATGGAGGTCTCCCGGGAACTCGACCGCGCCCTGGCGGAGGTCGACCTGTCGCACACCGAGGACGGCCTGGCGATCTTCGCCGCGCCGGGTGAGCACCAGGTCTGGACCCTCGCCCGTTCCGTCCCGGAGCGTGTCGTCCTCTCGGACACCTTCCTGACCCGCAACCTCGTCGCCGCGCAGGCCGCCGAGCGGCCGTTCTGGGTGCTGTCGGTCGCCGCCGACCGGGTCACTCTGTGGAGCGGCGGGGCGGGAAGGGTCGTCGAGGACCGCACCGGCGGCTTCCCCATGGACCGCCCGCCGCTGGACTTCGACCCCGAACGCATGGAACGGATCGGCGACTCGCCGAGCACCTTCCGGGACGAGACCACCCGCCGGTTCCTGCGCGACGCCGACACCGAGATGGGCCGGGTCCTGCGCGCGCACCCCCGGCCGCTGTACGTCACCGGCCCGCAGCCCGCGCTGTCCGTGCTGGAGGAGACCGGGAACACCGTGCGGGACGCGGTGCTCGTACCGCACGGGGGCCTGGCGCACGGCACGGCCGACGCCGTGTGGCAGGCGGTGGCGCCCGTCCTCGACGACGAGGCGCGTGGCTCCGTCGAGGCCGTCGCCAGGGAACTGGACGCCGCCCGGGGGCGCAAGGACTTCGCGGCCGGCGTCGACGAGCTGTGGGAGAGCGCGCACACCGGCCGGGTCCGGCTGCTGGCCGTCGAGGAGAACTTCAAGGTGACGATGCGCGAGGACGGCGAACACCTGCTCCCGGCGTACGACGGCGACCTCGACGCCCGCGAGGACATCGTGGACGAGATCGTCGAGCAGTGCCTGGAGACCGGCGCCGAGGTCCGCTTCGTCCCCGACGGGGCGCTCGGCGAGGCGGAGGGCATCGCGGGCGTACTGCGGTACTGACGCCGGCGCCGCGTCCGGCGGTCCGCCCCCCTTGACGACCGTGAAACCCTGTTCGCGGTACACGTACCCGCCCTCCGCGGGTGCGCCGCGGACGGGGAAGGAGCCGGCGGAGCGTGAGCGAACTTCTGGGTGTGGCGGTGCTGGGCGCGGGACACATGGGCGCCGACCACGTACGGCGCCTCGACCGGGTGGTGAGCGGCGCCAGGGTCGCCGCCGTCGTGGACCCCGACGCCGAACGGGCCAAGGCGGTCGCCGCCGGGATCGGCGGGGTCGTCGTGCACACGGACGTGGAGGCCGCGCTGGACGCGCCGGGTGTGGAGGCCGTGCTGATCGCCTCACCCGGCGAGGCGCACGAGGAGGCTCTGCTGGCCGCCTTCGCGAGAGGGCTGCCGGTGCTGTGCGAGAAGCCGATGGTGCCGGACTCCGCGGGCGCGCTGCGCGTGGTGGAGGCGGAGGCGCGACTGGGCCGCAGGCTGGCGCAGATCGGGTTCATGCGGCGCTACGACGCGGAGTACCGGCAGCTGAAGTCGCTGCTGGACGACGGGCGGCTGGGCCGGCCGCTGATGCTGCACTGCGTCCACCGCAACGTGTCCTCCCCGCCGCACTTCACCTCCGACATGCTGGTCACCAGTTCCGTCTCGCACGAGATCGACGCGGCCCGCTGGCTGCTCGGGCAGGAGCTGACCGCGGTGAGCGTCCTGAGGCCGCGTCCGTCGGCGGGGGCGCCCGAGGGGCTGCTCGACCCCCAGTTGGTGCTCTTCGAGACCGAGGGGGGCGCCCTGGTCGACGTGGAGATCTTCGTCAACTGCGGCTTCGGCTACGAGGTCCGGTGCGAGGCCGTCTGCGAGGCGGGCAGCGCCCGGATCGGGGACGCGCGCACCATGGTGGTGACGGCGGCGGGCGGTGCCCGTGAGGAAGTGCCGCAGGACTACCTCGTGCGGTTCGCGGACGCCTACGACCGCGAGGTGCGGGACTGGGTCGACGCCACCCGGCGGGGACGGGTCACCGGCCCGAGCGCCTGGGACGGGTACGCGGCGTCCGCGGTCGCCGAAGCGGGCGTACGGGCGCTGGAGAAGGGGGCGCGCACGCCCGTCGGTCTGGCGCCTCGGCCCGCACTGTACGACGCGCCGTAGAACAGAGGTCCGCCGAACACCCGGGCGACGACTCCGGCGAGCGCGCACACCCGTCAAGTCCCGTAGGAAGCCTACGACTTGACGACGAGGGCGCGTACGCCCTCCGGGCGCCGAAGTCACTCCGGGAAGACTGTGGCATATGCCGGAAGCACCACCGTATCGTGTCTTGCCGAATCCCTTACGGGGCCCCGCGGGCTGTGCCACAGTCGTAGCGGCCCTTCCGCCGGCCTCGGTCCCGCCCTGGTTCGTACCGTCTGCACATCGGAGTGCGTCATGTCGTCCCATCTCTCCGCGGACCACCCAGCCGCCCAGCCACCGGGACGCGGCTCGGTCGAGGCGCTCATATCGCAGGCGCGGCGGCTCAAGGGCGACGTGGACGCCGTACGGCGGGACAGTCAGGGCGACGGAACGGACCCGCGAGGACGCTGGCAGCGCGCTCTGTACGACCTGGCACTGCACCAGCTCAGCGACCTCGACGAGCACTTGGCGCAGTTGCGGGACGGCCCGGCCCCCGCACCGCGCCCGGGTTCGCTGCTCAGCAGGGTCGGCAGCGCGGAGTGGAACCTGCTGACGGACGAGGCCGAGTGGTCCGGGGAGCTCTTCCGGATCCTCGGCCGCGACCCCGCCGCCCTCCCCCTCAGCCTCGACGAGTTCCCGTCCCTGGTCCTCACCGAGGACCGGCCGAAACTGACCGCGATGGTCACGGGCTGCCTCGTCGACGGCCGGCCCATCGACGGGGAGTTCCGCGTCGTGCGCCCCGACGGCACCGTACGGACCGTGCACATGATGGGCGAGCCCGTGCTCGACGCCGACGGCAGCACCGCCTCGATGTGGGCGGTACTGCGGGACGTCAGCGAACTGCGCCGCAGCCAGCGGGCCGTGAGCGAGACCCGTGACTCGTTCCGGCACCGTCCGCCGGCCGCGGACACCGGGCAAGGGGCCGCGGTCGAACCGCGGGAAGCCGTGCCGCCGCCCTGGCACGGCCTCCTGCGGTTCCCGGACCAGGGACGGCCGGGCCTGGACCTGGCGGCCGGGTACCTGCCCGCCGCGGCCGACACGCCCCGGTGCGGCGTCTGGTACGACGCCTGTCCGCTCGCCGGTGACGAAACCCTGCTGAGCGCCGGCGAACTCCCCTGCTCCGACGCCGACCAGGCACAGGGTCCGGCGATGGTGATCGGCGCGCTGCGCGGCCTGGCGACGGCGGGCGTCCGGCCCGCCGGACTTCCGGACCGGCTCGCCCGGTCGCTGCGGTCCACCGCTCTGCCGCCCGTGCGCGGCGCCGTGTACTGCGGCTACCGGCCCGACAGCCGCACCCTGACGTGGGCGCACGCCGACGGCCCCGCCCCGCTGCTGTTCCGCGACGGGACGGGGTGCGCGCCGGCCTGGCAGGCCGAGACCACCCTTGAAGCCGGTGACCTGTTGCTGCTGCACACCGGCGGACTCGTCCCGGCGGGTCGGCGACGCCTCCTCGCCCTGGCCCCCCGGCTGACCGGAGCCCACTCGGCGCAGGACGTCCTGCACATCGTGTCGGAGGAGATCGGCCAGTCCCTGCACCGGGAGGACGCCTGCGTGCTGGTGGCCCGGGTGGCGCCGAAGTAGGAGCGCCGCGCGCCGAAGCGGAGGCGCCGTGCGCTACGCCTGGGCCGTCCTGCCGCCGCTCCCCCTGCCCTTGGACGTCTTCCCCTTGGGCAGCGCCAGTTCGATCTCCTCGCGCAGTTCCTGGATCTTCGGGTAGCCGGCGTACTGCGCGGTGAGCCGGTACATCTGCCGCAGCCGGTCCCAGGTCCGCTGGGAGGAGTTGGACCCCATCGACACCAGGGCCAGGCGCGCGTACCGGTCCGCCTGTTCGGGGTCGTCGGCGATGAAGCAGGCGGAAGCCATCGACAGGTAGTCGAAGATCTTCGACCGCTGCCGGCCGTCCACCCTGAGGGCCAGGGCCTTGTCCGCGTAGTGCTGGGCGTGCGCGGCGGCCCCCGGCTCGAACTCGGCGAGGGTCCGGTAGGCCAGGGCCTGCATGCCGTACAGGTCCTCCTCCTTGAACGTCTGCATCCAGTCCGGCGGCGGCACGTCCGCCTTGTCGGAGACGAAGAGGTCTTCGGCCCGGCCCAGGGTGCGGCGCATCGCCTGGCCCTTGCCCATGGACGCCTGCGCCCAGGCCTCGATCGTGTAGAGCATGGCCTTGGTGCGCGGCAGCACCTGCTCGCCGGAGCCCGACTGGGCGAGCTTCATCAGGTCCATCGCCTCGTCGGGCCGGCCCAGGTGCACCATCTGGCGGGCCGCCCGGGAGAGCGCCTCGCCGGCCCGGGGCCGGTCACCGCCCTCGCGCGCGGCGTGGGCGGCGATGACGAAGTACTTCTGGGCCGTGGGTTCCAGGCCGACGTCGTGCGACATCCAGCCCGCGAGGACGGCGAGGTTGGCGGCGACGCCCCACAGGCGCCGCTGGAGGTGGGGTGGGTGGTGGTAGGCGAGCATGCCGCCCACCTCGTTGAGCTGGCCCACCACGGCCTTGCGCTGGAGGCCGCCGCCGCGGGCGGCGTCCCAGGCGCGGAACACTTCGACCGAGCGCTCCAGTTCCTCCACCTCCTGCGACCCGATGGGGGCGGCCTCGTATCGGTCGAACCCGGCGGGGTCGGCGTGCAGGGGCTGGTGCAGGTCGGGAGCGTCGGCCGCCAGGGCCGGGTCGGTGTGGAGCCAGTCGTGCATGGCGCTGCTGAGTGCGGAGCCCGCGGCGAGCGCGGCGCCCGCGCCCACCAAGCCGCGTCGGTTGAGCATGAGGTCCATTCCCGTGAATTCGGTGAGGACCGCCGCGGTCCGCTCGGGCGCCCACGGCACTCCGTCGGGATGTTCCTCGCTCCCGCCGCCCTGCCGTTTCCCCGCGCGCCCGTGCCGGACCAGACCGAGGTCCTCGATGGTCACGACACGGCCGAGACGCTCGGTGAACAGAACCGCCAGCACCCGCGGCACCGGATCACGCGGGATCTCCCCCATGTCGATCCACCGCCGCACCCGCGAGGTGTCGGTCGCCAGCTGCGGATGGCCCATGGCCGCCGCCTGCCGGTTGACCAGCCTCGCGAGCTCGCCCTTGGACCAGCCGGCCAGGCCGAACAGGTCCGACAGACGGGTGTTGGGTTCTTTGCTCACGTCAAGCCCCCAGGTTCTCGGCTGAGTTGACAGTAGCCCCGTGCGGGTTGCCGGGCGACTATTCGCCACCGTTCGCCAGGGTGCGCCAGATGGTGTGCCACGGGCGGCGGGGTGTCAGGTAGGAATGCGCCACCCCGACCGGTCGCCGCGGGGGTCACTCCCCAGGGTGGCTCCGGGCGGCCGGGCGGGCAGCGCGACGGCTTTCGGAAGAGACGCCTGCTCCTCGCGGGGCCGGCGCGGCTCTTCAGGCAGGCACAGCAGGCACACGAAGGGATCTGTCTCGCCCATGTACGCAGCATCGTCCTCCGTGTCCGCCCCGCAGCGCTCACTGCACCCCCGCCCGGCGGCGGGCGGCGGCCCCTACCTCGCCCCCGCGCGTCCGGCGGCCCCGGTGCCCGGGGCGGGCAGGGCGCGGCGCGGCGCGGGCCCCGGCACCCAGCCGCTCAGCGGAAGAATCGACCTCTCCGGCCCGCAGGGCACCCAGTTGCGCACGGCGATCGCCTCCGTGCACCGGATCTGCCCGGAGTTCTCCCCGGTGCAGGTGCTGCGCCGCACCGGGCGGTCCGTGCTCCTCGTCGGTACGACCGGGCGCAGCACCGCGGTCGCCAAGTGTTTACTGGACCACTCCCCCGCGTGGGCGGAGCGCATCCGGCACGAGATAGGGGCATACCGCTCGTTCGTCCGGCACCGCCCCCCGGTGCGGGTGCCGAGGCTGATCGCCGCGGACCCGGACAACTGCACGCTGGTGATCGAGCGGATGCCCGGACGGGTGGCGGCGCTGCAGCGGCACCCGCTGGAGGCTCCGCCCCGGGCGGACATCAGGGCGGCGCTGGGCGCGGTCTGCCGGCTCAACGCCTGGCGGCCCCCGGCCGGCACCTTCGACGCCCCGCTGGACTACGCGGCCCGGATCTCCCGGTACCACGAGCTGGGGCTGCTTACCGACCGGGACCTGGGCGACCTGCAGAAACTGCTGCACGGCATCGCTCACGCGAGCGGCCGCCAGGGCATGGGCCAGTTCTGCCACGGTGACGCGCTGCTGTCCAACATCCTCATGTCACCGGCCGGTCCGGTGCTGGTGGACTGGGAGCACGCGGGCTGGTACCTGCCCGGCTACGACCTGGCGACCCTGTGGGCGGTCCTCGGCGACGCCCCGGCGGCCCGCAGGCAGATCAGCCAGATCGCCCAGTCGGGCGGCACCGCCGCGCGGGACGCCTTCCTGGTGAACCTGATGCTGGTGCTCACCCGGGAGATCCGTACCTACGAGACGGCCGTGCAGCGCTCGATGCAGGACGCGGTCCCGGCACAGCCCGTGCCCGCGCAGCCGGGCGCCGTGCCCTCCGGCGAGGAGCAGCGGCTGCTGCTGCGCCGGCTGCACGACGACTGCCAGATGGCCCGCAGGGCCGTGCGCGCGGCGGTCGGCACTCGCTGAGGAACGGGCCGACGGTCCGCGGTGCGCCCTCCGGGGAGGGAGCACCGCGGATTTCGTGTGCCCGGAGTCCCGGCGTTGCCCATTGGTGTACGCCACTGACGCCGCGCAGGCCCGTGAGCCGCCGTTCCGAAACTCGCCCGACCCCCTGCTGACGTGGGAAACCGCCGCCGTGGCGGCATGATTGACGGATCGTCTGACCGCCGGGTACCACTGACCCACGCCCGGCCCCGCACCTCCGTCGCTCACGCCCCGCCACGCCCGACCGTCACAGGAGGCCGCTTTGCGCAGATCGCCCGTCGTGCCCGCCCTGGCCACCGCGGCCCTGCTGCTGCCGCTGCTCGGCGCCGCACCCTCCGCCGCCCGGCCCCCGGACGCTCCGCCCGCCCCGGACCGCCTGCAGCGGGCGTTCGCCGACGCGGCGGCCGAGTACCACGTGCCGCAGAGCGTCCTGCTGGGCGTCTCCTACCTCCAGTCCCGCTGGGACGCGCACGGCGGCGCGCCGAGCGTGACCGGCGGCTACGGACCGCTGCACCTCACCGACGCGCGCACGGCACTGGCCGCGGCGTCGCACCACGGCGAGGGCACCGAGGACCCGCGCGGCGACGACGCCCGCGCCCCGCTGCGCCCCGCGCCGACGACCGCCCCGCCCGCCGACCTGCCGGCGCGGCTCACCACCTTGCCGAGGGCGGCCGAGCTGACCGGTCTGAGCCCCGAGGCCCTGCGCAGCGACCCGGCCGCGAACGTGTCGGGCGGTGCCGCGCTGCTGGCGGCCGCCCAGCGGGACCTGGGCGAGCCGCTGAGCGCGGACCCGGCCGACTGGTACGGGGCGGTGGCCCGCTTCTCGGGCGCCGAGGACTCGGCGACCGCGGCGGCGTACGCGGACGACGTGTTCGAGGTGATCCGCGCGGGCGAGCGGCGGACCACGGACGCCGGGCAGCGGGTCGCCCTGGCCGCCCGCCCCGACGTGGCACCCGACGTGTCCCAGCTGGACGACGCGGGTCTGCGGGCCGCGAGGTCCGCCGGCACCGAGTGCCCGCGGTCGGTCTCCTGCGAGTGGGTCCCGGCACCCTACGAGGAGTTCGGGGACGGCGACTACGGCAACCACGACCTGGGGAACCGGCCCGCCTCGCAGCGCGTCCGGTACATCGTCGTGCACGACACGGAGGGCACCTGGAACGGCGTCCTCAACCTGGTCCAGGACCCCGCCTACGTCTCCTGGAACTACACCCTGCGCTCCACCGACGGCCACATCGCCCAGCACGTGAAGGCGAAGGACGTGGCGTGGCACGCGGGGAACTGGTACGTCAACGCCAAGTCGATCGGCCTGGAGCACGAGGGCTTCCTCGCGGAGCCGGACGCCTGGTACACGGAGGCGATGTACCGGTCGTCGGCGCGGCTGGTGAAGTACCTGGCGAGGAAGTACGACATCCCGCTGGACCGGCAGCACATCCTCGGCCACGACAACGTACCGGGCACCACCACGGCGACGATCCCGGGCATGCACACCGATCCCGGCCCGTACTGGGACTGGCGGCACTACTTCAAGCTGCTCGGCCGCCCCTTCGAGCCGACCGCCGGCAAGAGGTCCGGTCTGGTGACGATCCGCCCCGGCTACGCCGCCAACCGCCCGGAGTACACCGGCTGCGAGACGAGGGGCGAGCCCTGCGCGGTGCACGGTTCCAGTGCGGTCCGGCTGTACTCGGACCACGACGTGAACGCGCCCCTGATCAGGGACGTCGGCCTGGGCACCGCCCCGACGACCGGGGTGAACGACCTGTCGTCACGGGTGTCCACGGGGCAGCAGTACGCGGTGGCCGACCGGTGGGGCGACTGGACGGCGATCTGGTACCTGGGGCAGAAGGCGTGGTTCCGCAACCCGGGGAGGAATCCGGCGGCGGTCCCCGCCTCCGGCCGGGTGGTCACCCCGAGGAAGGGGTTGGACAGCGTCCCCGTGTACGGGCGGGCGTACCCGGAGAAGGCGGCCTACCCGGCGGGCGTGCCCGCCCAGGCCGTGTCGCCCCTGCCGTACCGGGTGCTCGCGGGCCAGCGGTACGTGGTGGGTGAGCGGGTGGCCGGGGAGTACTACTACGCGGTGACCTTCGACGAGGCCTCCCACCGGGTGGTGACCGGGCAGGACGTGTACTACCAGATCCAGTACGGCCACCGGGTCGGGTACGTGCGCGCCGCCGACGTCACGCTCTCGACCGTGCGGTAGCGGCCCGGCTCAGCCCTGCTGGAAAAGCTCCGCCGGGAGCGGCTTCAGCAGGGTGTACAGGTCGTCGGTGATGGGGCGGTCCCAGGCGGCGATGGTCACCAGGACGCCGTCGCTGCGGTCGAACTGCACGCAGGAGATCCGGCTCTCGGAGAGCTTGAGCCGGCGCACGATGAGCAGGTTGTCGCCCTGCATCACCGGGACGTCCTCGGCGCCGGCGACCGTCACCTCCTCGTCGTTCTCCAGGGCCAGCAGCAGCTGGGCCACCTCGAAGGGGATCTCGCCCTCGGGGACCTCGCGGGCCGGGGAGCCCTCCGGCAGGTTGCCGATGATCATCGCGGGGCCGCGGCCGCCGAACAGGTCGTAGCGCAGGAAGACACCCTGGCAGCTGCCGTCGGGCGCGGGCAGCAGGCCGGCGCCCAGATTGCCGGGCCAGTCACCCGGGTCCATGGCCAGTACGTCGAAGTCGGGCCCGGCGGGCGTGGCGCTGCGGCGGCGGAGGAACGACATGCCGCCATGGTACGTGGCCTCGCCCTCCGAACGGCGTGCGGGCGGGTGCCCGTCGGGCTACGCGGTCCGCTTGTGCCGTTCGTGGTGGCGGGCGACGCGGGCGCGGTTGCCGCAGGACGGCTTGCACCATTCCTGGCGCGGGTGCTCCTTGAGGAAGTAGCGCACGCAGCGGGGTGCGTGGCAGGCCCGCAGCCGGTGCCGGTCGGGACCGGCGAGGAAGCCGATCACGGCGTGGGCGAGCAGCGCGGCGAGGTCGTCCGGCCGTCCGCCGGCGGGCTCCCTGCGCAAGGCCGGCTCGGCGGGGCCGGTGTCCGCCCAGTCCAGCACGGGGACGCTGGGTGTGCGCGCGGCCGCCTGGTTCAGGCACCGCAGGGCGTCGGGGACGGGCAGCAGCCGGGCGGCGTCCGCGGGACTCGGTTCACCGGGGCGCACGGCGCGGGCGAAAAGGGCACGCGCCGCGGCGCGCACCGCGCGGACGGCGGCCAGGGCCGGCTCGTCGGCGCGGTACCTTTCGGCGTCCGGCACGATGCCGGGGTGGGCGCGGACCCACGCGGCGAGCCCGGCGAGGTCGGCCAGGTCGTCGGCGACCCCGCCGTGTCCGTCGTGCCGGACGGTCAGCGCGAGGTCGAGGGAGATCCGGGTGTCCGTGCCGGTCGAGTCCTGCATGGGGCCGATGATAGGCACGCCTGGTACCCGTCGGCCGGGGTGCGTCCGGCCTCGTGACGCGAGCCCCGCCGGCCGCGTCCCGGCCGACGACCGGATACGCCCGGCTCTCGGCGCGCGGCCGCGACAACAGGACAAGCCCGTCCCGGGCGGTCCGCCGCACTCCGCCTACGCGGACATCGCCGACCGGACCACGTCGGGCGCGGGGTGCCGCCCTCACCCTTCGGGGCCGGGCACAACAGGACGGGCCCGACCCGGGGCGGTCCGGCACACACCTCGCCCGCGCGGGCACCACCGACCGCACAGCGGCGGGCACCGGCAACCCGCCCTGGCTCCCTTCGGGGCAGCCACGACGCGCCCGGCGGCCATGCGGGAGGCGGGCGGCCCCCCACGTGCGCGGCGAGGCACTGAGCCGACGGCGGCCCGTCCGGCCCGTCCCGCCCGGACCGTCGGTCCCGCACCGGTTCGCGCCCCGTCTGTCTCAGCCCTCGTCCGGCGGAGCCGGTGGTACGACCGCGATCGGGGACACCGCGTGCAGCAGGACGGCGTGGGTGACCGAACCCATCATGCGGGCGGGGGCCAGCAGGCGCCGGCGGTGGCGGCCGACGACGACCAGGGCGGCGTCGCGGGAGGCGGCGACGAGGTGGCCTGCGGCGTCGCCGGGCACGACGTGCGCTTCGGCCCGGACGTCGGGGTGGCGTTCCCGGTAGGGGGCGAGGAAGCCGTCGGCGAGCACCCGGGTCTCGCTCTCGATCGAGACCTCGTCGATCACCGGGGGCATGATCTGGCCCGCCGCGGCCCAGGTCTGCACCGGCCACGGGTAGGCGGCGATCACCTGGAGGCGGGCGCCGAGCAGGGCCGCCTCGGTGAAGGCGAAGGACAGGGTGGCGTCGTCGGGGCTGTCCACGTGCAGGCCGACGACCACGCGGGGGCCGGGCTCGTCCGGCGCCTCGCCGTGGGCCTCGCGCCCGGGGCGGGGCACCACGACGACGGGGCAGTCGGCGTCGCGGGCCGCGGCCATCCCGTTGGAGCCGAGCAGCAGGCTGGCGAAGCCGCCGCGGCCCCGGGAGCCGAGTACGAGCAACTGGGCGTCGGCTCCCAGTTCGGGCAGCGCGGCGGCCGGCACGCCCTCCACGCCGAGGTACTCCGTGGAGACCGCGTAGGCCCGCCCCTCCAGGTGGGCGCGGGCCTGGTCGAGCACGGGGTTGTCGCCGGTGTCCGGGGGGCCCGCGACCAGGACGTCGGTCTGGGCCCAGACGGCGTACTGGCGTACGTGCACCACCCGCAGGCTTGCCTCGCGCCGGTGGGCGGCCTCCAGCGCCCAGTCCAGGGCGCGCAGGCTGTCGTCCGATCCGTCGACCGCCGCGATGACCGGCAGGGTGCTCATGGGTGCCTCACCTCCGCAAGACCGCCTTCCCCCGGGGGGCGGGCGGGACACCCCGGTTCGGCCGGTCGGCCCAGCCCCGGCGGCTCAGGTGAGGTCGAACTCCCCGTCCCGTGCCCCCGACACGAACGCGCCCCATTCCGCGGGCGTGAAGATCAGGGAGGGGCTTTCCGGGCTGCCGCTGTTGCGCATGGCGATGAACCCCTCGACGAAGGCGATCTGGACATCCCCCAGGCCTCGGCTGCTGGACTGCCACTGCGCGTCGGTGAGGTCCAGTTCCGGCTTGTCCCAGCCCATGAGCGGGCGCTGGTGGGTGGTGCTCTCGGCCACGTCCGTGCTCCTCCCGGTGTCGTCGTCCGCGGTCAGCCTAGCGATCGGCCCGGACCGCCGACAGGCCACGTGGGAAGCCTTTCGAAGGGTCAGGACCCGGCGAACCGGTCCCGCAGCTCCCGCTTCAGGATCTTCCCGCTGGCGTTGCGCGGCAGCGCGTCCACGAAGCGCACCCGCTTGGGCGCCTTGAACGGGGCGAGTTTCTCGCGGGCGTGGGCGATCAAGTCGTCCTCCGTCACCTCGCCGCGCACGACGACGACCGCGGTGACCGCCTCGATCCACCGCTCGTCGGGCAGGCCGATCACGGCGGCCTCGGCGACCGCCTCGTGGGTGTAGAGGACGTCCTCGACCTGGCGGGAGGCGACCAGCACGCCGCCGGAGTTGATGACGTCCTTCACGCGGTCGACGATCGTGAAGTAGCCGTCCGCGTCCCGGACGGCGAGGTCGCCGGAGCGGAACCAGCCGTCGCGGAAGGCGGCTTCGGTCTCCTCGGGTTTGTCCCAGTATCCCTGGCACAGCTGCGGGGAGCGGTAGACGACTTCGCCGGGGGTGCCGTCGGGGACGTCCTTGCCGTCCTCGTCGGCGATCCGCGCGTCGACGAACAGGACGGGCCGGCCGCAGGAGTCCATCCGGCCCTCGTGCTCGTCCGGGCCGAGGACGGTGGCGAGGGGGCCGATCTCGCTCTGGCCGAAGCAGTTGTAGAAGGCCAGGTCCGGCAGGCGTGCGCGCAGCCGCTCCAGGACGGGCACGGGCATGATCGACGCGCCGTAGTAGGCCTTGCGCAGGCCGCCGAGGTCGCGGGTGGCGAAGTCGGCGCGGTTCGCGAGGCCGATCCACACCGTGGGCGGGGCGAAGAGGCTGTCGGCGCGGCCGGCTTCGATCAGGTCGAGGAGGCGGTCGCCGTCGGGTGCGTCGAGGACGGTGTTGGTGGCGCCGACGGCGAGGTAGGGCAGCAGGAAGACGTGCATCTGCGCCGAGTGGTAGAGCGGCAGGGCGTGCACGGGGCGGTCGCCGGCGCGGAGGTCGAGGGCGGTGATGGCGCTCAGGTACTCGTGCACCAGCGCCCGGTGGGTCATCATCGCGCCCTTGGGCAGGGCGGTGGTGCCCGAGGTGTAGAGCAGCTGCACCAGGTCTTCGGCGCCCGGCTCGGGCCCGTCGTACGCGGGTGCCTCGGGCAGCCGGGCGAGGAGCGAGTCGTCGGCCTCGCGCAGGGGCAGGGTGCGCACGCCCTCGGGGAGCCGGGCGGCGAGGTCCGGGTCGGTGAGGACGAGTGTGCTGCCGGACTGGCCGACGATGTAGGCGAGGTCGTCGCCGGTCAGGTTCTGGTTGACCGGGACGTGCACCAGGCCCGCGCGGGCGCAGGCCAGGAAGGCGATCAGGTAGGCGTCGGAATTGTGCCCGTAGGCGCCGACCCGGTCGCCGGGGGACAGTCCCCCGGCCAGCAGGACGCTCGCCGCGCGGGAGACCGCGGTGTCGAGTTCGTCGTACGTCCAGGCGCGGTCGCGGTACTCCACCGCGACGCGGGCCGGCGTGCGCCGGGCACTGCGCCGCAGCACCCCGTCGACCGTGCTGCCGTGTCCGGGCGTCAGCGTCATGGCCCGATCCTCGGCCGGTCGGCGGGGCGGGTCAAGCCGTGTGCGCGGTGCGGGAATCCCCGCCGCGACGCCCTGTGTCATGCAACTGACACGTGCACATACCGACTGGTACGCTCAGCCGCTCCTTCCCCCGAAGACGCAGGGAGGCACGATGCGCACACGCTCCAGACGGCTCGTCGCCGTGGCCGCCGCGCTGCTGACCGCGGCGACCGCACTGCCCGCGGCCGCCGCCGACGGACCCGCCCGCGGCCGGCCCGAACGTCCGTCCCACGGCGGGCTGTCCGCCGTCATCCGCTACACCGAGTACGGCATCCCGCACATCGTCGCCAAGGACTACGCGAACCTCGGCTTCGGCACGGGCTGGGCGCAGGCCGCGGACCAGGTGTGCACGCTCGCCGACGGTTTCGTGACCGTACGCGGCGAGCGCTCCCGGCACTTCGGCGCCGACGCGGTGTCCGACCTCTCGCTCTCCTCGGCCGGCACCAACCTCTCCAGCGACCTGTACTTCCGGGGCGTACGCCGGGCCGGCACCGTGGAGAGGCTGCTCGCCGAACCGGCGCCGCGCGGTCCCAGCCGGGAGTCGAAGGAGCTGATGCGGGGCTTCGCGGCGGGGTACAACGCCTGGCTGGAGCAGAACCGGATCACCGACCCGGCGTGCCGGGACGCCGCCTGGGTGCGGCCGGTGACCGCCCTGGACGTGGCCGTGCGCGGTTTCGCCCTCTCCGTGCTCGGCGGGCAGGGCCGTGCCGTGGACGGCATCACGGCCGCGCGGCCGCCGGGTGGCAGCACGGCCCCCGCGCCTGACCCCGGCGCCGACGCGATCGCGGCCGCCGCCCGGGAGCTCTTCGCCACCGACGACGCCGACATGGGCTCCAACGCCGTCGCCTTCAGCGGACGCACCACCGCGAACGGGCGCGGGCTGCTGCTCGGCAACCCGCACTACCCGTGGCACGGCGGGCGCCGCTTCTGGCAGTCGCAGCAGACGATCCCCGGGCGGCTGAACGTGGCGGGCGGCTCCCTGCTCGGCTCAGCGACGATCTCCATAGGCCACAACGCGCACGTCGCCTGGAGCCACACGGTGGCCACCGGCGTCACCCTCAACCTCCACCAGCTCACGCTGGATCCGGCCGACCCGACGGTGTACCTGGTCGACGGGCGCCGCGAACGGATGACGAAACGGTCCGTCACCGTCCCGGTGAGGAACGGCGCCCCGGTGACGAAGACCCAGTGGTGGACCCGGTACGGCCCGGTGGTGACCTCGCTCGGCGCCTCGCTGCCGCTGCCCTGGACGTCGGGCACGGCGTACGCGTTGAACGACCCGAACGCCGCCAACCTGCGCGCCGCCGACACCGCGCTCGGCTTCAGCCGGGCCCGGGGCACGGACGATGTGCTGGACTCCCTGCGCCGCACGCAGGGCCTGCCGTGGGTGAACACCATCGCGGCCGACTCACGCGGCCACACGCTGTTCACCCAGTCGCAGGTGCTCCCCCGCGTCACCGACGAGCTGGCCGACCGCTGTTCGACGGCGCTCGGCAAGGTGACCTACCCGGCCTCGGGGCTCGCGGTGCTGGACGGGTCGCGCGGCGAGTGCGCGCCGGGCCGGGACCGGGACGCCGTGCAGCCCGGGATATTCGGGCCCTCGCGGATGCCGACGCTGAAGGACGCGCCGTACGCGGAGAACTCCAACGACAGCGCCTGGCTCGCCAACGCGGACCGGCCGCTGACCGGTTACGAGCGGGTCTTCGGCACGGTGGGGACCCAGCGGTCGATGCGCACCCGGGGCGCGATCGAGGATGTGGCGGCCATGGCCGCCCGGGGCGGGCTGACCGTGCAGGACCTGCAGCGGCAGCAGTTCGCCGACCGGGTGCCCGCCGGCGACCTGGCCGCGGCCGACGCGGCGCGGGCCTGCGCCGCCCTGCCCGGCGGCACGGCGACGGACGCCGACGGCAGGTCCGTGGACGTCCGGGAGGCCTGTGAGGTGCTCGCGGACTGGGACCGCACGGTCGACACCGGAAGCAGGGGCGCGCTGCTCTTCGACCGGTTCTGGCGGGCGCTCACGAAGACGGTGCCCGCCGGACAGCTGTGGAAGGTGCCGTTCTCGCCCACGGACCCGGTCGGCACCCCGCACACGCTGAACACCGGCGCGCCGGGCTTCGCCACCGCCCTCGCGGACGCGGTCGGCGAGCTGCGGGCGGCGGGCATCCCGCTCGACGCCCGGCTCGGTGAGCATCAGTTCGTGGTACGCGGCGGCAAGCGCATCGCCGTGGGCGGGGGCACGGAGTCGCTGGGCGTCTGGAACAAGATCGAGCCGGTCTGGGACCCGGCCGGCGGGGGTTACACGGAGGTGACCACCGGCTCCAGTTACGTCCAGGCCGTCGGCTGGGACGGGAGCCGGTGCCCGGTGGCCCGTACGCTGCTGACCTACTCCCAGTCGTCCGATCCCGCCTCGCCGCACCACGCCGACCAGACCCGGCTGTTCTCCGGCGAGCGGTGGGTGACGTCCCGGTTCTGCGAGCGCGACATCCGGTCGTCGCCGGACCTGCGCGTCGTCCGGGTGCGCGAACGCTGAGCCGCACCGGCCCGCGGCCCGCCCGGCCCTCTGCCGGGCGGGTCCGACGGCTCGTCGGCTCCGCACGCCCCATTGACAGGCCCCGCCTCTGACAGGAAAGTTTCACCCCGCACGGCGATCCACGAAAGATACTTTCAGCTTCGGTGGCGGGAGGCTCTTCGATGGCCGGACAGGCGACGAACGGATTCACTCGGCGTCAACTGGGCGCCGGCGCCCTGGCCCTGGGCGGTGCCCTGGCCATCGCCCCGTTCGCGGCCGGACCGGCCGAGGCCGTCGCGGACCGGGGCCGACGCCCCACGCTGCGGCGCGGCTCCGCCGAGCGCGCCGGCCTGCTCGCCGGGCATCTGCGCCAACTCGTCACCGACGCCGAGACGTTCCTCGGCCCCTCCCCCGAGCACCCGTGGTACGCGGGCGCCGTGCTGCTCGCCGGGCGGGGCGGGACGGTGGCCCTGCACGAGCCGATCGGCATGGCGGTGCGCTACCGGTCCTACGACGAGACGACCGACACCGGCGTCGAGTTCCCGGCCGGGGAGCAGATCCCGATGGCCCGGGACACGGTGTTCGACCTGGCGTCGATCTCCAAGCTGTTCACCTCGATCCTCGCCGTGCAGCAGTTGGAGCGCGGCGCGCTGGAGCTGGAGGCGCCGGTCGCCTCGTACCTGCCGGACTTCGGGCGGGCCGGGAAACAGGACGTGACGGTCCGCCAGCTCCTCACCCACACCTCGGGCTTCCGGGCGTGGATCCCGCTGTACAGCGCGCCCACGTACGAGGAGAGGGTCCGGCTCGTGTACGACGAGGCGCCGGTCAGTCCGCCCGGAACGGCGTACCTGTACTCCGACCTGAACATGATCTCCCTCCAGCTGGTGCTGGAGGAGGTCACGGGCCGCGCCCTGGACGTCCTGCTGCGCGACGAGATCACCGCCCCGCTCGGCCTGGACCGCACCCGCTACAACCCGCCCGCCTCCTGGAGACCGCGGATCGCGGCCACCGAGGACGCCCGCAAGCCCTGGTCCGGTCTGGACCGTGGGCTGGTGTGGGGTGAGGTGCACGACGAGAACGCCTTCAGCCTCGGCGGCGTCGCCGGGCACGCGGGGGTGTTCTCCTGCGCCTGGGACCTCGCCGTCCTCGGCCGGGCGCTGCTCAACGGCGGTTCCTACGGCCGGGCGCGCATCCTGCTCCCGGAGTCGGTGGAGCTGATGTTCACCGACTTCAACACCGACTTCCCCGGCGACGAGCACGGCCTGGGCTTCGAGCTCTACCAGCACTGGTACATGGGTGCGATGGCCACCCCGCGCACGGCCGGGCACACCGGCTTCACCGGCACCTCGCTGGTGCTGGACCCGACCACCGACTCGTTCCTGGTGGTGCTGGGCAACTCGGTGCACCCGGTGCGCGGCTGGCGCTCGGGGTCGGCTCCCCGGGTCGCGGCCGGCACCCACATGGCGCGGGCCGTGCCGGTCCGTCCCGCGCACGGGCGCACGGCCTGGTTCTCCGGGACGACGGGATCGACGACCGCCACGCTGACGCTGCCCGCGCTGGACACGTCCGGCGGCGGGGCGGGGCTGCGCTGCTCCCTGTGGTGGGACACCGAGCCCGGGTCGGACGCCCTCGTCCTGGAGGCCACCACCGACGGCGGCGCCACGTGGACGCCCGTGCCGTTCACCACCACGCGCCGCGGTGAGGGACCGCGGGAGCACCCGGCGGGTTCGGTCAGCGGCTGGTCGGGCCGCGTCTGGCACCGGCTGACCGCCGCCCTTCCGGCCGCCCGCGGCCTCACGCTGCGCTGGCGGTACTCGACCGACCGGCTGTACGTGGGCCGCGGGGCGTACGTCGACGGGCTGCGCGCCGAGGCGGCGGGCGACGTCCTCTTCCACGACGCGCGCCCGGCGGACGCGGCGCGGCTCGAGGCGGTGGGGTGGACGGCGTCGGCCGACTGAACGGCCGTACGCGTCCGGGGCGCCCGGCGTCGCCGGGGTGACGGACTAGCCGTTGAAGACGGCCTTCTGCACCTCGTTCGGGCCGTCGAAGCTGTTCTCCTTGAGGCCGTCGAGACGGCTCACGACCTTGTCGTCGGCCTTGTTCTTGCGGGCGCAGTCGACGAGCGACTTCTTGTCCGCCGGGTAGTCCATGCCGCTGAGGGCCTTCTGCAGGTCGATGGGGCTGAGGTCGGCCATGACGGGCTCCTTGCCGTGCTGGTGACGTGTACGGAATTTCCGTTATGTCGCGGTACCCAGCTCGGTGCGGCGCATGCGCCCGTCAGCTCGGCGTCCGCTCCAGCACCGCCATCGCCGCGTTGTGGCCCGGCACCCCGCTGACCCCGCCGCCGCGCACGGCGCCCGCGCCGCACAGCAGCACGTTCGGGTGTCCGGTCGCCACGCCCCAGCGGCCGGCCCCGTCCTGGGCGTGCGGCCAGGACAGTCCCCGGTGGAAGATGTGGCCGCCGGGCAGGCGCAGGTCGCGCTCCAGGTCCAGCGGCGACCTGGCCTCGACGCAGGGCCGCCCGTCGGCGTCGGTGGCCAGGCAGTCCGCGAGGGGTTCGGCCAGGTGGGCGTCGAGCTGGGCGAGGGCCGACTTCAGCAGTTCGTCGCGTACGGCGTCGTTGTCCCGCGTGAACAGGCGGGCGGGGGTGTGCAGGCCGAACAGGGTGAGGGTGTGCGTGCCCTCGGCGGCGAGTTCCGGACCGAGGACGGTGGGGTCGGTCAGGGAGTGGCAGTAGATCTCGGAGGGCGGGGCGGCGGGCAGCTCGCCGGCGGCGGCGCTGGCGTGCGCGGTGGCCAGCTGCTCGTAGCCCTCGGCGATGTGGAAGGTCCCGGCGAACGCCTCGCGCGGGTCGGCCGCGGGGTCGCGCAGGGCCGGGAGGCGGGTCAGCAGCATGTTGACCTTGAGCTGGGCGCCCTCGGCGGGCGGCGGCGGTGCCTGCCCGGTGAGCGCGGCCAGCTCCCGCGGGGAGGTGTTCACCAGGACGTGGCGCGCGGCGGCGACGCCCTCGCCGTCGGCCGAACGGTAGGTGACCTCGGCGGCTCGTCCGTCGGTGTCGACGCGTACCGCCTCGTGCCCGGTGAGGATGACGGCGCCCGCCGCACGTGCCGCGCCGGCCAGGGCGTCGGTGAGGGCTCCCATGCCGCCGACCGGCACGTTCCAGGCGCCGGTGCCGCCGCCGATCACGTGGTAGAGGAAGCAGCGGTTCTGGGCCAGGGAGGCGTCGTGGGCGTCGGCGAAGGTGCCGATCAGGGCGTCGGTGAGGGCCACTCCGCGCACCAGGTCGTCCGCGAAGTGCTCCTCGATCGCGACGCCGATCGGCTCCTCGAACAGGGCCCGCCAGGCCGTCTCGTCGTCGACCCTGCGGCGCAGTTCCTCCCGGGAGGGCAGCGGTTCGGTGAGGGTGGGGAAGATCCGCCGGGCGACGTGCCCGGTCATGCCGTAGAAGCGCTGCCAGGCCGCGTACTCCCGTTCCGAGCCGGTGAGCCTGGCGAACGACTCCCGGGTCCGCCGCTCGCCCCCGCCGACGAGGAGCCCCGTGGAGCGGCCGTCGCGCTCCACGGGCGTGTACGAGGAGACGGTGCGGCCGCGCACCCTGAAGTCGAGGCCCAGGTCCCGCACGATCTTCTTGGGCAGCAGACTGACCAGGTACGAGTAGCGCGACAGCCGCGCGTCGACCCCCGCGAACGGCCGCGTGGACACGGCTGCCCCGCCGGTGTGGTCCAGCCGCTCCAGCACCAGCACCGAACGCCCGGCGCGGGCCAGGTAGGCGGCGGCGACCAGACCGTTGTGTCCGCCGCCGACGACCACGGCGTCATAGCTGCGGGCTGCGAGGGGCTGTGTGGGCGGCGTCATGGCTCTTGGTAACACGGGGCGGCGACGGGCGGCCAGAGGTACGGCCCCGCGCGCCGCCGAACGCCCGCGTCAGCGGCCGGCCGCGTGCGCGGCCCCCGCCCGGCCCGCTCCCGACCTGCGCAGGACCGCCACCCTGCGGTACAGCTCCACGGCCTCGGCCGCGCGGCCGAGTTGTTCGAGGCAGTGGGCCTCGTCGTCGCGGCCGGCGAGGGTGTCGGGATGGTCGGGGCCCAGGACGCGTTCGCGGGCGGTGGCGACCTCGCGGTACTCGGTGAGGGCGGCGGACCAGCGGCCCAGCCAGCCGAGGGCGACGGCTATCTCGCGGCGGCTGACGAGGGTGTCCGGGTGGTCCCGGCCGAGCACGCGGGCGCGGATCGCGCACACTTGGCGGGACTCGGCGAGCGCGTCCTCCCAGCGGCCGAGACGGCCGAGGTTGACGCCCAGGCCGTGGCGGGCGCGCAGGGTCTCGGGATGGTCGGGTCCCTGGGCACGGGTCCGGTCGTCGATCAGCCCCTCGTACAGGGCCAGCGCTTCGGCGCTGCGGCCGAGGCGCCCGAGGCTGATGCCGATCTCGTAGCGCGCGGCGAGGGTGTCGGGGTGGTCCGGGCCCAGTGCCCGCTCGCGGGCCGCGGCGACCTCCCGGTAGGTGGCGAGGGCCTCCTGCCAGCGGCCCAGCCGGCCGAGTTCGTAGGCCACCTCGTAGCGGGTGACCAGGGTGTCGGGGTGGTCGCGGCCGAGCACGCGGGCACGGGCGGCGGCCACCTCGCGGGCCATCCGGTGGGCGTCCTCGGGGCGGCCCAGCCGGCCGAGGTTGAAGGCCAGGTTGTGCCGGCAGCGCAGCGTGTCGGGGTGGTCGGGGCCCATGACGCGCTCACGCGCGGCGAGGACCGACGCGTAGACCTGGTGGGCGTCGGCGTGCCGGCCCAGCCGGCCGAGGGTGTAGGCCATCTCCTGGCGGACGGCGAGTGTGTCGGCGTGGTCGGCGCCCAGGATCCGGATGCGGGCCTCGGCGACGCGTTTGTAGGCGCGCAGCGCGTCGGCGGGGTGGCCGGTGCGGCTGAGGGTGAAGGCGATCTCGTAGCGGCTGGCCAGCGTGTCGGGATGGTCGGGGCCGAGCAGGCGCTCGCGTTCCCCGGCCACCGCGCGGTGGATCTCGCCCGCCTGCTCCCAGCGGCCGAGCCGTCCGAGGCTCAGGCCCGCGTTGTGCCGCCCGGCCAGCGCGGCGGCCGCCTCGGGCACCGGGTCGGGACGGACGCCGGGGCGCGGCGCGGTGGTCCCGGCGTCCGCGGGGCGGGGGGTCCAGTCGGCGGACAGGCCGGAGGCGGGGTCCGGGGGCGTGGTGCGCAGGTCGGCGGCGGTCGCCTTGTGGCCGGTGGTCATGCCGTCGGTCCAGGACGGCAGCGCGGCCCGGCCTCCGCCGACCGGCCGGGGCGTCCGCGTCCGGGGCGCCGGCACGGCCGGCGCGTACGCCGGTGAGGTGCGGCCGGCGGTGATCCGGCGGCCCAGTTCCCGGGCGTCGTCCGGACGCTGGTCCGGCCGCTTGGCCAGCAGGTCCAGGATGATCCGGTCCAGGTAGGCGGGCAGTTCGGCGCGGTGGGCGCGCGGAGGCTCCGGCTCGGTGTCGCGGTGTCCGACGAGGATCGCCCAGGCGTCGTCGAGGTCGAACGGCGGCACCCCGGTGGCGATCTCGTAGAGCACGCAGCCCAGTGAGTACAGGTCGCTGCGCCGGTCCACCTCGTCGCCGCCGATCTGCTCCGGCGACATGTAGTGCGGGGTGCCCATGGCGACGCCCGTGCCGGTCAGCCGGGCGGTGAACCCGGCGTCGTGGCCGAGCCGGGCGATGCCGAAGTCGCAGATCTTCACGGTGCCGTCGGCGAGCCGCACGATGTTCGCGGGCTTCAGGTCGCGGTGCACGATGCCCTGCTCGTGGGTGTACGCGAGCGCGGCGGCGACCTGGTCGGCGATGTCGACGATGTCGGCGACCGGCAGCGGATGATGCTTGTTGTCCTCCAGCAGCCGGCTCAGGTCGCGCCCCTCCAGCAGCTCCATGACCAGGAAGAGCACGCCGTCGCTCTCCCCGAAGTCATGCACCACGGTCACGCCGCGGTGCTGCAGCGCGGCGGCCACCCGGGCCTCGCGCCGGAACCTCTCCCGCAGGACGCGGGTGAAGGCGTGGTCGTGCTGCGCGCCCAGCGGTTTGAGGCACTTGACGGCGACACGCCGCCCAAGCGACTCGTCCCGCGCCCGCCACACCTCGCCCATGCCGCCGCGCCCGATTCGCTCCAGCAGCCGGTACCGGCCCTGGATCAGCGTGCTGTCCCCCATCACTACGCCCGCCCCCGTAGTTCTGTGTCCCGTCAGCTGCGCCCTCCCCTGGCGGGTCCAGTATGGCGGTTTATGGTCCGAGTTTGTATGGTGCCGGGCGCGCGGCCGGGCCGAGCCGTGCCACGGCGCGCAGGATGTGTCTGGGCGGCAGCTGCCAGCGCAGACGTGCGGGAACCGTGCGCAGCGCGGTGCCCGTGGCGCGCAGCCGCCGGGTGACGGTGGCGGGATCGGGGGCCGGTCTGCCGTAGAGCCCGTGCGCGTACGTCGGCAGGGAGTCGTACGCGAGTTGTGCCACCCGGCGCCACAGCAGTGCGCGTGCGGGAACCAGGAGCGGGTGGGTGGGCGGGCGGCGCAGGAAGTCGTCCACCTCGTGTGCCTCGTCCCCGGCGGCCAGCTCGGTCCGCACCCGCGCGAAGTAGGCGGCCAGCTCGGCGCGGCTGGCGGGCACCGCGGCCGGGTCGAGGCCGACGAGGCGGGCACTGTGCCGGTGTTCGGCGAGGTAGCGGTCGGCGTGGGCGTCGGTGAGCGGGAAGCCGGAACGGCGCAGGACGTGCAGGTAGGAGCCGATCTCGGCGCAGTGCACCCACAGCAGCAGCGCGGGTTCGTCGACGCCGTAGCGCTCCCCCGTGTCCGGGTCCGTCGCGCCGAGCCTGCGATGGATCTTCCGTACGCGTGCCCCCGCCTGCTCCGCGGCCTCGGTGGTGCCGTACGTCGTGGTGCCGACGAAGCCCGCGGTCCGCATCAGGCGGCCCCAGGCGTCGCGCCGGAAGTCGCTGTTCTGCATGACGCCGCGCACGGCGCGCGGGTGCAGCGCCTGGAGGTACAGGGCCCGGATCCCGGCGATCCACATCATTGGGTCGCCGTGCGCCTGCCAGGTCACCGACCCGGGACCGAACAGCCCCGGGTCGCCCGCTGGAGCACCCGCCCGCGTGACCGCCATACCGGCAGGCTAACGCCCCGCCGCGTGGCGCCCCAGAGGGCGCCTCAGCGCAGGGTGGCGAGGAACTCTCCGCACGCCCGCGCGCAGGCGCGGCAGGCCTCGGCGCTCTCCTCGGCGCCCGGGTGGGCGTCGAAGACGTGGGCGCTCTCCAGGCACACCTGCCGGCACCACTCCAGCTGGACGCGGATGGCGGCCTCGTCCACCTGGTTCTGTTCGGACAGCACTCGGCAGGTCGCGTCGCAGACCTCCGCGCACATGATGCCCTTGCGTCGTACCAGCTCCTGGTTCTCGGTCCCGTCCGGGTCCACGAGGCTCGCCCGCAGGGCGCAGGCCCGCGCGCACTCGGTGCAGGCCTGCGCACAGGCGAAGCGGTCCTCGAGGAAGCGGAACAGTTCCTGCTGGGAAGTCGTCGTCGATGTCACACCGCGCGGGTTGCCGCTGCGGACGGCGGCAAACCGCCGGGCCTGTGCTGCCAAGGGTTCCGGCCCGTTTTCCGGGTGGCCCGGCGGGCACCCGTGCACTCTTCCGGCGCTGGTGACAGCGAGAACGCCCACGACTGGCGGAGGTGCAGGACATGCCGGGACGAGAGGAACTGCCGTCGACGCTGGAACGCTCCCCCCGGGAGGCCCAGCGGACCTGGATCAAGGCGCACGATTCCGCGGTGGAGGAGTACGGCGAGGGTGAGCGCGCGCACCGGGTGGCGTACGGGGCGCTCAAGCACAAGTTCGAGAAGGTCGGCGATCACTGGCAGCGCAAGGAGGGCGGTCGCAAGGGGCCGTCCGACCCGCAGTCCGGCCGGCCCCGCGGACAGGGCGGGCGCAGTGGCGAGGGTGTCGACGAGAAGGCCTCCAAGGAACACCTGTACGGCGTCGCCAAGGAGCTGGGGGTGGAGGGCCGGTCGCGGATGTCGAAGGCTGATCTGCTCGCGGCGATCCGGAAGGCCAACCGCTCGCGGACGCGGTCCGCCCGGTCGAGCTGAGCAGGTTGGCGACGTGCACCTGGGGTACCCGCGCTCCATGACGAACGCATGGATGGACCTGGCCGCCGGCGGCGGCATCGGCGTCGGCATCGGTGTCGCAGCCGTCGTGGTCGTGGCCCTGCTGATCGGGGCGTTCGCCTTCGGCAGCCGGCTCAAGCGCAAGGAGTCGCCGCCGCCGACGCCGGAGGAGCAGCCCCGCATGCCCGACGAGGGGCCCGTCCGCGAGGTGCGTGAGCGGCGGGAGCCCGACGAGATGCCCCCCAGCGACGACCGGACGCTGCCGCACGACCTCGGTCACCAGGGCAGCCGCACCGCCCCCGGGCAGGAGCGGCCCCGCTGGGACGAGGGCAGCAGCGGCTCGTTCGGCAGCGGCGGGCCGGGCGGACGCTGACCCGAGGAAGCCGTACAGAGGGAAGTGAGAACCATGGCCGACCCCGCTCGCAACACCCTGCCGTTGCCCGACTACGACCATCTGCCGATCGGCGGTCTGGAGAGCCGGATCCGGTCGCTGGGCGCGCAGGAGGTGGAGGAGCTGCTGGCGTACGAGCGGTCGCACGCCGACCGGCTCCCCGCCACGGAGCTGCTGACGGCCCGGCTGGAGCAGCTGCGGTCAGGTGCCGAGCCCTCCTCCGGCGACCCGGGAGCGGTACGTCCGGAGCAGGGGCAGGGCCGCACGGGCTCGCCCGTGTCGCCCGCGACCTCGCCGCAGCCGTTCTCCCCGCCGCCACACGGTACGCCGGACCAGCGGGGCAAGCCGAAGGGTGACCGTACGTAGCCCGTACCCGCCGTCGGCGTAGTTTCCGGCAAGGACGCGGGGGAACTCATGCGCCGTGCTGTTGAAGAGGAGAAGGGCCCGCGCCGGTGCGCGGGCCCGCGACGCGGCCGAACGCACCGTCCACTGGGCCGAGGGGCGGCTCCCCGTCTCCTCGGGCGGGGGGCTGTTGCGCAAGGCCTTCCCGGAGCACTGGTCGTTCCTCCTGGGCGAGATCGCCCTGTACAGCTTCGTCGTGCTGCTGCTGACCGGCGTGTGGCTGACGCTGTTCTTCAAGCCGTCGATGACGGAGGTCGTCTACGACGGGTCGTACGAGCCGCTGCTCGGGCTGAGCATGTCGGAGGCGTACCGCTCGACGGTGGACATCAGTTTCGACGTGCGCGGCGGGCTGCTGATCCGGCAGACGCACCACTGGGCGGCGCTGGTGTTCCTGTCGGCCATCGGAGTGCATCTGCTGCGGGTCTTCTTCACGGGGGCGTTCCGCCGGCCGCGTGAGGTGAACTGGCTGATCGGCGTGACGCTCTTCCTGCTGGCGCTCGTCGAGGGCTTCGCCGGCTACTCGCTCCCCGACGACCTGCTGTCCGGGACGGGGCTGCGCATCGCGCAGGGCATCATGCTGTCGATCCCGGTGGTGGGCACGTACGTCAGCATGTTCGCGTTCGGCGGCGAGTATCCCGGCGACGACATCGTGCCGCGGCTGTACTCGCTGCACATCCTGCTCGTCCCCGGGGTGCTGCTGGCGCTGGTGACGCTCCATCTGATCCTGGTCTTCTACCTCAAGCACACCCAGTGGGCGGGGCCGGGCCGCACCAACCGCAACGCGGTCGGCAAGCCGATGTTCCCGCAGTTCGTGACGAACTCCACGGGCCTGTTCTTCATGGTCTTCGGCGTCCTGACGGTGCTCGGGGCGGTGGCGCAGATCAACCCGATCTGGGCGTACGGCCCCTACCGGCCCGACGTGGTCTCCTTCGGATCGCAACCGGACTGGTACGTCGGCTTCCTGGAGGGGTCACTGCGGTTGATGCCGCCTTTCGAGACGGAGGTCTGGGGCCACACCGTCATGTGGAACGTCCTGGTGCCCGCGGTGGTGCTGCCGGGCGCCCTGTTCGCCGTGCTGTACGCGTACCCGTTCTTCGAACGCTGGGTGACGGGCGACCACGAGGAGCACCACCTGTGCGACCGGCCCCGGGACAAGCCCGTGCGGACCGGGCTGGGTGTCGCCGCGGTCTGCTTCTACGCGGTGCTCCTCCTGGCGGGCGGCAACGACATCATCGCCCATGTCTTCGACATCTCGCTCAACTTGCTGACCTGGGTGTTCCGGGTCTCCCTGGTGCTGCTGCCGCCGATCGCCCTCATGGTGACCAAGCGGGTCTGCCTGGCGCTGCAGGAGCGGGAGCGCGAGCGGCTGGACGAGGGCGCGGAGACGGGGCTGTTGCGGCAGACGCTCGCGGGGGGCTACGTCGAGACCCACGCGCCCCTCGGCACCGAGGAGCGGCACGTGCTGCGGTCGCGGCGGGAGCCGGAGCCGCTGGCGCCGACTCCGTCCGACGACGGGGGACCGCACGTGGGGAGGCTGCGGGCGACGCTCAGCGAGTGGTACTACGGCGACCGGGTCGACGTGGAGGAGGCGGGCCCCGAGGAGCCCCCTTCCTCTCCGGGCGAGCTGGAGCGCTGAGCGTCCCGGCCGGCGTACTGGAGGACGAGGCCGAGGACGGCGAGGGCGAGGATGCCGAAGCCGATGAGGGCGAGCCACAGTCCGTAGACGATGCCGAGCGCGAGGACGACGGCCCCCAGGGCGGTCGTGACGGGCCAGGGGCTGTGCGGCGGGAAGAAGTCGAGCGGGCCCGCGGTGTCCAGGACCTCCGCGTCCCCGCGGTCCTGGGCTCGCAGGCCCTTCTTGCGGTACTGCACGCGCAGGAAGAACGCGACGAGCGAGGCCATCAGGAAGGCGACGGTCAGTGCCGCGGTGCCGGCCGGCTCGTGGGAGAACCAGCCGTAACCGGCGGCGGTGACGGCGAAGAAGGCCGCCACGCCGGTGAACAGACGGGCTTCGGTCCTCACTACTGCTTCCTCTGCTCGTGCCTCTGGTCGCGTCGGGAGATGCCGGGGTGGTGCAGGTCGAACGCCGGGGACTCGGAGCGGACCCGGGGCAGCGACGTGAAGTTGTGCCGCGGGGGCGGGCAGGAGGTGGCCCATTCGAGGGAACGCCCGAAGCCCCAGGGGTCGTCGTGCTCCGCCTTCGCGCCGTACTGGCGGGTGCGCCACACGTTGTAGAGGAACGGCAGGGTGGACAGGCCGAGCAGGAAGGCGCCGATGGAGCTGATGGTGTTCAGCGCGGTGAAGCCGTCGGCGGCCAGGTAGTCGGCGTAGCGGCGGGGCATGCCCTGCTCGCCGAGCCAGTGCTGGACCAGGAAGGTGGTCTGGAAGCCGACGAAGAGCGTCCAGAAGTGGATCTTTCCGAGGCGTTCGTCGAGGAGTCTGCCGGTGAACTTCGGCCACCAGAAGTAGAAGCCCGCGAACATCGCGAAGACGACCGTGCCGAACAGCACGTAGTGCAGGTGGGCGACGATGAAGTACGAGTCCGTCAGATGGAAGTCCAGGGGCGGGGAGGCGATGAGGACGCCGCTCATCCCGCCCAGCAGGAAGGTCATCAGGAACCCGAACGACCACAGCATGGGTGTCTCGAAGGACAGCGAGCCGTGCATCATCGTGCCGATCCAGTTGAAGAACTTCACTCCCGTCGGCACCGCGATGAGGAACGACATCAGGGAGAAGAACGGCAGCAGCACCGCGCCGGTGGCGAACATGTGGTGGGCCCACACCACCGCGGACAGCATGGTGATGGCGATGGTGGCGCCCACCAGGCTGACGTAGCCGAAGATCGGCTTGCGGCTGAACACCGGGATGATCTCGGAGACGATGCCGAAGAACGGCAGCGCGACGATGTACACCTCGGGATGGCCGAAGAACCAGAACAGGTGCTGCCACAGCAGCGCCCCGCCGTTCGCCGCGTCGAAGATGTGCGCGCCGAACTTCCGGTCGGCCTCCAGCGCCAGCAGCGCGGCGGTGAGGACGGGGAAGGCCGGCAGCACCAGGATCGACGTGAACAGCACGTTCCAGGTGAAGATCGGCATCCGGAACATGGTCATGCCGGGGGCGCGCAGGCACAGGATGGTGGTGATGAAGTTGACGGCGCCCAGCGTGGTGGACACGCCGGTCACCACCAGTCCCATGGTCCACAGGTCGCCGCCCGCTCCCGGGCTGAACACCGCGTTGTTCAGCGGCGCGTAGGCGAACCAGCCGAAGGCTGCCGCTCCCCCGGGTGTCAGGAACCCGGCCACCACCATGAGGCCGCCGAACAGGTAGAGCCAGTACGAGAGCGCGTTGAGCCGGGGGAAGGCCACGTCCGGGGCACCGATCTGCAACGGCATGATCGCGTTGGCGAACCCGGCGAACAGCGGGGTCGCGAACAGCAGCATCATGATCGTGCCGTGGACGGTGAAGAGCTGGTTGTACTGGTGGGTGGTGAGCAGCTGGAGCCCGGGGCGGGCCAGTTCACCCCGCATCAGCAGGGCGAGGACGCCACCGAAGAGGAAGAACCCGAAGGACGTCGTCATGTAGAGGTTGCCGATCACTTTGTGATCGGTCGTGGTCGCCCATCGGGCCAGCGCCCGGCCGACCGTGCGGTTGGTCCGCTGCCGCGCCGGTGTCCGGCGCGGCGGTTCCGTCCTCTCCTCCACCGCCATGCGGCGGAGGGTACCCAGGCGCCCCCGGCTCAGTCGTACGGCCACGCCGGGACCGGTGTCAGGTGCTCGCGCCCTCGTCGTCCGGGAAGATCTCGGCCGTGTGTTCGCCCAGCTCAGGTGGTGCGAGACGGTAGCGCGCCGGGGTGGTGGCGAGACGGATCGGATGGGCCACCTGGCGGGTACCGCCCGCGTCCACGACAGCCTCGACGCCCAGCCGCTCGGCGTAGGCGAAGGCTTCGTCGAGGGCGTTGACCGGGCCGGCCGGCACTCCCGCCGCCGGCAGCACGCCGGCCCAGTGGTCGGCGCCGCGGGTGCGCAACCGGTCCTGGAGCAGCGCCCGGAGTTCACCGCGGTGCGCCACCCGGTCGGGGTTGGTGCGGAACCTCGGGTCGTCGGCGAGTTCCGGGACGCCGAGCAGCGCGGCCAGCGCGGCGAACTGCCGGTCGTTGCCGACCGCGAGGGCGATCGGCCGGTCGGCGGTGTGGAAGGTCTCGTACGGGGCGATGCTCGGGTGGGCGTTGCCGAGCCGTCCCGGTACGACGCCCGCCGCGACGTAGCCCGAGGCCTGGTTGGCCAGCGCCGACAGCAGTGAGCCGAGCAGGCTGACCTCGACCAGCTGGCCCTCGCCGGTGCGTTCCCGGTGGCGCAGGGCGGCGAGGATGCCGACGGTGGCGTGCAGCCCGGTGATGACGTCGACGAGGGCGACGCCGGTCTTGGCGGGTTCGCCGTCCGCTTCCCCGGTGACGCTCATCAGGCCGCCTACGGCCTGCACCAGCAGGTCGTAGCCGGGCAGCGCCGCGCCGGCCCCGGTGCCGAAGCCGGTGACGGAGCAGTAGACGAGGCGCGGGTCGGCGGCGCGCAGTTCCTCGTGGCCGAGGCCGAGCTTCTCCATGGTGCCGGGGCGGAAGTTCTCCACCACGACGTCCGAGCCGGCGATCAGCTCGCGGGCCCGGCCGCGTCCCTCGTCGGTGGCGAGGTCGAGGGTGACGGACCGTTTGTTGCGGTTGACACCCAGGAAGTAGGTGGAGGTGCCGGAGGCGTCGGCGGGCGGGCGCCAGGCGCGGGTGTCGTCGCCGGTGCCGGGCCGTTCCACCTTGACGACGTCGGCGCCCAGGTCGGCGAGGAGCATCGTCGCGTACGGTCCGGCGAGGACGCGGGAGAAGTCGGCGATCCGCACGCCCCGGAGGGCTGAGGTGCCGTGGTCGGTGAGGGTGGCGTCAACGGGCATGGCGTCATCGTGCGCGCTGCGCGGTGCCCTCACACGTGACCTGTGCCACCCGCACGCGGCTTGGGACGGGACGGTCCGAAGCCGCGTGCGGGGCCGGCCCGGTCGGCTACGACGCGTCGAGCACGGTGCCGTTCAGCACCGGGCCCAGCGGCTCGCCCGCGTCGTCGGTGGGCTGCCACCCGATGTGCTCGGCGGGTTCGGTGACCTCGTCACGGACCGTGGGCACCGTCACCTCGGCCTCGGTCTCCCCCGGCGGGACCAGGGCCCACAGCGAGAGGTACTCCAGCCGGGACAGCGGGACCTCGTCGTCGGGGACCTCCCAGGCGTTCTCCAGCAGCCAGTCCGGGTCGACGTCCTTGGTGGACAGCTCCGGACGGGTGTCGTCCGGCACCGGCAGCAGCATGGTGCCGAAGTGGACGTCGGCGGGCTCGGACAAGGTGACGCGCCAGCGCAGCGGCTGTCCCTCGGTGACCTCGTCGGCGACGGGGCGCACGGCGATCCTGGGCATCGGGTCGTCGTTCTCGACGGTGACACCGCCGGCGTAGGAGCCGACGACCGATCCGCGGACCGCCTTCACGAGCAGGTCGTGCGAGGTGTCCCAGGCGTACCGCTTGTTGCCCGCCACCTTCACCGTCACGTCGATGCCGGAGCTGCCGGTACGGACGTTCACCAGCCGGTGTTCGGTCACGCCGGTCGCCGGATCGGTGACGTACGTGCGGACCGTGCCGCCGCCCTTGCCCCGGACGCGCACGGGGACGCGGTAGGTGCGCACTCCGTCGTCGCCCTCCTTGACCGTCGTCCGGCCGACGTCGACACGGGCCAGGGGTGCGGGCCGCACCCGGGGGGTGCCCGGCTGCCAGGCGTAGGCGTCCATCAGCCAGGCCTGGCCCGAGGACGAACGCGGCGTCAGTTCGAGCGAGGCGATCCGGCGCAGGTCGATGCCGGTGCGGGCGGCGGAGGTGAGCGGCACCCGCAGTTCCTGCGCCCAGTAGGAAGCCGTGCGGTCACTGCCCGGCAGTCCGTCGGCGCGGACGCCGCCGAGGGTGGCGCGCCGGCCGTCGGCGTCGGTGACGGACACGTCGAGCCGGGTGCCGGTGCTGCCCGGCGGCACGATGACGCGCAGGGCGAGGCTCTCGGCGCCCTTGAGGGATACGGGCGCCTTGGGCCGGATCCGGGCCGGGGTGCCCGGTGCGGTCCAGTCGAGGGCGACGGCGCTGCGGCCGACCTCGCGTTCCGGCTGCCAGTACGCGAAGTGCGGCGAGGAGCCGCGGGCGTCCTCGCCGAGGCAGGCGGCGGACGGGTCGGGGTCGACCGCGGCGCACAGGCGTCCGCCGGTCACCTCGACCCCGTCGTCGGGCAGGAGTCCGGCGCCGCGGCCGGCCCCCACGGCGTGGGTCAGCACACGTGCCGGGTCCGCCGAGGGGGCCCGGCGGCCGGTGCCGTCGATCAGCTCGCGCACCCGGTCGTCACCGGCGACGAACAGCCGTGCGGCGGCGGCGATGTAGGTGGCGCCGGCCCGGTGCTGCTGCTCGGCGGTGAGGCGGGTGGGACTGCCCACCGAGCAGACCGGGTCGCGGTCCTCGGGGTCGTCCCAGAAGTCGTCGGAGGCGGGCGCCTCGGCCTGGCCGGGCGTCCACTCGCTGTTGAAGTAGTTGTGGTTCGCGCCCGTGATGTGGACGGCGCTGTGCAGCGCCCGGCCCCGGCTCACACCGCGCGTGCCGTCGACGTACAACTGCCCCTGGAGGTCGGAGACGTCGCCGTCGCAGCCCGGCAGGATCGTCAGTGACGGCACGTCGGGGACGGGGTTCTGGCCGAAGGCGGTGGGGCCGATGAGTACGGTGCCCCGGATGTTCCAGCGGGAGCGTCCGGGGCCGCCGTCCTGGCTCGCCGGCGGCGGGTAGAGGCTGTCCATGGCGGCCCGGTCGACGCCCTCGCCGCCGCGCGAGTGCCCGACGAGCAGGACACGGGACAGGTCGGCCGTCGGACCCCGGCGTACGGGCCGGGGCGCCGTGGCGGGGCGGGCCGCCCAGTCGGCCCAGCGGGCCAGGTGCGAGCGCACCAGCGAGGAACGGGCCTGGGCGCCGCCGTCCTCGAGGTCGCCGTCCTGGCCGTTGATGCCGCCCGCGGAGATCGAGACGGTCACGTAGCCCTGGGAGGCGAGCAGCCTCTGGTCCTCCAGGTAACCGCGGTGACTGGGGATGGGCCGGGCGCCGTCCGCGCAGGGCCAGTCGATCGTGACGGCCTCCTCACCCTGGCCGGGGACGTAGCAGGTGCCGTGGCGGCCGTGCAGGAACAGGGCGAGCGGGCGCTTGCCGGTCGCCCCCTTCGGCGCGACGACCAGGCCGCGCATCTCGACCGGCGCGGGAAGGCCGGGCAACCGCACCGGGTCGAGCGCGTACTCGCCGGTCGTCGTGGCGAACCGGCCGGGCCTGCCCGGGTCGACGCTGCCGGCGGGGAGCTGGGGCGGGAGCTTCGCCGGGGGCGCCTGGGAGGGGCGGCGCTCGCGGGCCGGGGCGCCGGGTGGTTCGTCCAGGCGGCGGCCGGCGGCCATGGCCTGAAGGTCCGTCAGCCCGTCGGGGGCGGCCGGTCCGGTGTCGTCCAGCGATAAGCGGAAGGTGCGGCCGTCGGCGTCCGGTTCCGGTACGCCGACCAGGCGGCCGTCGGCGTGGAACTCCACCCGGGCGTCGCCGTGCGGGACGTTCCGCGGGGAGCGCCACTCCAGGACTCTCCCGTCACCGGCGCCGGTGACCCTCCAGCCGGGCGGGAGGTCCGCGGTGCCGGCCGGGGTCGCCGGGGCATCGGCGGTGCCTGGCGGTCGCGGCGCGGCGTGGGCGGCGGGCGCCACTCCCAGCAGGGTCAGGGCCGCCGCCGCGGCGGCCCATGTCCTTCGAGCACGTATCAAGAATCCGCTCCTCAGTACCTCGGGTCGGGGCTCCGCCGGTGCGCAGGGCCCTCGTTGGAGGAGGAGGGGAACGAGTTCCTTCGGGTTGCCTGTGCGCGCGCCCGGGCGCGCGCTCAGCCTCCGGCGGTGCTTCCGCCGGTGCCTCCCGTCCTGTCGGCCGCGTCGGCCGCGCCGGTCGGGCAGTCGTCGCTGGACCGGCCGGCGAGCCGGCCGCCGGGCTGTTCCACGGTCACCTGCGCGCTGCCGAGGGCCGGGTCCTGGCCCAGACGGGCGACGGCGACCGTGCAGGCCAGCTGGTCGACGGCCGTCTCGCTGAGGCTCCCGGTCCCCTTCGGCAGCTGGACGACGACGGCCGCTCCGTCGGCGCGGACGGTGGGTGCCTCGGCGGCCGGCGGCAGTTCGGTCGTCAGCCCCCGTCCCCGCTCCTCGGCGTCCGGCCCCTTGAACAGCATGAGTACGGCACTGCCGAGGTCGGCCGCGCCGGTCACCGTACGCGTCACCGGCACCAGGTCGCCGTCCGCCACGAAGTAGAGCGGGACCGCTGCGGCGGGCACGGCCCCGGACGGTGCCTGTGTCGGGCTGGGGGTGCCGGCCGGGCCCCGGACGCCGGTAGCGGGCTCGCCCGCCTCCACCACGCCGGTCGCGGGGATGCCGCAGGCGGAGAGCGGGAGCAGCGCCGCGCACAGAAGGGTGAGGGAGATCCTGCGTCGCGGGTTCATGGCCGGTCCTCCTCGTCCGTGTGCGTCGTACGGTCCCCGGCGCCCTCCGGTCGCAGCGGGAGGACGACCGTGAAGACGGCGCCGCCGTCGGGGTGGTTGGCCGCGCGGACGGTTCCGCCGTGCAGGCGTACGTTCTCCGTGGTGATGGCCAGCCCGAGGCCGCTGCCCTCGCTCCGGGTGCGGGCGCTGTCCGACTTGTAGAAGCGGTCGAAGACCTGCGGCAGGACGTCGCCGGGGATGCCGTCCCCGCCGTCGTGGACCTCGATGACCGCCTGCCTGCCCGCCCGGGGGTCGTGCTCCTCGCGCAGGCGCAGGCGGACGGGCGGGGCACCGTGGCGCAGCGCGTTGGCGACGAGGTTGGCGACGATCACGTCGAGGCGGCGCGGGTCGACCCGGCCGCGCAGCCCGCCCGGCCCGGGCAGGCTGCTCCGTACGGTGTCCGGCCAGCCGCGGGTGGCGAGCGTGCGCCGTACGGACTCGGCGAGGTCGATGTCGTCCAGGTGCAGGGCGGCGGCGCCCGCGTCGAACCGGGAGATCTCCATCAGGTCGTCCACCAGGCCGGCCAGCTTCGTGGTCTCCTCGCTGATGAGGCGCACGGCCGTCGCGGTGTCCTCGTCCAGGCCGGACGCGTCCTCGTCCAGTACGTCCGTGACCGCCGACATCGCCGCCAGCGGGGTGCGCAGCTCGTGGGAGACGTCCGCGGCGAAGCGGCGCGCGCCGGCCTCCATGCGCCGCAGTTCCGCCACCGACCCCTCCAGCGCGGCGGCCGTCTCGTTGAAGGTGCGGGACAGGTCGGCGAGTTCGTCGGAGCCCTGGACCGCGAGCCGGGTGTCGAGCCGGCCCTCGGCGATGCTGCGGGTGGCCCGCCGCAGGGCCCGCACGGGGCGCAGTACACCCCGCGCGGCCAGGAGCGCGATCAGGACGGCCAGGGCCAGGGCGGGCACGGTGGCGCGCTCGATGGCGGAGACCAGCGCGTCGACGTAGCCCTGTTCGTCGCGCTGCGGCACGGTGAGGTAGACCTCGAGCCCCGAGGCGGGCAGTTCGGTGCTGTACTGGCCGGCGAAGGTGACGGGCATCCCCACGACCAGTGCCGGGTGGCCGTCCCGCGTCACGCGTTGGAACACCGTGGCCCGGCGGGTGCGCACGGACTCGCGCATCTCCGGCGACAGTTCGCGGAACGCGTCGCCGGGGGCGGAGGTCGCGCTCGCCTGCCGGTAGGCGACCAGCACCCGCCAGTTCTGGGACCGGCCGCCGCGCGACACGTCGGCGGCGAACGCCTGGAGGTCGGACTCGTCGGGCGGGAAGCGGTAGTTGGGGACCAGGGTGTTGACGCGGTGCCGGAAGTCCTCGATCACCGTGTCCTGGCTCTGCTGCAGGACCCCGGTGCGCGCCTCGCGGAAGGTCAGGGCGCCGGTGGTCACCGTGGCGACGACGGCTACGAGGGTGAAGGCCACGACCAGCCGCACGCGCAGCCCGTTCAGCGCGCGCGGCACGCGCGGCACTCTCATCGGACCCCGAAGCGGTAGCCGAAGCCGCGCACGGTGTGGACGTAGCGGGGGCTGCCGGCGGGTTCGCCGATCTTGGACCGCAGGCGCTTGACGCAGGCGTCCACCAGTCTCGCGTCACCGTGGTAGCTGTGCTCCCATACGGCCTCCAGGAGCTGCTGGCGGCTGAAGACCTGCCCCGCGGAGGCGGACAGGGTCAGCAGCAGCCGGAGTTCGGAGGGGCCGAGGGCGACCGGCCTTCCCTGGTGGGTGACGGTGAGGCCGGCCCGGTCGATGACCAGGTCGCCGTGGTGTTCGACGCGGGCGGTGCCGTGGTCGTCCGCGGCGCCGCCCACCCGGCGCAGCACCGCGCGGATGCGTGCGTCCAGGACGCGGGCGCGGACCGGCTTGACCACGTAGTCGTCGGCCCCGGACTCCAGTCCGACCACGATGTCCGTGTCGTCGCCGCGGGCGGTGGCCATGATGATCGGCACCTGGTCGTGCGCGCGTATGCGGCGGCACACCTCCAGACCGGGCATGCCGGGCAGCATCAGGTCGAGGACGACGGCGTCGGGCCGGAACGACCGGAGCTGCTCCAGCCCCTCCTCGCCCGTCGCCGCGGCGGCGACCTCGTGTCCCTGGCGGCGCAGGGCCAGGCGCACGCCGTCGCGGACGGCGCGGTCGTCTTCGATGATCAGGACCCGTGGCATGGGTCTCAGTATGCGGATGAACGTGCGAACGCCCGTGTGCGGGTCGCGGCTGTTACACAGCGGTCCAAAAGCCGTCCATGGGCGATCACACGGACCGGGCACGCTTCGTGAGCATGAACGTGCACCGATCGAACCCCGCTTCGCCCTCCGGCGCGTCCCGCCGCCACGGATCCCGGGCCCGTCGCAGGCGGGGCGGCGGGCCGCCGCTCCTGTGGGCGGGGCTCGTGGCCGGTGTCGTGCTGCTGCTCGCCGGTGGCCTGGTCCTCGAGGAACGGTCCGTGTCCTTCGACGGCCGCGCTGACGCGGCCGGTCCGTCCGCGCCGGTCTCCGGCGCGCCGTCCGCACGCGAGGCCGCCGAGACGGGGGAAGAGGCGAAGGGGGAGGACTCCATGGGTGCCGACTCCATCCCCTCGTCGGGCCCCGGGACGTTCGTCACCGCCCAGGGCGGCGGTGACCGGGTCGGCGGGAGCGGACACACGCTCACCTACGTCGTGCAGGTCGAGGACGGCATCGGGATCGCGGCGCCGGAGGTGGCGGCCGAGGTGGAGCGGATCCTCGCCGACGAGCGTGGCTGGACGGCCGACGGGCGGACCGGATTCCGGCGCGTGTCCGGCGGCACGTCCGACTTCCGGGTGCGGCTGGCCACGCCGGGGACCGTGGACGACATATGCGGCCAGTACGGTCTGGACACCGGCGGCGAGGTCAACTGCAACGTCGGTCAGGACGTCATGGTCAACCTCAAGCGGTGGCTGCTGGCGACGCGGTACTACGCCGACGACGTGACGTCCTACCGCGCGCTGATCATCAACCACGAGGTCGGGCACTTCCTCGGCCACGGCCACGAGGGCTGCCCCGGGGCGGGGCGTCCCGCCCCGGTGATGATGCAGCAGATCAAGGGGCTGCACGGCTGCCGGACCAACGTCTGGCCCTACGACCGCGAGGGCCGGGCCCTCACCGGTCCCGCCGTCGGCTGAGCCGGCGGCCCCGGGCTACGGGCGCCGCTCCTGGCCGGACGCGTCGCAGTCGGGATTCAGGCAGGTGCCCCGGTGCCATACCGGGACGTAGATGCCGAGGGTCTTGTGGCGCGAGACCTCCGGGGGCACGTGGTGGCCACAACGGGGGCAGACGTCCTCGCGCGGCGAATCGGTGTGCTGCGTTTTCGTGCCCTGGGTCTTCGTCTTCTGCATGCGACTGGTCATGATTTCTCACCAACACCAGCGAGAGCTTTGAAAAGCCTTTGCCCCCACTTTACGTTCAAATGTGCGAGAGGGACAGTGGGGCGCCGACGCGGCCGTCACGGGACTACGGGGCCTTCTGGGGGCGCCGCAAACTCATGATCACCGACACCGTCAGGACCACGACGATCACGGCCAGGCTCAGCGTGGAGGGGATCTCGGGGATGGACTTGCTGATCATCTTATGGCTCGCCTGGAGAATGAGCTTGACGCCGATGAAGCCGAGGATGACGGCCAGACCCGTGCTCAGGTAGTGGAAGCGGTCCAGCAGGCCCGACAGCATGAAGTACAGGGCCCTGAGGCCGAGGATGGCGAACGCGTTGCTGGTGTAGACGATGAAGGTCTCGTCGCTGACCGCGAGCACGGCCGGCACGCTGTCCACGGCGAAGATCAGGTCGGCCGCCTCGATCGCGGCGACGACGGCCAGCAGGGGCGTCGCCACCCGCTTGCCCGCCTCCTTGACGAAGAATCTCTGCCCCGCGTACTCGTCCCGCACGGGGACGAACTTGCGCAGCAGGCGGACGGCGAAGCTCCGCCCCGGGTCGAAGCTCTCCTCCTCGCCCTTGAGGATCTTGTACACGCTGTAGAAGAGAATGGCCGCGAAAACGAACAGGACGGCGGTGAACCGGCTGACCACGGCCACACCCGCGGCCAGGAAGAGACCGCGGAACACCAGGGCGCCGATGACCCCGAAGAACAGGACCCGGTGCTGGTATTCGCGGGGCACCTTGAAATAGGCGAAGATCAGGGCGAAGACGAAGAGGTTGTCGACGGAGAGGCTCTTCTCCAGGAGCCACGCGGTGGTGTACTCGGTTCCCGCCGTCCCGCCGAGTACCAGGAAGACGACCGCGCCGAAGACGAGGGCGAGTCCCACCCACAGTCCGCTCCAGGCGGCCGCCTCCTTGAACCCGATGACATGGGCGCTGCGATGGGCCAGCAGGTCGACGACGAGCGACACGACCACGGTCGCGGCGAAGACGGTCCAGAGCCAGAACGGCACATCGAGCATGCGGGCCTCGCAGTGATCCGCAGGGACGGCCCCCCTCCATCCGAGTGTGCCCTACGCACGGGGGCGGGTCGCCCGGAGACCGGACGGCCCGCCGCGCTCGTGACCGCGCGGGAGTGCGGGATCAGTGCCCGGCGACGACGCCCGACAGCTCGTTGGTGCCCTTCGGGAGCGTCACTGACCTGACCTTCTCGCCCGACTCCAGGTCGATGGCGTGCAGACCCCTCGTGCTCGGCTCGGACACGTAGGCGGTGTGGTCGCGGACGAAGAGTGTGGGCCTCGGCTGCTGCCAGTCCAGCGGCTCCTGCCACGTGCCCACGGCGGGGATCTTCTCGGTGACCTTGCCGCTGACCGGGTCGATGACGTGGATCGCGCCGTCGGTGCCGAGGACGAGTGCCTCGCCGTGCGGTCCGCGGGCCAGCGACCGGAACGAGTAGCTGGTGCCGAGGTCGACCAGGCGCAGCTCCGCCTTCTCCGTGTCGATCAGCGACACCCGCGTGGGCCGCTCCAGCTCCGCGTCCGGGTCGGTCTTGTAGTCGCCCAGCAGGACGGGCGAGGCGTCGCTGCCGGCCTGGTTGCCGATCCGGCCGTAGGCGTCGGGGGCGTCCACCTTGGTGAACCGGCCGTCCTTGTAGAGCAGTACTCCGTCCTCGCAGCCGACGGCGATCGCCTCGCCCTCGGCCGCCGCCTCGCCGTGCACGCCGGGGCAGTCCTCGTTGCGGGCGACCTCCTCGCCCTTCTCGTCCAGGACGAGGGCTCCGGTGCGCTTCTCCTCGTCTCCGATCGTGGTGAGGAGCTCGCCGTTCGCCAGTTCGATGGCGACACCGTGGTGGGCCTCGGCCGAGGTGTAGGTGCGGCCCCGCGGTTTCTCGCCGGTGCCCAGGTCGGCGGGGTCGAAGACGTTGACCTGGCCGGTGCCGTCGGTGAAGAGGACCGTCTTCCCGGCGTGGCGTACGACGTGGCCGGGCTTGGCGCCCGGGTACTCGATGCCGGTCAGGGTCTGGTCCGCCGCGTCCAGGACGCGGAAGCCGCTGTCGGTGGAGACGATGACGTGGTCGTCGTCCCCGGCGGGGTTGACCCGGTTGAACCCGGGCAGCTCGATGGTCCGGGCCAGCTTCAGGCTCTCGCCGTCCAGGATGTAGAGGCCGCCGTCGAAGGTGGCCACCAGCGGGTTTGTGACCGTGGCGGCGGGCGCGGCGCTCGCGGTGTCCTCGGCCTTCGCGTCGGACGAGGAGGACGAGGAGCCGTCGCCGCTGCCGCAGGCGGTCAGCACCGCGGACACCGCCAGGGCGAGGGCCGCCCCCGTGCGGGTTCTGTTGCGTATCGACTTGTTCACCGGTGTGTTCCTTTCCGGGCCGCCCTGGAGGCGGCGTGTGATGCGGGAGGGCCGGCCGGTCGGCCGGAAACTGGTGGGAGGGGGAAGGCAGGCCGAGTCAGCCGCCGGCCGGGGAGGCGGTCAGACCGTCGGTCACGGCGGTGGTGTTGGCGCGCATCATCCGCAGGTAGGTGTCGGCGCCCTCGCCCTTCGCGGTCAGCGACTCCGAGTACAGCTCGACGACCCGTACGTCGCCGTCCAGTTCCCCGCGCAGCACCTCGGCGAGCCGCTTGGGCCGGGAGGAGTCGGCGAACACCGTGCGCACCCCGGCCCGTTCCATGGCCCGGGTGAGCGAGCGCAGGTCGGAGGAGCTGGGCGAGGCCAGCGTCGTGCCGCTGGGGATCACGGCGCCGATGACGCGGAAGCCGAAGCGTTCGGCGAGGTAGCCGAAGACGTGGTGGTTGGTGACCAGGGCCCGCTCGTCGTCGGGGATGCGGTCGAAGGAGTCCGCCATCCAGGTGGACAGCTCCGCGAGCCGCGCGTCGTAGCGGGCGGCGTTGGCACGTATCGCCGTCTCGTCCACGCCGTCGACGTGCTCGACCACCTGGTCGGCCATGAGGCCGGCCGCCTTGCGCATCCGGTCGGGGTCGGTCCAGAAGTGCGGGTCCGGCTGTCCGGCCCCGTCGGCGGGGCCGCCGTCGTCGCTCGCGTGGAAGGTGAGCGGGTCGACGGCGGCGCCGACCTCGAAGGTGGCCACGCCGGCCTCGCGGGCGGCGCCCACGTGCCGCAGTACGTTCTCCTCCAGGCCGAGGCCGTTGAAGACCACCAGATCGGCGCCCTCCAGTTCGGCGGCCTGTACCGCCGACAGGCCGAACGAGTGCGGGTCCGCGTTCGGTTTCATCAGGACGGTGACCTCGGCCTCGTCGCCGACGATCTGCCGGGTGACGTCACCGAGGATGTTGGTGGTCACGACGATGCGGGCCCTGTCGTCGGTGGTGGCGCACGCCGTGGCGGCCACCGCCGTGGTCAGGGCGAGCAGGCCCACCAGCAGGCTCCGCAGCCGGGCGATGCCCACCCGCGCGCGCTTCGTGCCCCTCATCGGCCGGTCTCCGTCATCAGGCGGGGCTCGAAGTCCAGCTCGAAGGTGCGGGCGATGCGCAGGCCGTCGTTGTAGTCGACCTCGTACACCCGCTTGCCCGCGGGGTCGTTGACGTAGGCGCGGCTGCGGTCCACCTCGATGACGGGTCCGCCGGCGTCGGCGCCGGTCTTCGCGGGCGTGGTCAGGAGCGGCTCGGTGGAAGAGGTCTCCCTGCCCGTCACGATGTCGTACCCGTGCAGCGCGCCGTCGGTCTCCAGGACGAGCAGCGCGGAGCCCTCCCCCGCCGTGTTGGCGGCGACGACCGGCCCGGTCTCCACCCGCTTCCAGGTGCGGTCGGTGACGTCCAGGACCCATACGGCACGGTCACCGGCCGGCGCCGTGAGGGTGTCGCTGCCGGCCCGGTGCCGGAAGGCTGCGGCCCGTTCCTTCGCGGGCACGTCCTCGCCGTAGGGGATCCTCTCCGCGGTGAAGGCGCCGTCGCCCGCGCCGACGAGCAGGGCGCCGTCGGCACATCCGAGGACGAGTCCGCGCCGGGTGACCGCGTCGCCGCGGGGTTCCTCGCACTCCGCGTCCGGCGCGGCGACGCGCTCGCCCTCCCGGTCGTACACGGTGAGCTTCGTGGAGCGGCCGTCGCCGGTGAGCGCGAGCAGGTGCTCCTCGTAGGGCACCACGGCGCCCGAGTGCACCCCGTCGAGGATCCGGGCGGCCGGGACCTCGCCGTGCTCCAGCTCCTTCCGGTCGTACAGTCCGGTCCGGCCGTCCCGGTCGGTCACCGCGGTCACGGTGGCGTCGCTGCGGACCTCGGCGTCCGGGCCCACGGGCAGGTCGCCCACGTCGCGTATCGCCGCCCGGTAGTAGTGCACGTGGTCGCCGTGGTCGACCGTCCAGGCGCCGGTGTCGACAACGTGCGTACCGCGGGCGGTGTCGAAGTAGCCGAAGCGGCCGTCGGAGGCCAGCCGGGTCGCGCCCGCCACGTCCGCCGTCCTGTGCACCTTGCCGGTGATGAGGTCGAGGACCCGGGTGTCGCCGCCGGGGTCGCCGAGCAGCAGACGGGACTGCTGCTCGGCGGACTCCTTCGCTCCCTCGACGTATCCGTGCGGGGTGGCGGTCGGTGAGCTCCCGGCCGGGGTGGACGTGTCGTCGGCTCCCTGGGCGCAGCCCGCGGCGAGGAGTGCGGTGAGGACGAGTGCGGTCGATGCCCGCGTGGTTGAGTTCTTCGGGACGGTCAGGGCCATCGCGTCTGTCTTTCCTTCAGTCGACTGGTGCCGGAGCGGGGGCGGCTGCGGGTCGCGCGCGGCGGTGGCGGAGGCCGGACGCGACGTGGGAGAGGAAGAAGAGGCTCACCGCGAGCGCCGAGACGGTCGCGCCTGCGGCGGTGCCCAGGTGCCAGGACAGGAGCAGGCCGCCGAAGGTGGCGACGGTGCCGAGGAGCGCGGCCAGGGCCATGACGCCGCGGACGCCGCGCGCCCAGGGCAGGGCCGCCGCCGGCGGGGCGATGAGCAGCCCCAGGACGAGCAGGGTCCCGACGATGTGGAACGAGGCGACGATCGCCACGCCCAGCAGGCCGAGCAGCACCGCGTGCGCGAGACGGGGACGCAGGCCGAGGGTGCGGGCCTTGCGCGGGTCGAAGGCGAGGGCGAGGAAGGCGCGGTGGCCGAGCACCGAGACGGCCAGGGTCACCAGCAGCGCGACGCCCAGCAGAAGCAGGTCCTGTCCCCGGACGGCGAGGACGTCACCGAAGAGGAAGCCGGTCAGATCCACTGCGAAGGACTGCGAGCGCGAGACGATGATCACGCCCAGCGACAGCATGCCCACGAACAGCAGCCCGATGCCGGTGTCCTGGGACAGCCTCGGCGTGCGCCCGAGCGCGGTGACGCCCACCGTCATGACGGCCGCGCTCGCCACCGCGCCCACCAGCGGATTGCCGCCGAACAGCACGGCCAGCGCGACCCCGGGCAGCAACCCGTGGGACATGGCGTCCCCGAGGAAGGCCATCCCCCTGAGCACCACCCAGGTACCGGCCGGTGCGCAGATCGCGGACACGAGGATGCCGCCCCACAGGGCGCGCTGGACGAACGTCACTTCGAACGGGGCCGTCAACCACTCCATGCGAGGACACTACAATGAAAATCATGTTCACCAAACCGTCCCAGTCGCCGGCCGCTGCCACCCGGCGGACCACACGCGTGCGCTTCAGTCGGCTCAGCGCCGGCTATCCGGGCCGTCCGGTGCTCCACCACATGACGGCCGGGATACCGGCGTTGGCCACCACGGCCCTCGTCGGTCCGAACGGCAGCGGGAAGTCGACGCTGCTCGGCGTCCTGGCCGGTGTGATCCGGCCGACAGCGGGAGACGTGCACCATGACGGCGACCGGCCGCCGGCCTTCGTGCCGCAGCGCGGTGCCGTCGCGGACTCCCTGCCGCTGACCGTCCGGCAGACCGTCGAGATGGGACGCTGGGGCGAGCGCGGCCCGTGGCGCCGGCTGACGCGCGAGGACCGCGCGAGCGTGGACTCGGCCCTCGCCCGGCTGCACGTCGCCGACCTCGCCGGGCGCCAACTCGGGGAACTCTCGGGCGGTCAGCGCCAACGCGTCCTCGTCGCCCAGGGGCTGGCCCAGGAGTCGGACCTCCTGCTGCTGGACGAACCGACGACGGGCCTCGACCCCGAGGCCAGGGAACGCATCGCGACGCTGCTGTCGGAGCTGGTCGCCGACGGCGTGACCGTCGTCCAGGCCACCCACGACCTGCGGGCCGCGCGCTCGGCCGACGCGTGCCTCCTGCTCCGCGACGGCCGCCTGGCCGGACAGGGGCACCCCGAAGACGTGCTGACCACGTCGGCGCTGGCCGAGGTCTGGCAGCCCGTGTGACACGCGCCCAACCGATATCCGCTGTACGCCGGCTCACGGGACCGCAAGACTCCCGGCCATGGAGGTCACGCACTGATGATGAGCACGGGAAGGTACTCGACCCTGTCCGCCGTGGAGATCGCCGGGCTGGTACGACGCGGCGACGTGACGGCCGTCGACGTCGTCACGGCGGCCCTGGCCGCCATCGAGGAACGCGACGACGGTGTCCGGGCGTTCACCGAGGTATGGCGCGAGCAAGCCCTCGGCCGGGCCCACGACGTCGATGCGCGGCTCGCCCGCGGTGACCGCCTGCCGCTCGCGGGCGTGCCGATCGGCGTCAAGGCGGGCGAGGGCCCCGGCTCCTGGCAGAACGCCAGGCTGGCGGCGGCCGGTTGCGTACCGGTCGGCGCCACTTCGGTTCCGCGCACCGGCCGGGGCTGGCAGACCTACGGGCACACCGGGCGGGGCCCCACCCTCAACCCGTTCCACGCGGCGTGGTCGCCCGGCGGCTCGTCGGCGGGCTCGGCGGCCGCGGTCGCCGCCGGCCTCGTTCCTCTCGCGAGCGGATCCGACGGCGCCGGATCGGTGCGCATACCCGCCGCCTGGTGCGGTGTCATCGGGTTCAAACCCACCAACGGCCGACTGCCCTCCCGCGACCGGGCGGGCCTCAACTCACCGGGCGTACTCGTCCGCGATCCGGCGGACGCCCTCGCCTACCTCCGAGCGGTCGACGGGGAACCGGAGCCGGCCGGGCGTCCGGCGCACCCGCTCGCCGCGGTCTGGTCGGCCGACCTGGGCCACGCGGACAGCGACCCCGCGGTCACCGCCGTCGCCCGTCGGGCGGCCCTGCGACTGGCCCGCGACCGGCTGATCACGCTGACGGGCTCCGCCGGCCCCCTGCTGGTCGATCCCGCCGATGCGTGGACCTCGCTCCGCGCGGGGGCGTGCGACCGTACCGACGCGCATGGCGCCGCCGCCAACGACCGTCTGCTCCGCCGGTGCTTCGAAGACGCCGACCTCATCCTCACGCCCACCACCCCGCATCCGCCGCACGGCCATGACGGCCCTGGCGATCGGATGAGCGTTGCCCTGACCTGGGCTTTCAACATCAGCGGGCATCCGGCGCTCAGTCTGCCGGCCGGGTTCACCCCGCAAGGGGCGCCCGTCGGCCTCCAGATCGTGGCCCGCCCTCACGAGGAGGGGACGCTCCTCGGCGTCGCCCGGGACGCCGCCCGCCTGCTGCCGGCCCGTCGCCCCCTCACGGCGTCGCCGCCCCCCGCCAGTCGCTGACGGCCGCTCCCACGCTCACCGGCACCACGGCGCTCAGGTGAGTCCGGCCGCCGTCACGGCCAGGGCGGTGCGCAGGGTCGCCGCGAGACCGGCCCGGGCGGTCGCGGGATCGGTGCCCGGCTCGGTCGTCCGGTAGGCGTGGTGTTCGACTGCCGCACGGAGCGCGGCGTTGAGCATGGCGGCCCAGATGGCGGGCCGTACGTCGTCGGCGGGCAGCCCGGCGCGCTCGGCGAGGGCGCGCGCGAAGGCGGGTTCCGCCTCGTCGTGGGTCTGCAGCCAGACCGCCCGCAGGCCCGGCTCGCTCCGGGTCAGCCGCAGCAGGGCCCCCACGTCCGGGCCGGGCAGGGCCGCGTCGCGGGCCCACACGTGGTCGAAGGCCTCGTCGAGGGGGCGGCCGGGGCGCCACTGCCGCAGCGCGGCGGCGATCGTGTCGATGCCGGTCGAGAACAGCGGCCGCACGCAGCTCTCCTTGGTCGGGAAGTAGCGCCACACCGTGCGCGCCGAGACCCCGACGGCCTGCCCGATCTGCTCCCCCGTCGTCGCGGCGACGCCCTGGGCGACGAACAGGTCGACCGCGGCCCGGGCGATCTCCAGCCTGACGGCGGCCTTGCGCTCCTCGGTCAGGGGTGGCCGCCCCGTCCGTCCACGAGCTGCGGTCATCTGCCCCTCCGGCGCCGGTGATCAATGCCATGGGCATCCTCCCCCACCCCCTGTTGCCCGCGTTCCGACTTTATGTCACTCAGAGACACAAAGAGGTAGGGTGCCGGCGCGGTGCGACACGAGTCCACCGCGACGGCACTTCTTGGATGGAGCACTTCATGACCGGCGATCTGAACGGACGCGGTGTGATCGTCACCGGAGCGGGATCGGGCATCGGGCGCGCGGCCGCGCTCGCCTTCGCCGCGCAGGGCGACCGCGTCGTGGCGGCGGACCTCGACGCCGACCGGGCCGGCGCGGTCGTCGAGGAGATCGGCCGGGCGGGCGGCACCGCGGTGGCCGTCACGGGCGACCTGAGCGAACAGGCCGTCGTGGACCGGGTGACGGGGACGGCGGTGGAGCGGTTCGGCGGCGTGGACGTGCTGGTGAACAACGCCGGGATCATGGACAGCATGTCGGCACTGGCCGACGTGAGCGACGCCGAGTGGAACCGGGTCATCCGGGTCAACCTGACCGCGCCGTTCATGCTCGCCCGCGCCGTGCTGCCGCACATGCTCGCCGCGGGCCGCGGCGCCATCGTGAACACCGCCTCCGAGGCCGCCCTGCGCGGCAGCGCCGCAGGCGCCTCCTACACCGCCTCCAAGCACGGCGTGGTGGGGCTGACGAAGTCGCTGGCGGTGATGTACCGCAAGAACGGCATCCGCGCCAACGCCGTCTGCCCCGGCGGCACCGCCACCGCCATCGCGGTGGAGGCCGACCGCACGGCGCACGGGCCGGCGGCGATAGGCCCGCACTTCGTCAACCTCGGCCGCATGTCGCAGCCGGAGGAGCAGGCCGCCGCGATCCTCTTCCTCGCCTCGGAGGCCGCGAGCAACATCAACGGCGCGATCCTCCCCGTCGACGACGGCTGGTCCGCCGTCTGAACCGGCCCTGCCCGCAGGTTCAGGAAGCCTGTCCGGCCCTGAGGACCTCGTCCATGGACTCCTCGCGCCAGCGCTTCAGGAGGTCGTGGAAGGCGACCGCGCCGTGCGGATAGGCGTTCGGCCCGTTCGGCCGGCCACGCCCCTCGCCGTTGTAGTAGCCGGGGGTGCACTCGGCGTGGAACCACTCGTGGTCGGGCGCGCCCTCGGCCAGGACCGCGAGCCAGGCGTCCTCGGCCGCACGGGACGGCTCGATGACGGCACCCTCGGCCTCGGCGGCCGCGACGAGTGCCGCCGCGTGCACGGCGTGCTCGTCGAGTACGTGCGTGAAGTTGACGCTGCTGGCGCTCTGCACGGCTCCCAACTGGATCAGGTTCGGAAAGCCGTTGCTGGTGAAGCCGTGCAGGGAGCGCGGGCCCCGCCGCCGCAACGCGTCCAGCAGATCGACGCCGTCCCGGCCGCGGACGGACAGCTTCCCGGAGTGGACGCCGGAGACCCCGACGGAGAACCCGGTGGCGAAGACCAGGCAGTCGAGTTCGTACTCGGTGTCCCCGACGACGACGCCGCGTTCGGTCATCCGCTCGATGCCGTGCGTGTCCGCGGTGTCGACGAGGGTGACGTTGCCGCGGTTGAACGTCTGCAAGTAGGTGTCGGAGAACGTGGGGCGCTTGCAGGCGTACCGGTACCAGGGCTTCAGCTTCGCGGCCGTGTCCGCGTCGGCGACGATCCGGTCGACGCGGGCGCGGACCTCGTTCATCTTCGCGGCGTCCGCGACCTCGTAGGCCGCTTCGAACGCCTGCCGGTCCGCGGGGCGGCGGAAGCTCGGCAGGAGCTTCTCGAGCAGACCGGCCGACGAGGTCCACCGGTCTGCCACGAGGTCCTCTTCGGCGAACTCGCCGGACACGATGCGCAGGAAGTTGTCGCGGCGCTCGCGCGCCCAGCCGTCGCGGTCGGCACCCACGTCCCGCGCGGTGGTACGGCGGTTGGCGCGCACGTCCACGGCGGAGGGGGTGCGCTGGAACACGTAGACGTGTCCCGCGTCCTCGGCCAGCTTCGGGATGACCTGGACGCCGGTGGCGCCGGTGCCGACGACGCCCACCCGCTTGTCCGCGAGGCCGGTGAGGCCGCCGTCCGGGGTGCCACCGGTGTAGGCGTAGTCCCAGCGCGAGGTGTGGAAGGTGTGGCCCTCGAACTTCTCGATGCCGGGGATCCCGGGGAGCTTGAGCTCGGAGAGGGTACCGGTCGCCGTGATGACGTACGTGGCCCGGAACTCGTCGCCCCGGTCGGTCGTGACGATCCACGCCCGCGAGGCCTCGTCCCAGGTCAGGGACGTGACCGAGGTGGAGAACAGCGCGTCCGCGCAGAGGTCGGACTTCTCCGCGATCCGCACCGCGTGGCGGCGGATCTCCTCGCCGGGCGAGTACTTCCACTCCGGGACGTAACCGGTCTCGTCGAGCATCGGCAGATACACGTGCGACTCGATGTCGCAGTGGATGCCCGGGTACCGGTTCCAGTACCAGGTCCCGCCGAAGTCGCCGCCCCTCTCCAGGACACGGACCCGCCCGATGCCCTGCTGCCGCAACCGCGCGCCCGCCAGGATGCCGCCGAACCCGCCGCCGACGACCGCGACGTCCACCCGGTCCCGCAGTGGCTCGCGCTCCCCCGCTTCCGCCGCGTACGGATCGTCGGCGTAGTGGCCGAACCCGGCGTCGGCGGCGAGGTACTGCCGAGTGCCGTCGGGGCGCACGCGCCGCTCCCTCTCCAGGCGATAGCGGCGCCTCAGCTCGGCCAGTGCTTCGGGGGAAGGAGCATGCGGGTTCGTCATGTGGGGGGCCTCGATTCTTCCGGTTCGCTGCCAGGAAGCCGCTCCGGTCCGGCAAAAGCTCACGCGGTCAACGGACTTGAGCAGGCATGCACTACCGTAACAACAACCGGACAACGCTGTCCGGTTGCGGTTGAGACAGCTTCCGCGAACCTTCGGACAGGAAGAGTGACCCCATGCGACGACTCCCGCTCCGATCCCTCACCGGGCTCGCCGCCCTCGGCCTGCTGGCCCTCACCGGGTGCGGTACGGACACCGGCCGCGGCGGCCCCGGGGAGGCGGCCGCCGACGGTGTGGACCGGACCGTCCGCGCCCAGAAGGTGATGCGGCTGACTCAGGTGCACCCCGAGACGGGCATGACCCTGCTCGAAGGCCCCACGTTTGACGGGGACGGCAACCTGATCGTCGTCGACGTCACGGCGCCGGCCGGCGAACCGAAGGTGCTGAGCGTCGACGTCGGGACGAAGACGTCGCACCAGGTCCACACCGACAACCGCGGCGCGTACACCTCGGCTCAGTTCAGTCCCCACGACGGGCGTCTCTACCTGACCGACTTCTCCCACGGCGAGATCGTCAGCATCGCCCCCGACGGCGGCGACCCGCGGACCTTCTTCTCCGGCGAGGTGGACGCAGCGGCGATGAACCCCGACGACATCGCCTTCGACCAGGACGGCAACCTGTACGTCAGCGACTCGCGCGGTATGTCCGAGGGCGAGGCGGAGGGGCGCGTGGTGCGGATCGACCGCGAGGGGAAGGACGCCACCGTCCTGGCGGACGGGCTGGCGGCGCCGAACGGGATCTCGTTCGACTCGGAGTACCGCGGTCTGTGGGTCAGCGAGCTCACGCAGAACCGCGTGTCCTACCTTCTCCTCGACGGCGAGGGCGGGGTCTCCTCCCGGCACACGGCCATCAGGGTGGACGGCGGCCTCGCCCAGACCGACTCGATCGCGGTGGACGCGGACGGCAACCTCTACCAGGCCCTGCACGGCCGGCCCGCCATGGCGGTGTACGACCGGCACGGTGCGCGCCTGGCGACCGTCGAGGTTCCCGCCCGCGCCGCCGAAGGCCTCGAATCGGCGACCAACGTGGCCATCACCCCCGGCGGGACCAAGGCGTACATGACCGTCAGCGGGCCCGCCGGAGGGTACCTGTACACCTTCGACGCACTGGCGGAGGGCACGCGTCAGTCGAACGGCGGCTGACCGCGCCCCTTCACCCGGCGAAGGGGCGCACCGGTCCGACTTCGACGCCGAGCAGCCGCCAGGCCGCCAGCGCCCGGTGTTCCCGCTGCTCGCGGGTGGGGCCGGTGACGGCGCCCGAGACCATGGCGACGGCGATCATGAGATCGTCCCGCGCCCCCGCCAGCCGGTGGCCGTCCGGCAAGTGCGCCCGCAGGGCCCGCTCGACCCGCCGGGACAGATCGGCGGCGTACTCGGGGATGCCGGAGCGGCCGGCCGCACCGTCGGCGTGCAGGACGCTGATGAAGGCCGCCGACTCGGTCTGGTGCCAGGTCAGCACACCGAGGACCCCGGCGATGTCCGCGTCCGGTGCCGTCGCCGCCCGCTCGATCTCACGGACGTTCTCGTCCAGGACCGCGGTGGCCACGGCGGTCCGGTCGGGGAAGTGCCGGTAGAGGACGCCCTGCCCCACCCCGGCTCGACGCGCGATCGCGGACAACGGCGCGCCGAGACCGTGCTCCGCGTAGATCTCGCGCGCGGCGGTGACGAGAGCGGCCCGGTTGCGACCGGCGACCCTGCGTCCGTCGTTGGTGGGGCGCCGCTCGTCGGGTACGGGTTGCTGAGACACATTCAGAGCGTATCGCCGGTGAAGAAGTGCCCTGCTCACGGTTCCGCGGCCGCGGGAGACGGACCGGACGTCAGCGGAGGAGGAGGCCGGTGGTGAGGGGCAGGACCGCTCCGCCGGCCACGCCCAGGGCGAGGGAGGCGGTGCCGGCGGCCCAGCGGCCGAGTGCGGCCTGGGTTCCGGCGGGTGCGGGGCAGGGCGTGACGAAGACGGGGGCGAGCCGGCGCAGGTAGCAGAAGAGGGACGCCACGGTGTTGGCGACGGCGAGGGCGGCGCTGAAGATCTCCGGTTTGCCGGGGAAGACCCCGGTGGGCGGCGTGCCGACCAGGCCGAGGAGTCCGTGGGTCGCGGAAGGCAGCGTGGTGCGCAGTTCGCGGCAGAGCGTGGCGTGTCCGGCCGCGTACAGGAGTGCGGTGCCGGCCAGCATGGTGGTGCCGAGCAGCACGCCCGTCAGGTAGTACTTCAGGGCGGCTTCGGCGCCCCGCACGTCCTTGGCGAAGGCGGCGAAGAGGGTCAGCAGGTCGTTGGCACCGATGAGGGCGAGGGTGCCGGCCCCGGTGAGCAGGAGCAGTACCCAGTACTCGGTCTCCCGTTTGCGTCCGCGGACGGTTACCACCGACATGGCGGTGATCAGCAGCAGGGCGCCGAGTACGGCCAGGCGGCCGACGCCGGTGGCGGTGTCGACGGCGAACACGTGGGCGAAGGCGGTCTGTTCGCGGTCGGCGGCCATGGCGATGGGAAGTGACTGCCCCGCGTACCCCCGGGAGCATCCGGCAATCCGCGAGAACCATCCGCGAGAACCAACCGTTCGCAGCCCGGTCCGACCTTGTCGGCGAGGCCAACCGCATCCGCGGCCCGCTCACCCGGTTCCGCCCCAGCCTCGAACGCGTCCTCGGCCCACGCCTGGACCACCCCGCCGTCACCTGGCTCCACGAGCGCTACGGCCCCCGCGCGCTCTGCGCCGGGCCGGCCCGCCGCTAGCTCGTCGAGGTCGTCCGCCCGAGAGCCCCGCGTTGATTCGAGGCCTGCCGTGTCGGGAGCCGACTGCGGGCTTCGGCCGGTGGCTTCTCACCTGCGCCGCATTTATGTGAGATAGAGCACTTTCATGAACCATAGGCAGGGACGGCGACGCCAGCCTAGAGTCCTGGGGTTTGCGGAGTGTTTACCTCCGCACCCACCCGGCCCGGCCGTCCGCTCCGTACACGACCTGTACGGGCATGCGGGAACCGGGCCGACTCCCCGACTCACGAGGAACCGGGAAGCACTCGCATGAGCACGTTGGAAACCTGGGTCGTCGATCTCAACGACACCTTCTGGACATACCTGCTGATTCCACTGGTCGCCGTCGCCGGCGTCTGGTTCACGCTGCGCTCCAAGGGTGTGCAGGTCCGCCTGATCCCGGAGATGTTCCGGGTCTTCAAGGACAAGCCGCAGTCCGGCGTCAGCCCCTTCGGGGCCTTCACCATCTCCGCCGCCGCGCGGATCGGCACCGGCAACATCGCCGGCGTGGCCACCGCGATCACCATGGGCGGTCCCGGAGCCGTCTTCTGGATGTGGGTGATGGCCCTGGTCGGCGGTGCCTCGGCGTTCGTCGAGTCGGTCCTGGCCCAGCTGTACAAGGTGCGCGACACCGAGCCCGGTACGTACCGAGGTGGCCCGGCCTACTACATGCAGAAGGCGCTCGGAATGCGCTGGCTCGGCGTGGTCTTCGCCGTGCTGATCACGCTGACGTTCGGGTTCGTGCTGACCGCGGTGCAGTCCAACACCATCACGGTGGCCGCGAAGGGCTCCTTCGGCTCGGACGCCTCCTGGTTCAACCCCGTCCTCGGTGTGGTGCTCGCCGTGCTGCTCGCGCTCGCGGTGCTCTTCGGCGTGAAGCGTCTGACGGCCGTCACGAAGACACTCATCCCGGTGATGGCCGGGCTCTACCTGCTGGTCGGCCTGGTCATCGTGTTCCTCAACCTCGGCAACGTGCCGGGCATGCTCGGCGACATCGTCGGCGGGGCTTTCGGCTTCCGCGAGGTCGCCGGCGGCGCCGTGGGTACGGCGATCCTGCAGGGCGTGCGGCGCGGCATGTTCTCCAACGAGGCGGGCATGGGTTCCGCCCCGAACGCCGCCGCGGCCGCGGAGACCACGCACCCGGTCAAGCAGGGTCTGGTCCAGACCCTCGGCGTCTACTTCGACACCCTGGTCATCTGCAGCATGACCGCCTTCGTGATCCTCTCCGCCAACCCGACCCTCGGTGAGCGCGGCGGCGCGGACGTCACGCAGGCCGCCTTCACCAGCGCGCTCGGCGACTGGGCCGGTCACCTGCTGACCCTGGTGGTCTTCATGGTTGCCTTCAGCTCCATGATCGGTAACTACTACTACGGCGAGTCCAACATCCAGTTCATCACCCGCAGCAAGGGCGTGATGAGCTCGTACCGCGCGGTGGTCATCGCCTGCGCCGTCCTCGGCGCGATCGGCTCCGTGCCGCTGGTCTGGAGCCTCGCGGACGTCACGATGGGCGCGATGGTCCTGGTCAACCTGATCGCGATCATCCCCCTCGGCGCGGTCGCCTTCCGCCTCCTCGACGACTACATGGCCCAGCGCCGCCAGGGCCTCGACCCGGTCTTCCGCAAGGACCAGGTGCCGGGCCTGCGCGGCGAGGTGGAATGCTGGGGCGCGTCGGACGCGGACGCCACCCCGAAGGAGCGGACGCCGGTCGGCTGACTCTGACGCGAACGCGCCCCGGCGCGACCGTACACGCCGAAGGGCGGCATCCCGGAAGGGTGCCGCCCTTCGGGCGTCACGGGGCCGGACACGGCTGCGGCGTGAAGGGGCGCACGGCCCAGCTGCGCCGTCGAGGGCAGCTGCCCGGCGTTCCATCGGCCACCTGCAGCCCGGCTCGGCCCATGCAGCAGATGCCCTCATTCGCCGTTCCGTGCCTCTCCTCGCAACGGCCGTCTCGGCCTCTTCCACGTGGCCGCAGGCCGGCCCCAGGCCCTGGTGCAGGAGAGCACCGGCCCCTTGGGCATGACCCGGCGCAGGGCCGAGCCTGGGTTCCGGCCGTGCCTGCCAGAGCGACATTCCCCCGCCCTTGCGGACGTCGCGTCACGTGACCTGCGCGGTCGCAAGGTCGATACTGCCCCTGCGGGGCTCCCGCCGGTGTATCAGTACCGCCGCAATCAGCTCACGACCGCCGTGGACCGCCGAGATCAAGAACTGTCCATACTCGCTCTGAACAGCAAGAACGCAGGCCGACAACCCGCCTGCCACGCGCCTAGGAGGCACCCATGAGGATGCTGATCAACGTTCCCGAGACCGTCGTCGCGGACGCGCTGCGCGGTATGGCGGCCGCCCATCCCGACTTGACGGTGGACGTCGAGAACCGGGTGATCGTGCGGCGGGACGCTCCCGTCGCCGGGAAGGTGGCCCTGGTGTCCGGCGGGGGCTCCGGGCACGAGCCGCTGCACGGGGGGTTCGTGGGGCCGGGGATGCTTTCGGCGGCCTGCCCGGGTGAGGTGTTCACCTCGCCGGTGCCGGACCAGATGGTGCGGGCCGCGGCGGCGGTGGACAGCGGGGCCGGGGTGCTGTTCGTCGTCAAGAACTACACCGGTGACGTGCTCAACTTCGACATGGCCGCCGAACTGGCCGAGGACGAGGGCATCCAGGTGGCCAAGGTACTGGTCGACGACGACGTGGCGGTGACGGACAGCCTGTACACGGCCGGGCGGCGCGGCACGGGGGCGACGCTGTTCGTGGAGAAGATCGCCGGGGCCGCGGCGGACGAGGGCCGGCCGCTGGAGCGGGTGGAGGCGATCGCCCGTCAGGTGAACGACAGCTCCCGCAGCTTCGGCGTCGCGCTCAGTGCCTGCACCACGCCCGCCAAGGGCAGCCCCACCTTCGACCTGCCGGCCGGTGAGCTGGAGCTGGGCATCGGCATCCACGGGGAGCCGGGCCGGGAGCGGCGCCCGATGATGACCTCGGGCGAGATCGCCGAGGCCGCCGTCGACGCGGTGCTGGCCGACCTCAGCCCGCGCAACCCCGTGCTGGTTCTGGTCAACGGCATGGGCGCCACGCCGCTGCTGGAGCTGTACGGCTTCAACGCCGAGGTGCAGCGGGTGCTCGGCGAGCGCGGTGTCGCCGTCGCCCGCACCCTCGTCGGCAACTACGTCACCTCGCTGGACATGGCGGGTGCCTCGGTCACCCTGTGCGAGATCGACGAGGAGCTGCTCGGACTGTGGGACGCGCCGGTGCGGACGCCGGGTCTGAGGTGGGGCATGTGACGGTGGACGGGGAAGGAACCGGAACGTACCTACCAGGCAAGGAGATCCTGTGCTCGACGCCGACTTCTTCCGCCGTTGGATGACGGCGACCGCCACGCTGGTCGACCGTGAGGCGGAACGGCTCACCGCCCTTGACTCACCCATCGGCGACGCCGACCACGGCAGCAACCTCCAGCGGGGATTCACGGCTGTGGCGGCCACGCTGGAGAAGGAGGCACCCGGCACACCCGGGGCGGTCCTCACTCTGGCCGGGCGGCAGCTGATCTCGACGGTCGGCGGCGCCTCGGGTCCGCTGTACGGGACGCTGCTGCGCCGCAGCGGCAAGGCGCTCGGGGACGACGCCGAGGTCAGCCCGGCGCAGCTGGCCGAGGCGTTGCGGACGGGCGTGGACGCGGTCCGGACGCTCGGCGGCGCCCAGCCGGGTGACAAGACCATGATCGATGCCCTGGTGCCCGCCGTGGACGCCCTCGGCGACTCGTTCGCCGCGGCACGTGCGGCGGCGCAGGAGGGGGCCGAGGCGACCACTCCGCTGCAGGCCCGCAAGGGCAGGGCGAGCTACCTGGGCGAGCGCAGCATCGGGCACCAGGACCCCGGCGCCGCCTCTGCCGCGCTGCTGTTCGCCGCACTGGAGGAGGCGGCCGGTGAGTGACGGGAAGCTGGTCGGGATCGTACTGGTGTCGCACAGCGCCCAGGTGGCCGCATCGGTGGCGGAACTGGCGAAGGCCCTGTCGGGCGGCGGCGCCGCCGTGCCCGTCGCCCCGGCGGGCGGGACGGCGTCCGGGGAGTTCGGCACCAGTTCCGAGCTGGTCTCGGCGGCCGCCGCGTCCGTGGACCGGGGCGCCGGGGTCGCCGTCCTCACCGACCTGGGCAGCGCGGTGCTCACGGTGAAGGCGCTGCTCGCCGAGGGCGACGAACTTCCGGAGAACACCCGGCTGGTGGACGCTCCGTTCGTCGAGGGCGCGGTGGCCGCGGTCGTCACCGCCTCGACGGGCGCCGGCCTGGCGGCCGTCGAGGCGGCTGCCGCGGAAGCGTACTCCTACCGGAAGGCGTGACCAGGACCCGGAGGGCCTGATCCGGAACCGGACGGCACGGCCGAGAACCGGAACGCCTCGTGCGCCGGGGGGCGGGGCGGGCACTCTCCCCGCCCCCGGCACGCGCGCGCTTCACCCGCCGTCCACGAACTCCCGCGCGAGCCGCTGCCCCGTCTTCTCGGCGGCGGCCTCGTCCTCGATGGGATCGGTCTCGCTGCCCTTGAAGACGATGTACGTCACGCCGGAGTCGGTGCCGCCCGCGTGCGGGTCGGCGGGGATGCCGAGCGATTCGGCGGCGGCGTAGGAGGCCTCACCGATGAGCTCGCGCGGGCCGACGTCGCCGACGACGGCGTACCGCACCCGGTCACCGTGGACGACGGCCGCGACCGATCCGCCCCGGACGTCGTCCGCTCGGTGGTCCCAGATGTCGCTGGGCTGCGGGACCACGACGTACGGCAGGCGTTCGGCGTCCAGGGGGCGGCCGTCCGACTGGGTGTAGGCGGTGGCGGGCGTGAAATGCGGGTCGGTGCGGCTGTTGCAGTGGTCGCCGGGCCGGCCGTCGCAGTCGACGTCCAGGTCGGCCTTCCAGAACACGGCCCCCCGCGCGCCGCAGACCGGGATGTCGGCCGGTGCTCCGGCGTCGCTGCGGTAGCGGCCCTCGGAGACGGGGTCGCAGTCGCGCACCTTGGCCAGCAGGTCGGCGGCGCGGACGGGTCCCTCGCTCCGGGCGCCGGCTCCGGGTGCGGCCTCGTACTCGGGGCGCACGGCGGCCTCCGGAACCGGCACGTCCCGCGACGGCGGCACCGGCCCCATCCGGAGGGCGGACCGGTCCGCGCGGTCCGGTCCGCCGTGGGGCTGGTGGCCGGAGCGGAACGGGGCCTGGGGACCGGGCCGGGACGGTGGCGGAGCGTCGGGGAACGTCGTGGGGGCGAGCAGGGCGGCGCTGGCCGCGACCAGTGTCAGCGACTGGACACGCACGTTGAGGCCTCTCCTGGGGGACATGGACGGTCACTCGGCCACATCTGTCCCCGAATCATTCGCACCGCCACCTTTTGTGGGCCAGACGGTGCACGCCCTCTTGATGTGATCGCGTCACCCACGCCATATTGGTCCGGACCATTGCCGCCATGCCGCCGCCGGCCGAGCCGGCCCTGTCGCCCCAGCCAGTCCGTCCGAAGTCGCCCCGGAGGCAGCGCCCGTGCGAGACGTCCCCGCCCCCACCGCCCCCTCCCGCGCTCCTTTCCCTCCCCTCCCGCGCCGCTGCGCCCTGCTCTGCGCAGCCCTCGCCCTGGTCGCCTCCTGCGGCTGGGGCACGGGCGACGACGGCGGGGAGAACGGCCCGCTGCCCGGGGCGCCGACGGGCGTCACCGCCGAGGCGGGCAGCGCGACGACGGTGCACGTGATGTGGAACGCGGTCGACGGGGCCGAGGCGTACGAGGTGTACCGCGGCGGCGCGACGGCCGCGGAGGTGCCCGCCGCCGACCGCATGGTGGACGTCACCCGGCTGACCCCCTCGACGGCCTACGCCTTCACCGTGCGGGCCCGCGATGCCGACGGACGGCTCGGGCCACCCAGCCGGGAGGTACGGGCGACCACCCCCGCCGCGGTCACCGACGCCTCGGCGCCGACGCGTCCGGGGGACACGCGCGGCCGGGCGGTGGGCAGCCGGGCGGTCCAGCTCACCTGGTCCGCCGCGACCGACGACCGCGGGGTGGTGTCGTACGACGTGTACCAGGGCGGGACGAAGGTGCACAGCGTCGGCGGCGGGCAGACGGCGGCCGTGGTCACGGGACTGCGTCCGGGCACCCGCTACTCCTTCACGGTCCGGGCCCGGGACGCCGCCGACAACGTCTCCCCCGCCGGGGCCGTCGTGCGGCTCACCACCGAGGGCTCCGACGACGGCCGCGCCACCGCGCCCACGGCCCTGCGCGCGTCCTCCCGTCACGCCGACGGGGCCTACTACATCGACCTCGACTGGACCCCGCCCCGCACGGACGGGGTGGTGACGGAGTACCAGGTCCACCTGGACGGCCGTCCGGCGACTTCCCTCGTCTACGGCGACGAGGCGCAGAGCGACCGGGCCGAGTACAGCTTCTACGCGGGGCGGGAGGCCGGCGTCACGCACCGGGTGCGGGTGCGGGCCAGGCTGCCGGACGGGACCTGGGGCGGCTTCTCGGCGGAGCGGGAGGTGACGACGGGGGCGGGCGGGTGACGAGGGGCGGCCGTGCGCCGGGCGGGGAGCGCGTCACCTGCCCGGTCGCGCTCCGCATGCGGGGGCGGACGCCGCGCTGTTGGCTTCCCGTGAGGCAGCACGGGCGTTTCCGATCTCGGCGGCGCATGGGACGTACCGCCGACCGTGCCGCCGGAGGGCAGTCCACATGCGCATCTCTTCGCCACTTCTCCGCTCCGGCCTGACCGTGGCAGCCGCCGCGCTGCCCGTCGCCCTGACCGCCGGGCCCGCCACCGCGGGCCCGGGGATCTCGGTGAGCACCACCGGGACCACGGTGTCGGTCACCACCACCGCCTGCGCCCAGCTCAACGGCAGCTGGGGCACCGCCTCGCTGATCACCGGCAGTCAGGGGGACTTCGCCCAGGGGCGCCAGGTGGCGCTGACCGGGAACAGTACCGGGCAGGGTGCCAGCTGGTCGGGGATCAGTCCGGGCACCTACACCGTCATCGTCATGTGCTCCAACAACAGCACCGCCGGCTCCCAGACCGTCATCGTCTCGGCGGCGCCCTCCCCCTCGCCCAGCCGGTCCGCGTCCCCGTCGCCCTCGCCCTCCGCGTCCGCGTCACGGGGCGTGCTGGGCGGTCTCGGCGGGGCCGTCCAGGACTACGGCACGGCCACCCTGGTGGCGGGCGGCGCGCTCGTCGGCAGCGGGGTCATCGCGGCGGCCTGGTTCCTGCGCCGGCGGTCGAAGCCGTACCGGTTCTGAGCCGGGGCGCGCTCAGGGCCGCTCGCCCTGGCCCGGCAGTTCGCCGACTCGCGCCAGCGCGTGCCTGAGCCACTGGGTCCAGAAGGTCTCCAGGTCGATGCCCGCACGGAGGACCAGGTGCCGCAGCCGGTCCTCGGTGCTGTCCCTCTCCGGCGGGAAGTCCCGCTTCTCGATCTCCTCGTACTCCGCCAACTGCCGCTCGTGCAGCTCCAGATGGCGGCGCAGGTCCGCCTCGATGCCGGTGGTGCCGACCACGGCCGCCGCCCGCAGCCGCAACAGCATCGCGTCCCGCAGGGGCTTGGGGTCCTGCGGGGTCGCGGTCCAGCGGGCCAGTTCGTCCCGGCCCGCCGGCAGCACCTCGTAGGACTTCTTCTGCCCGCGGGCCGGCTGCTGCCCCGGCACGGCCCGGATCAGGCCGTCGGCCTCCAGTTTTCCCAGCTCGCGGTAGATCTGCTGGTGCGTGGCCGACCAGAAGTAGCCGATCGACCGGTCGAACCGGCGGGTCAGCTCCAGCCCCGACGACGGCTTTTCGACCAGGGCGGTGAGGATCGCGTGCGGGAGTGACATGGGCTCATCCTAGGGACGGCCCACGCAGCCCCTACAGCGCCGCCGCGAGCTCGGTGCCCTGCTTGATGGCGCGCTTGGCGTCCAGTTCCGCGGCCACGTCGGCGCCGCCGATGAGGTGGACGTCGCGGCCGGCTTCGAGCAGCTCCTCGTACAGGCCGCGGCTGGGCTCCTGGCCCGTGCACAGGACCACCGTGTCGACCTCCAGCACCATCGGCTCGCCGTCGACGGTGACGTGCAGTCCGGCGTCGTCGATCCGGTCGTAGCGCACGCCCGGGACCATGGTGACGCCGCGGTGCTTGAGCTCGGTGCGGTGAATCCAGCCGGTGGTCTTGCCGAGCCCCGCGCCGACCTTGGTGGTCTTGCGCTGGAGCAGGTGGACGGTGCGCGGCGGCGCGGGACGCTCGGGGGCGGCGAGGCCTCCGGCGGTCCGGTATTCCGTGTCGACGCCCCAGAGGCGGAAGTACGTCTCCGGGTCCTCGTGCGCCTTGTCGCCGCCGTCGGTGAGGTACTCGGCGACGTCGAAGCCGATGCCGCCCGCACCGAGGACCGCGACCCGGTCGCCGACGGGGGCGGCGTCGCGCAGGACGTCGAGGTAGCCGACGACGCTCGGGTGGTCGACGCCGGGGATGTCGGGGGTGCGGGGGGTCACGCCGGTGGCGACGACGACCTCGTCGTAGCCGTCCAGATCGTCCGCCTCGACCCGGGTGTTCAGGCGTACGTCGACGCCGTGCGCCGCCAGCTGCGTACGGAAGTAGCGCAGTGTCTCGTCGAACTCCTGCTTGCCGGGGACCCTGCGGGCGACGTTGAGCTGGCCGCCGATCTCGCTCCCGGCGTCGTACAGGGTGACCTCGTGGCCGCGTTCGGCGGCGCTGACCGCGCAGGCGAGACCCGCCGGTCCGGCGCCGACGACCGCGAGACGCTTGCGCCGCCGGGTCGGGGCGAGGACCAGCTCGGTCTCGTGGCAGGCGCGCGGGTTGACCAGGCAGGAGGTGATCCTGCCGCTGAAAGTGTGGTCCAGGCAGGCCTGGTTGCAGCCGATGCAGGTGTTGATCGCCTCGGGGCGGCCGGCCGCGGCCTTGGCGACGAAGTCGGGGTCGGCGAGCATCGGGCGGGCCATCGACACCATGTCGGCGGTGCCCTCGGCGAGCAGCCGCTCGGCCACTTCGGGCGTGTTGATGCGGTTGGTGGTGACCAGCGGCACCGACACCTCGCCCATGAGGCGCTTGGTGACCCAGGTGTACGCGCCGCGCGGCACGGAGGTGGCGATGGTGGGGATGCGGGCCTCGTGCCAGCCGATGCCGGTGTTGATGATGGTGGCTCCGGCGGCCTCGACGGCCTTGGCGAGGGTGATCACCTCGTCGAGGGTGGAGCCGCCGGGGACCAGGTCCAGCATGGACAGCCGGTAGATCAGGACGAAGTCCTCGCCGACCGCCTCGCGCACCCGGCGGACGATCTCGACGGGGAAGCGCATGCGGTTCTCGTACGAGCCGCCCCAGCGGTCGGTGCGGTGGTTGGTGCGCACGGCGATGAACTCGTTGACGAGGTAGCCCTCGGAGCCCATGATCTCGACGCCGTCGTACCCCGCCTCGCGGGCGAGGCGGGCGGTGCGGACGTAGTCGTCGACCGTGCGCTCGATGTCGGCGTCGGTCATCTCGCGGGGCACGTGCGGGCTGATCGGCGCCTGGAGCGGGCTCGGGGCGACGAGGTCGGGGTGGTACGCGTACCGGCCGAAGTGCAGGATCTGAAGGGCGATGCGCCCGCCCTCGCGGTGCACGGCCTCCGTGACGGTCCGGTGCTGGTCGGCCTCCGCCTCGGTGGTGAGCGTGGCGCCGCCCGGGTAGGGGCGGCCCTCGTCGTTGGGAGCGATGCCGCCGGTGACGATGAGGCCGACTCCGCCGCGGGCCCGGGCTGCGTAGAAGGCGGCCATGCGCTCGAAACCGCGCTCGGCCTCCTCCAGACCGACGTGCATGGAACCCATCAGGACCCGGTTCGGCAGCGTGGTGAAGCCCAGGTCCAGCGGGCTCAGCAGGTGGGGGTATCGGCTCATCGGGCCCTCCGTGCGCGGTGTGGTGCCTCTGTTGTAGAGGACCGCCGCCTCTTTGTGCAACTAGTTGCACAAAGAGGCGGCGCACACCACACGGCCGCACCGGCGGGCTCGTGTCAGTGACTCTCCAGCCTCACGTGCAGCTCCCGCTCCTGGTCCCCGGAGGCCGTGCTCAGGTCGTGCACGGTGAACAGGGAGTCCAGGGTGGTGCGGAAACGCTCGATCGCCCAGTAGCCGCCCTGCACGTCGGCCTCGACGGACGCCGAGAGCCGGGCCGGGTCGCACTCGCCGTGGGCGTCGGCCACGTCGAACGTGCCGAGCCACACGGTGGGGCGCACTTCGTGGCAGTCCCGGGGCACCTCGTCCGAGCGCCGGTCGGACGAGAAGCACGCGCACAGCGCGTCGAACACGGTACGGGCGTCCTCCTTGCTGCACCCGCTCAGCTCCACCGAGACGGACTCCGGGTGCAGTCGCTCACCGTCCATCGTCATCGCTCCTCTCGTGGCCCATATCCCCAGAAAAGCACCACCCGGGGCCGAGCACTACCGGCGCGGGTCAGCCCCGGGTGAAGCGGTAGGTCTTGCTGTCGGTCAGCACGCAGAAGCCCGGCGACACGACGATCACGCGCAGGGTGCCGGTACGGCGGTCGTAGTCGACGCCCTCCGCCTCGAAGTCGCCGGAGCAGGCGCTGCGCAACGGCAGCTGCCGCAGGGCGGTGACGTGGCCGCTGACGTCCGCGGTGCCGTTCGGGGCGGCGGACAGGTCGATGCGCAGCAGGGGCTTGGTGACGCCGAAGAGGGTCCCCTCGGGGTCGTCGGAGGAGCAGAGCAGCGTCGTCGCGTCGAGGAAGTCGCAGCCCTGGACGTCACGCACGGCGTGGTCGAGGTGGACGGTGGCCGCCTGCGGCAGGTTCACCGACGGTGAGGTGGCCGGGTTGACGCCGGGTGTCGGGAAGACGAGGAGCCGGTTCATGGTGCCCCACTCGCCGGACAGCATCCACTGTCCGTCGGGCGAGACCGCGGACCAGGAGTTGTTCCGCGCCTCGCCGGGACTCAGCGTGTGCACGTACTCCGACCAGCGGCCGTCGGGCGCCTGCACGCGGAACATCTTCGTGTTCCCGTCGTCCCGCTGGTACGGCTCGACGTAGTGGCCGTCGTAGGAGGCATCGGGGTCGCCGACGTGGTTCCACCCGCGGGCGCTGAGACCGAGGGGGATGGTGCCGATGCCGGTGTAGCGGTTCGGGCTGCCGGCCGGGACCTCGACCGAGGCCAGGCCCTGGCTCTCGGTCAGCGGGTCGGCGCGGTCGGAGCCCGCCTCGGTCCAGGTGCCGGCGGCCGGGGCCGCCTGGGCAGAGGGACCGGCGAGGGCGAGGGTGAGGGCGGCGAGTCCGGTGAGGGCGGCGAGACAACGTTGCCGGGCGCGCAGGGGCATGGGCGGGCGCTCCTTGGTGGGGGGCGGGCGGTACGCACTCGGCGGACAGTCTGGCCGTACGCGACAGTCATGTACAGACCAAGTCCAGTCCCGGCGTCGTCCCGGGGCCTGCCCCGCCCGTACTCCGTGCGGCGGCGGCCACTCCCGCGCCGGGTGATGCTGGAAGGAGACGGCAGCGGCCTCGGCGAATCGGCCCTGTGCACGGTGGAACGCGGTAGAACAAGGGAGTCGGCATCGACAGTGCGTGCCGCGTGGAACGGCGAAGGCGGGGCGTGGGATGAGTGGAGCCGGGTCTGCCGGGTTCGACGGGAACGCCGTGTCGCGCGGGCCGGTGCGGCCCAGCGGTCTGCTCGACGTGCTGAACGTGGCCTCGGTGGTGCTGGACACCGACGGCCGGATCGTGCTGTGGAGTCCGCAGGCCGAGGAGCTGTTCGGCTACTCGGCGCCGGAGGCGCTGGGGCGGTACGCCGCCCGCATCATGGTCCACGAGCGCCACCTGGACCTGGTCGTGAAGCTGTTCGCCGACGTCATGAAGACCGGCCGGAGCTGGGCCGGGGCGTTCCCCATCCGCCGCAAGGACGGTGAGACGCGGCTGGTGGAGTTCCGCAACATGCGCCTGCTGGACGACCGGGGGGACGTCTACGCGCTGGGGCTCGCGGTCGACCGGTCGACGGTGCGCCGGCTGGAGCGGGACGTGGCGCTGTCCACGCGGGTGATCCGGCAGTCCCCGACCGGACTCGCCGTCCTGGACACGGAGCTGCGGTACGTCTCGGTCAACCCGTCCCTGGAGCGGATGAACGGCCTGCCGGCCGAGGAGCACATCGGCCGGACGGTCCGCGAGGTGCTGCCGCTGGTGGACGCCGCTCCGCTGGAGGAGGCCGCGCGCCTGGTGCTGGAGACGGGACGGCCGGTGGTCGACCGGGCGGCGACCGGGCGGACCCCCGCCGACCCGGACCGGGACCACACCTGGTCGGTCTCGCTGTACCGGCTGGAGGACGCCGTCGGTGCCGTGCTCGGTGTGGCCGTGTCGGTGGCGGACGTGACCGAGCAGCACCGGGCGGGCGTCGAGGCGGAGGCCGCGCGGCGCCGCCTGGCCGCCGTGGCGGACGCCTCGACCCGGATCGGGACCACGCTGGAGCTGGACCGCACCGCGCACGAACTGGCCGACGTGGCCGTGCCCGGCCTCGCGGACATCGCGGCCGTGGATCTGCTGGAGACGGTGGTGAAGGGCCGGCGCAGCACCCTCGGTCCGGCCGAGCCGGCCGTGATCCGCGCGCTGGCCGTGCAGGCGGAGAACGCCCCCGAGGCGCTGCGGGCGGCCGACCGGCCCGGTCAGGTCGCCCGGTACGGGCCGGACCGACTGGTCACCGAGTGCGTGCGCACGGGGCTGCCGGTGATGGTGGAGCGGGTGGCCGAGGAGGACCTGCCGCGGATCGCCCGCTCCCCCGAGGCGGCCGAGCTGCTGCGCCGGGCGGGCGTGCACTCCTACCTGGCCGTGCCGCTGATCGCGCGGGGCGAGGTGCTCGGCGCCCTGGACCTCAAGCGGATGCGCAATCCGCTGCCGTTCGGCGAGGACGACCTGCTGCTGGCCCGGGAGCTGGCCGTCCGGGCGGCGCTCCAGATCGACAACGCCCGCTGGTACCAGAACGCCCGCGACGCCGCCCTCACCCTCCAGCGGAGTCTGCTGCCCAGTCATCCGCCGGTGACGGGCGGGCTGGAGGTCGCCTCCCGCTACCAGCCGGCCGAGGCCACCAGCGAGGTCGGCGGCGACTGGTTCGACGTGATCGAACTGGCGGGCTGCAAGACGGCGCTCGTGGTGGGCGACGTGATGGGCAGCGGCATCGCGGCGGCGGCCTCCATGGGGCGGCTGCGCACGGCGACGAACACCCTGGCCGCCCTCGACCTCGATCCGGCGTTCCTGCTCGAACACCTCGACCGGACCACGGCCGGCCTCGACCAGGCCATCGCCACCTGCGTCTACGCCGTCCACGACCCGCACCTGCGGCAGTGCCGGATCGCCAACGCCGGCCACCTGCCCCCGGTCCGGCTGCGGGCGGGCCGTCCGCCGGAGCTGCTGGACCTGCCCACCGGGGTGCCGCTGGGAGTGGGTGGTGTCCCGTTCTCCACCACCACCGTGGACCTGGATCCGGGCGACCGGCTGGTGTTCTACACCGACGGTCTCGTCGAGACCCGAAGGCATCCGCTGGACGAGCGGCTCGACGCGCTGCTCGCGCTGCTGGAGGGCCCTGACCGCCCGCTGCAAGAGGTGTGCGACCTGCTCCTGCGCACCCTGCACGAGCCGGAGAACTCCGACGACGTGGCCCTGCTGATCGCCCGGGCCACGCCGCCGGACGCGCCTAGCCCGGGCCAGGCTCCCTGACGCCGATCACCACATGGGCGTACAGCTCCTCGCAGACCGCGAGACGGGTCACGAGCCCCGCCCGGGTGAAGGCGTCGACGGCCGCCGGTGCCTGGCGTCCGCTCGTCTCGACCAGCAGGCAGCCACCGGGCGCGAGCCAGTCCGGTGCCCCGGCGGCGACCCTGCGCAGCACCTCCAGGCCGTCGGCGCCGCCGTCGAGGGCGGCCAGCGGCTCGTGCTCCCGCGCCTCGGCGGGCAGCAGGGGGACCTCGCCGGTGGGGACGTAGGGCACGTTGGCCGCGAGGATGTCCACGCGGCCGCGCACCGCGTCGGGCAGCGCGTCGAACAGGTCCCCCGCGTACACCCGGCCGCCGGAACCGGCGAGGTTGCCGCGGGCACAGGCGACCGCGGCCGGGTCGACGTCGGCGGCGTGCACCTCGGGCCGGTCGAGCGCGGCGGCCAGGGCCGCACCGACGGCGCCGGAACCGCAGCACAGGTCCACGACGACGGCCGCGTCCGGCGCCTGCGCCAGGGCCTCGGTCACCAGGAACTCGGTACGGCGGCGGGGTACGAAGACCCCGGGCGTGACGGCGACGCGCAGACCGCGGAACCCGGCCCAGCCGAGGACGAGTTCGAGGGGCAGCCCGGTGGAACGGCGGTCCACCAGCGCGGTGAGCTCGTCGGCGGTGCGGGCGGCGGCCAGGATCAGTTCCGCCTCGTCCTCGGCGAAGACGCAGCCCGCGGCGCGCAGCGCGGTCACGACGGAGTCGTACGAGGGGAAGGCGGCCGAGAAGGGGGAAGGAAGGTGAGGCGTGGAGAACAGCTGAGGCATGGAAGCCGAGAGCCTTTCGAGAACCGAAGGGCGCTCTCAGGGTCACCCGCTGACGGGGACCGCACTGCCGTGAGGTGAGAGCACCAGGGCCGACACAGCGGTAATGGGTCTCACCTCCCAGGTGTCCGGCGGCCGGGGGCTGTCCGCGGCCGACGGTCACCCTACCCCAACGATCAGACGCCGACGGACTCCTCGGCCTCCTCGTCCGCTTCCGCCTCCGCGCCGGCCTCCCGGCCGTCCGGCCTCGCGTGCTTGCCGGCGGTGACCGGAGCCGGCGCCGTGGCGGCGCGCTCACGCAGGGCGGCGACCGCCGTCACCAGCAGCCCGAGCAGCAGCCAGGCGAGCAGCGTCCACACGCTGCGGCCCAGCCCGTCGCCGTCGAAGTACAGCAGGCCGCGGGTGCCCTCGACGAACCCGGCGCCGTTCCAGAAGGCGTGCAGGGTGCCGAAGAAGCCGTTCTGCAGCTCGGGGCGGAACAGACCGCCGGAGCTGGTGAAGTTGAGCATCACGAACAGCACCATCATGGCGAGCGTGGTCCACCGCTTGAGGAAGGTGTGCAGGCCGACGCCGATGAACAGGATGCCCGCGGCGTACAGCCAGGCCATGCCCCACACACCGGCGAGGTCGTGGTGGGCGAGGTGGAACACCGGCCCGGCGAGCAGGGCCCCGATGCCGCTGACGACCACGGAGACACCGAGCGTGAGCAGGGCCCGCACCCGCATGGACAGGGCGGCTCCGGCGGCGCCGAGGGCGGCGACCGAGGCGTAGGAGCCGATGCTGACCGCGATCAGCAGGAAGAACAGGCCCTGTCCGGTGGGGTCGTCGTCGACCGGGGTGGCGACATCGGTCACCTCCACAGGGACGCCCTGCTCTTCGGCGAGCGGGGTGAAGACCTTCTCGGCGGCCATGGCGCCCATGTCGGAGGCGGCGGTGGCCACCAGGACCTCGGGCGCCTCGCCCGGCACGTAGGCGCCGGTGATGTCGCGGGCCTCCAGGAGACGGACGGCGTCGGCGCGGCTCGCGACGGTCCGCACGTCCAAGGCGTCGCCCGCCTCGTCCTTCACCGACTGGGCGAGGACCTTCGCCTCGGGTCCGGAGCCGACGACGGCGACCGGGAGGTGGTTCGGCTCGGGGGTGACGAAGGCCCCCATGTAGGCGAGTCCCATGCCGACGCACATCAGCAGCGGGGTGATCAGATGCGTCAGCACGTGGCGCAGGGCGTGCGACTTCATCGCGCACATCCTCCAATGGGCGGCCGGAGGCGGCCGCCAAACTAGTTGGCTTATACAACCCTCTTTCCAGTTGTACTATACAACTAGCCATGCAGGAGGAGGACCCGTGACGAGGGCCGAGACGCACGATGAGACGACTGTCACCCCCGGCGGCCGCACCGCGGACGCGGCCGTGGAGACCATCCAGCGGGAGATGACGGCCTTCGCCCGCCGCGCCCGCGCGTCGGCCGGGCGCATGCACCCGGAGCTGTCCCTGGTGTCGTACACCCTGCTCGGACACCTGGAGGAGCGGGACGGCTGCCGGGCCACCGACCTGGCCGCCCACTACGCCCTGGACAAGTCCACCGTCAGCCGCCAGGTGTCCGCCCTGGAGCGCGCCGGGCTCGTCGAGCGCCGCGTCGACCCGGACGACCACCGCGTCCAGGTACTGCACCTGACACGGGCCGGGCGGCGCATCCTGGCCCAGGTCACCGAGAGCCGCCGGGCCGCGGTCCGGGAGCGGCTCGCGGACTGGTCCGGGGAGGACCTCGCCCGCTTCTCCGCGTACCTGGAGCGGTACAACGCGTGGCCGGCCGCTCCGGCCGGCGGGGACCAGGACTGAGATCCCGCTCCCGGCCGCGTACGGTTGACCGGTACGCACTGATCACGCCGGCCGTGGCACCCCCTCGCGCCGGTCCGAAAGGCCGCACCGCATGAACACCACCCGAGGCTTCACCGGGCGCCCGCGCGGGGCCCGGCCGGGGCTGCCGCCCGGCCAGTACGACGCCGGCGACGACTGGCCCGTGCTGTCCGCCGAGGTCACGCCCGACCTGGCGGCCGCCGACTGGACGTTCCGCGTCGGCGGCCTGGTCACCGAGGAGCGCACCTGGGACTGGGCCGGCGCCCACCGCCTGCCGGAGTCGGCGTACGCGGGCGACATCCACTGTGTGACGGGCTGGTCGAAGTTCGGGGTGCGGTTCACGGGCGTGTCCGTGGACACCTTCCTGGAGGCGTCGGCTCCCCTGCCGTCCGCCACGCACGCCGTCGCGTACGCGCACACCGGATACACGGCGAACCTGCCGCTCGCGGATCTGACGGGCGGGCGCGCCTGGATCGTCCGGGAGTACGACGGGCGGCCGCTCGCGCCCGAGCACGGCGGCCCGGCGCGGCTGATCGTGCCGCACCTGTACTTCTGGAAGAGCGTCAAGTGGATCGCCGGTCTGGAACTCCTCGACCACGACGAGCCCGGCTTCTGGGAGCGGAACGGCTACCACGCGCGCGGCAACCCCTTCGAGGAGCAGCGGTACTCCGGTGACTGAGACGGCGACGCAGACGACAGCGCCCTTCGCGCCCCCGACGCGGTTCGCCGTGCCGGGACGCATCGAGGTGGCGGGCGAGGTGGCCGCGAGGTGGCAGACGGCCACCCTCGCGCAGGTCCGCCGGGAGACGCCCCGCGCGTCCACCTTCCGGCTCGCGGTGCCCGGGTGGGCGGGCCACCTGCCCGGCCAGCACCTGATGCTGCGGCTCACCGCCGAAGACGGGTACGTGGCCCAGCGGCACTACTCACTGGCATCCGCGCCGGACGACTCGGGGCACATCGAACTGACCGTCGACCACGTCGAGGACGGCGAGGTGTCCGGCTGGTTCCACCGGGTGGCCCGGCCCGGTGACCGGATCGAGGTGCGCGGCCCGCTGAGCGGCTTCTTCGCCTGGCCCGGTGACCGGCCGGCGCTGCTGCTGGGCGCGGGCTCCGGGGTCGTGCCGCTGATGTCGATGGTCCGGCACCACCGGGCGCGGCGACTGACGGTGCCGCTGCGGATGCTGGTGTCCGCGCGCAGCCCCGAGGAGCTGATCTACGCCCGTGAGCTGGGTCCGGAGACGGTGCCCGTCTTCACCCGGAGCGCGCCGGCCGGGACACCCGTGGGCCGGATGACGGCCGCGCACCTGGCACCGCTGCTGTCCGAGCCGCCCGCCGGGGGCTGGGAGGCGTACGTGTGCGGTTCCAACTCCTTCGCGGAGCACGCCTCGCGCCTGCTGGTGGCGGCCGGTCAACCGGTGGACCGCATCCGGATCGAGCGCTTCGGCTGAGCCGGCCCCGCCCTCGGACTGCTCCGCGTCCGGGGCGGCGACAGGGTGAGCGAGGTCGGCCGTACGGGGTACCAGACCCCTGCGGGTACTCGCACACGAGGCGCGGAGGTCGACATGCGAACCCGGGTGCGTGGCCGGCGCCTGCGGCACAATCCGCTGCGACGCCGGTCGGACGTTGTCGAGGCGTGGACGACGGTGGTCGTCGTCCTCCTGCTGTTCGTGGGGGCGCCGGCGCTCGGCGCGGCCGCCGCCCTGTGGAGCCACGCCGGCGCGCAGGCGGTCGCGGCGGAGCAGCGGGCCGAGCGGCACCGCGTGCGGGCGACGGTGGAGGGCAGGACCCCGGACACCCTCCCGTCGGTGCAGGCGGGCGGCCAGCACTCCTACCGTGCGACCGTCCGCTGGACCACGCCCGAGGGCACCGAGCGGACCGACACCGCCCGGGTCCCGGCCGGCACCCGCCACGGTGACACGGTGGACGTGTGGCTGGACTCCCGCGGCCGGAACGTTCCGGCGCCCGTCCACGATTCCGCGGTCCTGCAGCACAGCGTGACCATCGGCGCCTGCACGACGATCGGGGCGGCGCTCGCGGTGCTCCTGGCGCGCTGCGCCGTACGCAAGGTGGCCATGCGGCGCCGGCTGGCCGAGTGGGACCGCGAGTGGGCCCTCATCGAACCGGAGTGGACGCACCGCCGGGCCTGACCGGTCGCACCTCCCTGACCTGCGGTTCGACGGGCCGAACCCCGGCGGGCGCCGCGATCAGGATCTGGCGGGTCCTGTGACCGCTCACGTACGGTGTGATCGTCCGTACGGTCCGGTACCGGCTCCCAGCAAAGGCGGTTTTCGATGGCCCTGTTCGACCTTCCGCTCGACGAACTCCGCGCGTACCGCAGCGCGTCGGCCGAGCCCGAGGACTTCGACGCTTTCTGGGGCAAGACGCTCGCCGAGGCCCGTGAGCACGACCTGGCCGTCCGCTTCGAGCCGGTGGACACGGGTCTGTCCACGGTGCGGGTGCACGACGTGACCTTCGCCGGGTTCGGCGGTCACCCGGTGAAGGGCTGGCTGACGCTGCCCGCGGCGGCGGAGGAACCGCTGCCGCTGGTCGTGGAGTTCGTCGGGTACGGCGGCGGGCGCGGACTGCCCCACGAGCACCTGCTGTGGGCGTCCACGGGGCGGGCGCACTTCGTGATGGACACCCGCGGTCAGGGCAGCGCCTGGGGCGGCGGCGGCGGAACCCCGGACCCGGTCGGCGGCACCCCCGCGTACCCGGGTTTCATGACCCGTGGCCTGGACGCTCCGGAGAACTACTACTACCGCCGCGTCTTCACCGACGCCGTGCGCGCGGTGGAGGCGGCCCGCTCGCACCCGCTGACCGACGCGGCACGCACGGTCGCCCTCGGCGGGAGCCAGGGCGGCGGCATCACGATCGCCGTCGGCGGGCTGGTGCCGGATCTGACGGCCGTCGCGCCGGACGTGCCGTTCCTGTGCGACTTCCCGCGCGCGACCACGCTCACCGACCGGCACCCGTACCGGGAGATAGGCCTGTACCTCAAGACGCACCGCGGCCGCACCGAGGACGCGCTGCGCACGCTGTCCTACTTCGACGGGGTGCACTTCGCGGCGCGCGGCCGGGCACCCGCCCTCTTCTCGGCGGCCCTGGAGGACCAGACCTGCCCGCCGTCGACCGTCTTCGCGGCGTTCAACGCCTGGGCCCACGACGACAAGGCGATCGAGGTGTACGACTTCAACGACCACGAGGGCGGCGGGCCCTTCCAGGAGGCCGCCAAGCTGCGGTGGCTGCGCTCCCGCAGCTGACCGGACGGGCTGGGGGGCGCCCTGTACGGCTGCTTGTGGCGCGGTGACGGACGGACGACGCGCGGGTGAGGTTTCGGCCGAACCGGCAGACGGCCCTTCCCTGCTGGTTTAGACCAATGATACTTCTGGTGGCGCACCGAGCCCGCGCGGCTACCGCACGTCACGACAGGAGGGCGCGGCATGGCCCCCGCCACCCCGTACGACCACTCCCCCGCCGACATCCCGCCCCTGTACCGGCGGGTGGCGGCACGGCTGCTCGGCGAGCTGCGCGACGGGGCCTTCCCGCCGGGCGGGCGGCTGCCCGGCGAACGCCGGCTGGCCGAGCACTTCGACGTGAGCCGGGAGACCGTACGGCAGGCCCTCGAGGTGCTGCGCCGGGACGGGCTGCTCGCCACCGACCGGCGGGGCAGCCACGTCGCCCTGCCGGGACCGGCCCCGCAGAGCCCGGCGTCGCTGGCCTTCCCGGTCGGCGCGCGGTCGGCCGAGCCGTGCACCGGCGACCGGACCACCGTCGCCTGGGAGCCTCCGTCGCGGGAGCACGCCGAAGCGCTGGGAATGGCTCCGGGCCGGCCGACCCTGGTGCACCGGTACACGTCCGCGACCGCGGACGGGAGCGGCCGGCGGACGGCCGTGACCTCGTTCTCCGCCGTGGCCCTCGCCGAGGTCGAGGAGCTCGCCCGGTACCGCGGACGCGCCGACGGGTCCAACTCGGCGCAGCTGCGGCGGGCGTACGACTGGATGCGCGGGGCCGGCCTGACCCTGCACCACCGGGACACGATCACCCGCCTCGCGGACACCCAGTCCGTGCGGGTCGTCCGGCGGGTGCACGACCAGTACGGGCGCCCCCTGGAAATCACGGACCTCCTCGTGGACGCCCGACAGGACGCGCTGGTCTACGAGTTCACGCTTCCGGCGGCCGGCTGACCCGGTCCGCCCCCGCCCTCACGGCAGCCGCCGGGCCACGACCAGCCGGGCGCGCGGACTGCCGTCGGCCCGGAGTCCGAACTCGGGCAGGGCCCGCAGCTCCGTGCGGAATCCGGCGCGGGCCAGCTCCCGGCCCACGTCCCCGAGCCGGAACGTCCGGTAGTACATGACGAACGGCGGCCGCCACAGCGCGTTGCGCACCCGCATCGCGGCGTCGAAGCCGAGCAGCGTCCAGTATCCGCGGGAGCCGGGCCGGGGCGGGGCGACGACGGGGAAGGCGAAGCTGCCGCCCGGGCGCAGCACGGAACGCACCTGGCCGAACAGCCCCGGCAGTTCGCGGGGCAGGAAGTGCCCGAACGCGCCGAAGCTGACGACGAGGTCGAACACGGGACCGAAGGGCAGGGCGCGGGCGTCCGCGCGCACCCAGGAGACCTCGGGCCCCTCGGGCACGCCGCGTTCTCGGGCGACCGCCAGCATGCCCGCGCTGAAGTCGACGCCCGTGACGCTCTCCCGGCACACCCGGGAGAGCACGGCCACGCCCGCGCCGGTGCCGCAGCACAGATCGAGCCCGGCGCCGAACGGCCCCGCCGATTCCAGGGCCGAGGCCACGGCGCCGAGCATCCGGTCCGGCGTCCGGTACGGGGTGTGGTCGAACTTCGGCGCGAGCAGGTCGTAGCCGCGCTCGACCGACGACAGCGCCTGGACGGCGAGTTCGCGCAGGGTGGGGCCTTCGGGGCTGAACATCAGGTCAGCCTAGGGCCTGTCCGGTGGGGCCCGCCGGGGCGCGCCGCTCCCGCAGCACCGTGAGGACGCGCTCGCACCAGCGGGCGTTCTCGCGTTCGAACGTGATCCCGGCGAGCAGGGTGAGGTAGGGCCCGACGCGGTCGGACTCCCGCAAGTGCTCCTCCTCGGTGCGTCCGCCCAGGAGGCGCTCGCGGACCCGTTCGTAGCGGGCGAGTTTGCCCAGGGCCCAGGCCCTGCGTTCCTCCACCAGCGCGCGGACCCGCTCCGGGTCGACGCCGTCCATGGCCTGCATCTTGATCAGGAACTCGTCGCGGACGGCGGTGGGGCGCCGGGTCGGCTCGGCGGCGAAGGCGCCCAACTGCTCGCGGCCGGCCGCCGTGAGGGAGAACAGCCGTTTGGTGGGCCGGCGCTCCTGCGGCACCGTCCGGGCCTCGATGAGTCCGTCGCCCGCGAGGCGCTCCAGCTCGCGGTAGAGCTGCTGCGGCGTGGCCGGCCAGAAGTTGGCGAGCGAGACGTCGAACACCTTGGACAGCTCGTAGCCCGAGGCCTCGCCCTCCAGCAGGGCGGCCAGGACGGCGTACTTGAGAGACATGTCGACACGCTAGCAAGCAGGGGCTACCCTGCTCCGCACCTATTCAAAAAGTTGGGTATCTCGCCAGGTGCCCACTGACCTCAGGAGTCACGATGCGGGCATTCCGCGCGGCGGTCGAGGCCCACGACCTCGACGCCGTCGAAGCACTGCTGGCCGAGGACGTGGTCTTCACCAGTCCCGTCGTGTTCAAGCCCTACCACGGAAAGGCGATCACGGCGGCGATCCTGCGTGCGGTCACCCGCGTCTTCGAGGACTTCCGCTACGAACGCGTCATCGGCGAGGCGGACGGCCGGGACCACGCGCTGGTCTTCACGGCACGGGTGGGCGACCGGGAGATCGGCGGCTGCGACCTCCTGCACCTCGACGAGGACGGCCGGATCGACGAGCTGACGGTGATGGTGCGCCCGCTGTCGGGCGCTCAGGCGCTGCAGGCGGCGATGGGCGCGCAGTTCGAGCGGATCGCCCGGGAGGCGCGGGAGGCGGGGGCGGGTTCGGGGACCTGAGTCCCGCCCGGGCACATGAGAAGGACGGAACATCCGTCGCACCCGCGGCGTTGAGGAGGGTGGGAGCCGGAAAGGCGCCCGCCTCTCCACCGCTCCACGGTCTCCATGGTCTCCATGGTACGGTGCGTGAAGCACTTGTGTACGCCCGGTTCCGGGCGCCGGTGCCTGTTTCTCTCTCGGTTCGCAGACCCGCCCGTCCAGTCGACCGGCGCGTCAGCTTCCCAGCACAACCTCGTGAGCGGGTGTCTCGATCCGCCGTGTCCGAGGTGCTGTTCCCGCCGTCCGGAGGAGTGTCGTCCGACCCCTCACGCGGCCTCTCACCCCTTCCTTCCGCATGTTCCGTGCCCGCGTCCTCGAAAGGACCGACCACCATGACCACCACACTCGAACACCCCCCCGTACGTCAGTCCCCGTCCCCGGCCGAGACCGTGCGCGGTGTCCTCGACATCGACGCGGGCGGGAAGGGACACCTGCGAGGCCCGAGCCTGCAGCCCGAGCCGGCCGACCTCTCCGTCTCCCCCGCGCTGATCCGCCGCCACGGCCTGCGCAAGGGCGACCTGGTCGAGGGCGTGCGCGGCGACCGCCGCGCCCTGTCCGACGTCGTCCGGGTGGGCGGCCGCGCACCCGGAGGGCAGGGCGGCCGGCGCCGGTTCGGCGACCTGACGCCGCTGCATCCGCACACCCGGCTGCGGCTCGAACACCCGGCGGCCGGGGCGACCGGGCGCCTCGTCGACCTGCTCGCCCCGGTCGGCAAGGGGCAGCGCGGCCTGATCGTGGCCCCGCCGAAGACCGGCAAGACCGTCCTCCTCCAGCAGATCGCCGCCGCGGTCGCCGGCAACCACCCCGGCTCCCGCCTCATGGTGGTGCTGCTCGACGAGCGCCCCGAAGAGGTCACCGACATGCGCCGGGCCGTGCGGGGCGAGGTGTACGCCTCGACCTTCGACCACGGCGCCAAGCAGCACATCGCGCTCGCCGAGCTCGTGATCGAGCGGGCCAAGCGGCTGGTCGAGGCCGGCGAGGACGTCGTCGTCCTCCTGGACTCCCTCACCCGGCTGTGCAGGGCGCACAACAACGCCGCCTCCTCCGGCGGCCGCACCCTCAGCGGCGGGGTCGACGCCGGGGCGCTGCTCGGACCCAAGCGGTTCTTCGGCGCCGCCCGGCAGGCCGAGGAGGGCGGCTCCCTCACCATCCTCGCCACCGCCCTGGTGGAGACCGGCTCGCGCGCCGACGACTTCTACTTCGAGGAGCTCAAGAGCACCGGCAACATGGAGCTGCGGCTCAGCCGTGAGCTCGCCGCCCGGCGGGTCTTCCCCGCCGTGGAACTGAGCGGTTCCGGCACCCGCCGCGAGGAACTGCTGCTGTCCCCCGCGGAGTCGGCCGCCGTGACCGGGCTGCGGCGGGCCCTGCAGACCCGGGACGGGCAGTCCGGTCTGGAGACGCTGCTGGAGCGGATGCGCCAGACCCCGGACAACGCGACGTTCCTGCGCGCCGTCCAGCCCACGCTGCCCACGGGCTGACGTCCGCCGTCGCTGCCGCTACGGCATCCGGGTGCTTGCGGACGCGACCCGGCCCGGGCAGCGTGGCGGTCCGGGGGTCCGTTCCTACGTTTGCGGTATGACTATCGGATTCTCATCTCGGGCGGTTCGCTCCACCTGTGTGCTCTGTGCGGCCGGGCTGCTGACGCTCATGCCCGCCGCCGCGGCCGCCCGCGCGGAACGGCCGGACCCCGGTCCGCCCGGCGGGTCACGGGCCACGGCGCCGCAGCAGGCGCTCCTGTACCGCTCCGGTACCCAGGTCCGGCCCCTACGGGGTGCGCCCGAGGTCCCCGATGTCTCCGCGCTGTCCTGGGTGGTGGCCGACGCCGGCACCGGCGACGTGCTGGCGGCGCACGACGCGCACCGCAAGCTGCCGCCGGCCAGCACCCTCAAGACCCTGTTCGCGCTCACGGTGCTGCCGGTCCTGCCGGGCGGCATCCGCCACGAGGTGAGTGCGGACGAGCTGTCCGGCATCGGGCCCGGCAGCAGCCTGGTGGGTGTCGTCGAGGGACGCACGTACCGGGTCTCCGACCTGTGGAACGGCGTCTTCCTGAACTCCGGCAATGACGCGGTCCACGTCCTCGCCTCGCTCACCGGCGGCTGGAGCGCCACGGCCGCCCGCATGCAGGCCGAGGCCCGCGCTCTCGGCGCCCGCGACACCCAGGTGCGCTCGCCCGACGGCTACGACGCGCCGGGACAGGTGTCGTCGGCGTACGACCTCGCGGTCTTCGGCCGGGCGGGCCTCAGGAACCCGGACTTCGCCCGGTACTGCAAGAAGATCGACGCGATGTTCCCCGGCCGCAACGGGGACTCCTACGGGATCCTGAACACCAACCGGCTGCTCACCGGGGCGGACGGTGTGGAGCCGTACCCGGGGCTCATCGGCATCAAGAACGGCTACACCAGCAACGCCGGCAACACGCTCATCGCGGCCGCCCGACGCGACGGACGGACTTTGGTGGTCACCGTGATGAACCCGCAGGAGGGCGGCGGCCACGCCGTGTACGAGGAGGCCCGCGCCCTGCTCGACTGGGGATTCGAGGCGGACGGCCGCGTCGCCCCGGTGGGATCGCTGGTGCCCGCTTCCGCCCGTCCTCGGCAGGGTCCCGAGGCCGTGCCCGCGTCGGTCACGACGGTCCGGCCGTCACGGGACGACGCGGGCTGGGCGGAGACCGGCGCGATCGTGGGCGTCGCCGGGCTCGGCGCGGGCGCCATGGCCCTCGCCCTGCGGCTCAAGCTGGTCCGGGCGGACAAGGGCTGACGCCGCCTCGGCCCCTGCTCAGAAGACCGAAAGACCCGTCAGCGTCGTGAAGCGGTCGAGGGCGGCGACCCCGGCCACCGAGTTGCCCCGCTCGTCCAGACCGGGGCTCCAGACGCACAGCGTGCAGCGGCCGGGCACCACCGCGATGATGCCGCCGCCGACCCCGCTCTTGCCCGGCAGGCCCACCCGGTAGGCGAAGTCACCGGCCGCGTCGTACGTCCCGCAGGTCAGCATCACGGCGTTGACCTGCTTGGCCTGACTGCGGCTCAGCAGCCGGGTGCCGTCGGCGCGGATGCCGTGCCGGGCCAGGAACCCGGTCGCCAGGGCGAGGTCCGCACAGGAGGCGGCCACGGAGCACTGCCGGAAGTACTGCTCCAGCAGGACCGGAACGGGGTTGTCGATGTTGCCGTACGACGCCATGAAGTGGCCGAGGGCCGCGTTCCGGTCGCCGTGCGCGGTCTCGGAGGCGGCGACCTCCTCGTCGTGGGTCAGGTCCGGGTTGCCGCTCTCCGCGCGCAGGAAGGCGAGCAGTTCGCCCGCCGCGTCGCCGGTACGGGTGTGCAGGCGGTCGGTGACGACGAGGGCGCCGGCGTTGATGAACGGGTTGCGCGGGATGCCGTTCTCGTACTCCAGCTGCACCAGGGAGTTGAACGGGTTGCCGGACGGTTCGCGCCCCACGTGCTCCCAGAGGGCGTCGCCCTCGCGGGACAGGTCGAGGGCGAGGGTGAACACCTTGGTGATGGACTGCGCGGAGAAGGGCTCACGCCAGTCCCCCACCCCGTACACCGTGCCGTCCGGCTCGGCGACGGCCATGCCGAAACGGCGCGGGTCGCAGGCGGCCAGCGCCGGGATGTAGTCCGCGGGCCGGCCGCTGCCCGGCGTCCGCTCGATCTCCTCGGCGATGCGTTCCAGGACCGGCAGGAAGGTCGTCGGCGTACTCATGATCGCCATTGTCCACGCGGGCGCGTCCCGGCGCGCAGCGGCGGGGAGGACCCCAGGTCGGGGGTGGGGCTGGCTGCACCCCCGGCTCGGGGGCCAACGCCATTCTGCGACCGGACGGCCGTGCACATACTGAAGTACATGGTCAATTCAACGGTGCTCGTCGAGAGCACGCCCGCGCGTGGACAGGAAAAGCGACGCGAGAAGGGGAGCGACTTTTCCGAACTCGGCCGGCGTATGGCCGACGCGGGGCTGCTGCGGCGCCGCCCGCTGTATTACACGGTCCGTTTCGGCCTGGTCGCCCTGGCGCTGGCGGGCGGTGTCGCCGCCTTCCTCCTGCTGGGGGACGGCTGGAGCCAGCTGTTCGTGGCGGTGGGGATGGCCGTCGTCTTCGGCCAGCTCGGACTGGCCGCCCACGACCTCGCCCACCGGCAGGTCTTCACCCGCCGGCGCCCCAGCGAGACCGGCGGACTGGTGGTGGCCAACCTGCTGCTGGGCATGAGCTACGGCTGGTGGATGAACAAGCACACCCGCCACCACGCCAACCCCAACCACGAGGAGAAGGACCCGGACGTCTCGCCCGACATCCTGGTCTGGTCCCGAGGGCAGGCGAGCCGGGCCGAGGGGCTGCCGCGTTTCATCGGGAAGCACCAGGCCGCGCTGTTCTTCCCGCTGCTGACGCTGGAAGGGCTGAATCTCAGCTTCAACAGTTTCAAGGCACTGCGCAGTCCCGCCATGAAACGGCCGGTCCTCGAGGGCACACTGCTCGTCGCCCACTTCGTCCTGTACTTCGGCGGCCTGTTCACGGTCCTCTCCCCCGGCAAGGCGCTCGCCTTCATCGCCGTGCACCAGGGCCTGTTCGGGATATACCTGGGCTCGGTCTTCGCACCGAACCACAAGGGCATGCCGATGATCGGGGAGAGCACGCGGCTCGACTTCCTGCGCCGTCAGGTCCTCACCTCCCGCAACGTACGCGGGGGGTTCTTCGTCGACGCCTTCATGGGCGGCCTCAACTACCAGATCGAGCACCATCTCTTCCCCAGCATGCCGACCCCGGCCCTCGGCAAGGCCCAGGTCATCACCGAGCGGTACTGCGCCGAACTGGGCGTCCCGTACCACCAGACGGGGCTGCTGGCCTCGCACCGGGAGGCGCTGCGCCACATGAGGAGCGTCGGGGAACCGCTGCGCAACGCCCGCTGAGCACCCGTGCGGTGTCCCGGCGTGCCGCGGTCAGCCCTGCAGTACGCCGGTGCCGAGCAGCCCGAACAGCAGGATGCCGACCGCGATCCGGTAGATCACGAACGCGTTGAAGGAGTGCTTGGCGACGAACTTCAGCAGCCAGGCGATGGAGGCGTAGGCCACCACGAAGGAGACCAGCGTGCCGACCGCCAGGGGCGCGGCGCCCGTCCCGGTGCCGAGGGCGTCCTTCAGTTCGTAGAGACCGGCGCCGGTCAGGGCGGGGATGCCGAGGAAGAAGGAGAGCCGGGTGGCGGCCACCCGGTCCAGGTCGAGCATCAGGGCGGTGGACATGGTGGCGCCGGAGCGGGAGAAGCCGGGGAAGAGGAGGGCGAGGATCTGGGAGCCGCCGACCAGCATCGCGTCCTTGAAGGAGGTGTCGTCCTCCCCCCGCTTGTGCCGGCCGGTCCGGTCGGCCACCCACATGACGCCGCTGCCGACGATCAGCGAACCGGCGACCACCCACAGCGAGGCGAGCGGCCCCTTGATCAGCGGCTTGGCGGCCAGCCCCACGAGCACGATCGGGACCGTCGCCGCGATGACCCACCAGGCGAACTTGTAGTCGTGGTGGTAGCGCTGCTCCCGGTCGGTCAGTCCGCGCAGCCAGGCGGAGACGATCCGCGCGATGTCCCGGCGGAAGTAGACGAGGACGGCGGCGATCGCGCCGACCTGGATGACCGCCGAGAACCCGATGACGGCGTCGTCGTCGACGGGGATGCCCATCAGCCCTTCGACGATCTTGAGGTGGCCGGTGGAGGAGACCGGGAGGAACTCGGTCACCCCCTCGACCGCTCCGAGGACGACGGCCTGACCGATGCTGATGGCGCTCATGGCATCCATGTCCTACTACAGGCGGTGAGCGGCTCACCGTCACCGCCGGAGCGCGTCGGCCTCAGTCACCCCCGTGAGCGCCGCTACCAGTCCTTCTCGAACATCCGCGCCACTTCGGCGATCCGCACCTCGTCCCTCCGGTAGTACGTCCGCCGGCGGACGCGGACGGCGCGGAGCAGCCCGACTCTCGCGAGGAGTTCGAGGTGGGTGACGGCAGCGCGGCGGGACACACCGAGCTTCGCGGCGACCAGCTCCGCGCGGACGCCGTGCGCGACGACGTCCTCGTGGTGCCGCGGCGGGAAGTGGGCGGCCGGCTTCCCGAGCCATTCCAGGATGGCGAGGCGCGTACCGCGCACGGGGGTTCTGAGCATCTCGCCCTCCCTGGTTCCGGGCCCGCCCGTACCGTGTCCTCCCACTGTCCCGCAGCCGGTACCCCGCTGTCCGGCACTCCGGCACCCTGCTCCCGGTCTCGCACTCGCGCGCGCACTGGTTGCACGGGAAACGAACCGTGGTCCCGGTGTTACCGTGCAGACATGGCAGCCAGGACGGCCGGTGCGCGGCTCGGGGAACGGTGGCGGGAGATCCTCTCGGTGCACGCGCGCACACTGTGCGAGATCGACCGCGTGCTGCACCCGCACGGTCTGGGCGCGAGCGACTTCGAGGTACTCGACATCCTCGCGACCGAGGGGCCCGAGGAGGGCTCCCAGTGCCGGGTGCAGAACCTCGTCGGCCATGTCCACCTGAGCCAGAGCGCGCTGTCCCGCCTCATCGCCAGACTGGAGAAGGACGGGCTGGTGGTGCGCTCGATGTGCGCGGAGGACCGGCGCGGCGTGTACGTCGCCCTGACCCGCAGGGGCCGCGACCTGCACGCGCAGGTGCTGCCGCTGCAGCGGGCCGTGCTGGCCCGCATGCTCGGCGACGAGGCGGGCGCTCCCTTCTAGGGCCGGGCCAGCAGGGTGCGTACGCCGTCCGACGTGAGCGTGAGGCGGTGCTCGGAGCCCGCGTCGATGGACAGCGACAGGTCGTCGGCCGGCCACTGGGCGGCGAGGGCGCCCAGCGGCACCAGGCGGTAGCGGGAGACGTACGGCAGCAGGTCCGCCATCTGGAGCTCGGACGTGAAGACCGGGACCACCTGCCGGCCGCCCTGCTGTTCCAGCACCGGAAGCGCGAGCATCCCCGGGTCGGCGGCGTCCTGGTCGTTCGCGTCGTCGGGGACGGGGACGAGCACGTCGCTGCTCGCGAGCGTGTCGAGCGCCGCCGTGTCCTCGGTGTTCTCAGCAAGTGCGTCCAGCGCGCGCTGGGCGGGCGAGACGGAGTTGTCGTTCGCGGGTGTTTCCATGACAGATCCCTGGTCGCGGCGGTGGGGTTCCCGCCCCGGACGATCGGCGCGGGGGCGGTCCAGCCTCGCGTACCCGATCGCCCAGGCCGCAATCCTGTTCGATGATTCGCCCGGAATGTGAGGAGTGGGACCCAGGGGGTTACTCGGGGACTCCGAACGCCCCGCAGGCCCCACGGGCCCACAGGGGCCGAGTCACGGACCGGGAGAAGACCTCATGTCCCACAGCACCAGCGCCCGAGAGGTGGCCGAAGCCATCAAGGACGTCGACTTCCCCGCGCGCAAGGACGATCTGATCCGGGCGGCACGCGAGGCGGGCGCCTCGCAGGACGCCGTCGCCGCGCTGCGCGGCATTCCGCCCGAGAGCTACGCCAATCGCGAGGAAGTGGCCCGGTCGGTGCGCGTGGACCCCGCGTCCGACCTCGGCACGTCCCGCGCACAGCGCGCCGAGCAGGCCCGCGCGGGCGGCAAGCCCGGCCAGTCGCAGCACCTGCGTGAGGTGCCGAAGCCGCCCGTGGAGGAGGAACTGGACCGCGGCCGGGACCGCTGACGACCCGGTTCGGTGCGGGAGCGAGGGCCTCGCGGCCCGATCATCTGATCACAACGAGGCCCACTTGATCGATCATAAGGGCGATGGGGTTAGCATATGAGCGCCGCCTAGCTCGAAAGATAGAGACGTGACTGTCAACGACGACTCGTTCACCAACTGGAAGAACCGCGAGGAGATCGCGGAGTCGATGATCCCGATGATCGGGAAGCTGCACCGTGAGCGGGACGTCACCGTCCTGCTGCACAGCCGCTCCCTGGTGAACAAGTCGGTGGTCAGCATCCTCAAGACCCACCGCTTCGCCCGGCAGATCGCCGGCGCGGAGCTGTCGGTCACCGAGACGATGCCCTTCCTGCGGGCCCTCACCACGCTGGATCTCGGCCCCTCGCAGATCGACATCGGCATGCTCGCCGCGACCTACAAGAGCGACGACCGCGGGCTGTCGGTGGAGGACTTCACCGCCGACGCCGTCGCCGGGGCCACCGGCGCCAACAAGATCGGCCGTGGCGAGGGGCGCGACGTCGTCCTGTACGGCTTCGGCCGCATCGGCCGGCTCGTCGCCCGTCTGCTCATCGAGAAGGCGGGCTCGGGCAACGGCCTGCGGCTGCGCGCCATCGTGGTGCGTGGCGGCGGTGAGCGGGCCGCCGAGGACATCGTCAAGCGGGCCTCGCTGCTGCGCCGCGACTCGGTGCACGGCCAGTTCCAGGGCACGATCACCGTCGACGAGGACAACAGCACGATCCTCGCCAACGGCAACGCCATCAAGGTGATCTACGCCGACGACCCGGCGCAGGTCGACTACACGGCGTACGGCATCAAGAACGCCATCCTCATCGACAACACCGGCAAGTGGCGCGACCGGGAGGGCCTGTCCAAGCACCTGCGCCCCGGCATCGACAAGGTCGTCCTGACCGCGCCGGGCAAGGGCGACGTCCCCAACATCGTGCACGGCGTCAACCACGACACCATCAAGCCGGACGAGCGGATCCTGTCCTGCGCGTCCTGCACCACCAACGCGATCGTCCCGCCGCTGAAGGCGATGGCGGACGAGTACGGCGTGGAGCGCGGCCACGTGGAGACCGTCCACTCGTTCACCAACGACCAGAACCTGCTGGACAACTACCACAAGTCGGACCGCCGCGGCCGCAGCGCGCCGCTGAACATGGTGATCACGGAGACGGGCGCCGCCTCGGCCGTCGCCAAGGCCCTCCCGGACCTCAAGGCGAAGATCACCGGCAGCTCGATCCGCGTCCCCGTGCCGGACGTCTCGATCGCGATCCTCAACCTCCAGCTCGGCCGCGAGACGACCCGCGAGGACGTGCTCGACCACCTGCGCGAGGTGTCGCTGACCTCGCCGCTCAAGCGCCAGATCGACTTCATCAGCGCGCCCGACGCGGTCTCCAGCGACTTCATCGGCTCGCGCCACGCCTCGATCGTGGATGCCGGCGCGCTCAAGGTCGAGGGCGACAACGCCATCCTCTACCTCTGGTACGACAACGAGTTCGGCTACTCCTGCCAGGTCGTCCGCGTCGTCCAGCACGTCTCCGGGGTGGAGTACCCGACGTACCCGGCCCCGGCGGTCTGATCGCCGCAGTCCGTGGCGAGGGGCGGTCCGGGCGGACACCGCCGGCACTGCGCGCACCCGCAGTGCCGGCGGCACCGGGCAGAAGGTCCAAAGCGGGAGCTGACCCGCGTCGGCCGACCGTGCCGGGGCATGAGTGTGGTGGCGTACCACCCGTACGCCGTGTCGCACGACGGTCGGCCGAAACGAGAATGGGGTCATGGACGGACTGGTTCGGCGTTCCCCCTGGGTAGGGGTGCTGATCTGGTGCGTGGCGGTGCTGAGCCTGTCCGTCCTGGCCGCGGCGGCGGTGGTGCGCAGTACCGTCCTCGATCCCAGGTTCTACTCCCAGGTGCTGGAGGACGAACGCGCCTACCAGCGGTTCTACGACGAGGTGCTGGTCGACCCGGCCAGTACGCCGCTGACCCAGGAGCTCCTGGACCGGCTGCCCGTGCCGCAGTCGACCATCACCTCGAACCTCAAGGTGGTGATCCCGCCGGAGACGCTGCGGGCCATGGGCGACCGGCAGATCACCGAGGTGGTCCACTATCTGGAGGGGGACCGCGGCCGGCTGCGGATCACGGTCGACCTGGAGCCCGTCGTGGCGAACGTCGAGCGGCTCAGCCAGGCCTACTTCGGCGACGCCGTGGCCGCCCTGCAACAGCGGTCCGAACCCGACTTCCAGGCCTTCGTGCAGCGCCTGTCGGAACTGGCGGGGCAGGTGGTGGCCGGTGAGGCGCCGCTGGAGGGCCTGCCCTCGCTGCCGCTGTCCCACGGGCAGGCCCGCGCGGCGACCGAGGTGCTGATGCGCCTGGTGCCGGCGGACGCGCGCGCCGGGATCAGACCCACCGTGCAGGCGGCGCTGGACCGCGGGGACGTGGCCGGGGCACTGGCGTCGGTCGCGCCGGTCGCGCTGACGGACCAGGTCCGGGCGGCGGCCGCGGAGTTCCTGCGGGAGGCCCGGGAAGGCACCTGGGTCATCACGGTCGACGTCGACCCGACGCGGGAGGCGCTGGCCCCGGTGGACCGCGCCCGTTCCGTCACCCGCCTCTTCCAGGAGGTGGTCGAGCCGGCGGCGGCGGTACTGTGCGCCGCCGCGCTCACCCTGCTGTGGCTGTCCACGCCCGGTCCCGTCAGACGGCGGCTGATGCCGCTCGGGTGGGTGCTCGCGGCCGCCGCCTCGCTGACGGCCCTGACGGTGCTGCTGCTGCGTCTCATGCCGGTCGACGCCCTGTTCGGGACTCCGGCCTCGTGGCCCCCGTCGGCGGCGGAACTCCTCACGGACGTCCAGGCCACGGCCGTCGACCAGCTCCTGACGACCGCCGTGCTCGTCGCGGTGATCCTGCTCGCGGCGGGCGCCCTGCTGATCACCGTCGGATGGGCCTGGGAGACCAGGCCCGGCATGCCGGTCCTCACCGATCCGCGGCACGGCCCGACGCTGACCTTCGCCGTCACGGCGTGCGCGCTCGTCGGCACGATGCTGGCGCCGGTGGCCGTCACCGGTTCCTCGCCCCGCATCTGCCAGGGCAGCGCCGAGCTGTGCGACGCCCGGTACGACGAGATCGCGCAGCTGGCCTCGCACAACGCGATGGCCACGACGGCGGACCGGTTCATCGGCCCCCTCCAGGACCCGGACATCGTGGGCCAGCTCGACGCCGGGGTGCGCGTCCTGCTCCTGGACACGCACCGCTGGGAGCGGCCCGAGGAGGTCGCGGACCGGCTCAGCACCTCGGACTTCTCCCCCGCGCTGCGGCGGCGCCTCACCGGCATCCTGGAGCGGGTGAACCCTCCGGAGCCCGGCCTGTGGCTGTGTCACTCGGTGTGCGGCGCCGGGGCGCTGGAGCTGGCGCCCACGCTGCGCCAGATCGGTGACTGGCTGCGGGCGAACCCCACGGAGGTCGTCACGCTCATCCTTCAGGACGGGGTCGGCGCCGTCGACAGCCAGGCCGCCTTCGAGCAGGCCGGGCTCTTGGACCTGCTGTACGAGCCGGACCCGGACCCGGACCGCCCGTGGCCGGAGCTGGGGGAGATGATCGACGGGGGCCGGCGGCTGGTCGTCTTCGCGGAGAAGGCCGACGGGCCCGCGCCGTGGTACCGCAACCTCTACCGGTACGGCATGGAGACGCCGTTCGCGTTCCGCAGCCCGGACGACATGTCCTGCCTGCCGAACCGGGGCGGCACGGACAAGCGGCTGTTCCTGCTCAACCACTTCGTCACGGCCGGCGGCGGGCGGCGGCTGGACGCCGGGACCGTCAACTCCCGGGAGCGGGTGCTGGAGCGGGCGCACAACTGCGAGCGGCAGCGCGGCAGGCCGGTGAACTTCGTCGCGGTGGACTACGCGACGATCGGCGACGCGCTCGGCGCGGTCGAGGAGCTGAACGCGGAACGCCGTGAGGACGACGGCCGCTTCCCCGTGGAGCGGTCGCCGGACCGGCTCGGCGACGCGGTGGTGGCCGCGTCACCGAGGGAGTGAGGCGAGCCGGCGGTCCGCGGGCGGACCGCCGGCCGGTGCGCCGCCCCTAGCGGTTGATCTTGAACTGGGAGCCCGGCTCGACGCGTATGTCGCCTTCCGCCGAGTTGGTGATCGTGACGTCGGTCAGGGTGGCGCTGCCGCGGGCGCCGCCCATCGCCAGGATGCCCGATCCGTTGTTGGACCCGCCGATGCGGACGTTGTCGATCCGCACGTCCGGCATCGCTCCGCCTCCCGTCTTGAACTGGATGCCGTCGTAGGTCGAGTCGAGGATCTCGGTGTCCCGGATGGTGACGCCCGGGATGTCCTGGCCCTGCGCGAAGAGGGTGATCGCGCCGAACTCCTGCGCCTCGTTCCAGAACGCGCCGCCGGTGCGGTGCAGGGCGTTGCCCGTGATCAGGGTCTGCCCGGAGAAGGGCAGCGGGTCGTGGTCGGTGGCGAGCATGATGCCCGGGTAGTTCATCGTGTCGGAGATGACGTTGTTCTCGATGGTGTTGCCGTGGCCGCCGTAGATCGCGATGCCGTTGGCCCGCCACGGGAGCTGGATGGTGTTGTTGCGGAAGTGGTTGTCGTGGCCGACGTCCACCGAGGTGTCCTTGACGTACTTGCTGGCCCACACCGCGAGCGAGTCGTCGCCGGTGTTGCGGAAGGACGAGTTGTAGACGGTGGAGTTGCGGGTGCCGTTGGCGAAGTTGATGCCGTCGGCGTAGGTGTTGCGGATGCGCATGCCGGTGAACTCCAGGCCGTCGCCGGGGCCCCACAGCTCGGGGATGTTCGAGTAGTCGCGGCCGGCCCAGACACCGACGTTGGCGTGCTCGATCCACACGTTGCTGATCTTGGTGTCCTTGCCGAAGCGGCCGTTGAGGCCGACGCCGCCCTCGTGGTTGCCGTCGCCGCCGCGGATGGTGCCCGACCCGAAGATGGCGAGGTCGGAGATCTGGGTGTTGTGGTCGATGTCGAAGCCGAAGTTGCCCTCGTGCGGGTGGTTGATGCCGCCGGCCTCGTGCGGCGGGGTCAGGGTGTGGAGCTGGGAGTGCCACATGCCCGCGCCGCGGATGGTGACGTCCCGGATGCCGACCTGGTTGAACTGGCCGCGGTTCTGCGGGTCGTCGGTGAGGATCTTCTGCTCCTGGCGCCACTGCCCGGCCGGGATCCACACGCAGGGGATGTCGCCGTTCTGGTCGGCGGTGACGGCCCGCTGGATGGCGTCGGTGTCGTCGAGCCCGTCACCGGGGACGGCACCGTACTCGGTGATCGAGACGCAGCTGTCCGGCTTGCTCTTCGGCGGCGCGACCTGCTCCAGGTCGATCAGGTCGATGACGTAGAAGGCGGCCGTGTCGCCCGCGTCGCGCTGGAGGCGGAACTCGGTGCCCTGCGGGAAGGTGCGGTCCAGCAGCGCGTGGGACTCGTCGAACAGCCGCCGCGCGTCACCGCCGGGCCGGTTGGTGAGGCCCTCGGGGTCGTCCGTGTTGCCGTACAGCCAGCTGTGCTTGGAGGACAGGGTCAGCTTCCGCACGAACTTGCCGTCGGCGTAGAGGCTGATCGTGGCCTCGGCTCCGCCGCCGCCGGGGGCGTCGGGGATGGAGTTGCGTACGACGATGGAGTTGGTGGGCGTGGTGGAGGTGAACTCGACGTACTGTCCGGTGGTGTCGAGCCGGACGGACTTGCGGCCGGAGGACTCGGTGCCGAAGTTGGTGTGCCCGAAGGTGCGCTTGGCGTCGGTGGTGAGCAGGGTGCCCTCGTAGCGGCCGTTCTCCGCCTCGTACTCGGTGTACGGGACGGCGGCGCCGCGTCCGACGACGATGGACCTGGCGAGGACGTTGTTGTTCTCGTTGGTCTCGGTGACGACGCCGGTCGCGTCGGCGGTGGCGGTGAGCGTGGCGCCGCCGCTCGTCGCCTTCCAGGTGCCGCTGATCGGCACGTTGACGGTGGCGCCCGCGGCCACCTCGCCGGTCGTGCCGTTCAGGGTGGTGGTGCCCGCCTGGAGCCGGGTCACCGAACCGGCCTCGACGGCGCTGGTGCCGCGGTTGTGCACGGCGACGGTGAAGGTGACGGGCGCGCCCACGGCCGGGTTGGCCGGGTCGGTGGTGATCGAGCGCACCTCCAGGTCGGGACCAGGGGCCCGGTCGACGACCAGCCGGTCGGAGGCGGTACGGCTGTTGTTGGAGTCGTCGAGCTCGGCGACCGTGTCCCGGGGGTCGGCCACGGCGGCGACGGCGTAGCTGCCGGCCGCGTGGGTGCCGGTGGCGATCTCCACCTCGGCGGACTCGCCGGGGCCGAGTGCGGGCACCTCCGCGCTGCCGGCGGTGGTGCCCTCGACGGTCACCTCGGCCGTGGTGGCGGCCGAGGGTGCGGTGCCGGCGTTGCGGACCGTGGCGTTGACGGTGACCTCGTCCCGCTCGGAGGGGTCGGCGGGCGACCAGTCGAGGCCGGTGACGGTCAGGTCGGGCGCGGGCGCGGCGGCACCGACGACCTGGAACTCAGCGACCTGGCCGCCGGGCGCGCCGGTGTTGGAGAAGAACCTGAGCCGTACGTCGGACACGCGGCCGGTGACCGGGATGGTCACGGTGTTGTCCGTGCCGGGGCTGAAGGAGTAGTCGGCGCGGGCCCGCAGCGTGGTGAAGCCGCTCTCGCCCAGCGCGCGTCCGAGCACCTGGACGCCCTGGGTCCGGGCGGACCAGACCGGGTCCGGGTTGAGCTTGACGACCACGGCGCTGACGTCCGCGTCCGCGCCGAGCTTCACGGTGAGGTCGGCAGGGTGGCCGGCGGCCTCCCAGTAGGTGGAGGTGGAGTCGTCGGTGGCGTTGGCGGCGACGTAGGAGTGGACCGACGAGGTGGCCTCGACCGGCTTGTTGCGGGCCAGGTTGGTGCCGGTGGGCGGTGGCTCGGTGACCACGTCGTCGCCGTACACCTCCAGTTCGGACAGCTGGGCCGCGTTCCAGCCGGTGTTGCCGGTGACGTGGACGCGGACGTGGCGCGTGTCGCCGGGCGCGTCGAGGTCGAGGGCGACGGTGTTGGCGCGGGCGGGGTCGAAGGCGCGTGGCGCCGAGGCGTCGAGGGTGCGGAAGACGGAACCGTCGGTGCTGCCCTGGAGGGAGAGGGTCTGGCTGCGGCTCTCCCAGCCGGCGGGCAGCTTGAGGACCACCCGCTGGACGTCGCGGGCCTCGCCGAGGTCGACCTGCACCCACTGCGGGAAGGAACCGGCCGGGCCCTCCCAGTAGGTCGCCTGGGTGCCGTCGGTGGTGTTGCCGGCCGGGTACGCGCCGTGCGAGCCGCCCGCGGTGGCCGGGCGGCCGAGGGCGAGGTTCACGTCGGCGGCGGCCGGGGCGGCCTGGGCGTCGGCCGCGAAGGGCAGCGGGAGCAGCCCGGCCGTCATCAGCCCGGCCACGACGGCGCCCGTCAGCGACCGTCGGCCGAGAGATCTCCATCTCATGGGGGTCCTCTTGTTCGGTGGGGAGTCGGGGGGTGCGACAGGCCGGCAAGCAAAGGGGAACCATCGGCCATGCACGTCAATTGAGCAGGACAGTCGATTCTTTGCGGAAAGGGCGTCATCAGGTTTCTAGCGCGTCACCTGTTTGTCAACGGTCCTCGCCACGCCCGGATTTGATGCGCAAACCCCTTGCGCTCCTTGCGGTGGTCTTGCGTTGACGTTGACCTGCGCATGTCGCGTCCGTTCGCCCCGGCGACACCGGTTCGTCCTTGTACGGCACGCAAGTCGTGCACCGGGACGAGAAACAGAAAGGCCGGCCCGACGCCCGTAGGCGTCGAGCCGGCCCTTGCCGGTGGTGCGTCCCCTGGGACGCGGTCAGTCCGTGCCGGACTCCATGGCGGCGCGGTCCAGCAGCTCGTCGTCGCCGGAGACCTGGCCGCGCGAGGCGATCGCCTGGGCGCCGCCTTCCGGCATGGCGCCGATCAGCCCCGTGGCGGCGGCCTGGGCGGCGCCGATGGCGGGGTTGGCGGTGCCGATCATGCCGAGTCCGGCGTACTGCTCCAGCTTGGCGCGGGAGTCGGCGATGTCGAGGTTGCGCATGGTGAGCTGGCCGATGCGGTCCACCGGTCCGAACGCGGAGTCCTCGGTGCGCTCCATGGACAGCTTGTCCGGGTGGTAGCTGAACGCCGGGCCCGTGGTGTCGAGGATCGAATAGTCCTCACCGCGCCGCAGCCGGAGGGTGACCTCGCCGGTGACGGCCGAGCCGACCCAGCGCTGGAGCGACTCCCGGATCATCAGCGACTGCGGGTCGAGCCAGCGGCCCTCGTACATCAACCGGCCCAGGCGCCGTCCCTCGGTGTGGTACTGGGCGAGGGTGTCCTCGTTGTGGATGGCGTTGACGAGGCGCTCGTAGGCCGCGTGCAGCAGGGCCATGCCGGGGGCCTCGTAGATGCCGCGGCTCTTGGCCTCGATGATCCGGTTCTCGATCTGGTCGGACATGCCCATGCCGTGGCGGCCGCCGATGGCGTTGGCCTCCATCACCAGGTCGACCGGGGAGGCGAACTCCTTGCCGTTGACCGTCACCGGGCGGCCCTGGTCGAAGCCGATCGTCACGTCCTCCGCGGCGATCTCGACCGACGGGTCCCAGAACCGCACGCCCATGATCGGCTCCACGGTCTCCACGCCGGTGTCGAGGTGCTCCAGCGTCTTGGCCTCGTGGGTGGCGCCCCAGATGTTGGCGTCGGTGGAGTACGCCTTCTCCGTCGAGTCCCGGTAGGGGAGGCCGTGGGCGAGCAGCCACTCGGACATCTCCTTGCGGCCGCCGAGCTCGGTCACGAAGTCGGCGTCCAGCCAGGGCTTGTAGATCCTCAGCTGGGGGTTGGCCAGCAGGCCGTAGCGGTAGAACCGCTCGATGTCGTTGCCCTTGAAGGTGGAGCCGTCGCCCCAGATCTGGACGTCGTCCTCGAGCATCGCCCGCACCAGCAGGGTGCCGGTGACGGCACGGCCGAGCGGCGTGGTGTTGAAGTAGGCGCGCCCGCCCGAGCGGATGTGGAACGCCCCGCAGGTGAGGGCGGCCAGGCCCTCCTCCACCAGCGCCGCACGGCAGTCGACCAGGCGCGCGATCTCGGCGCCGTAGGTCTTGGCGCGGTCGGGCACCGAGGCGATGTCGGGCTCGTCGTACTGGCCGATGTCGGCGGTGTACGTGCAGGGGACGGCGCCCTTGTCACGCATCCACGCGACCGCGACCGAGGTGTCGAGGCCGCCCGAGAAGGCGATACCGACGCGCTCGCCGGTGGGGAGGGAGGTGAGGACCTTGGACATAGGAAGAGTATGCATGATTACGCATGACCATGCAAAGCCTGGGTGGTCAGCGAGCCGGCATCGCCAGGTACTGGTACTCCAGGAACTCCTCGATGCCCACCGTCCCGCCCTCGCGCCCGAGCCCGGACTGCTTGATCCCGCCGAAGGGCGCGGCCGGGTTGGAGACGAGGCCGGTGTTGAGGCCGACCATGCCGACCTCCAGGCGCTCGCCGACGCGCAGGGCCCGGTCGAGGCCCTCGGTGAAGAGGTATCCGACGAGCCCCCAGGGGGTGTCGTTGGCGCGCCGGACCACCTCGTCCTCGTCGTCGAAGGTGAGGATCGCGGCGACCGGTCCGAAGATCTCCGTGTCCATCAGGCGACTGTCGGGGGAGACCCCGGTGAGCACGGTGGGCGGGTAGAAGCAGCCGGGCCCGTCGGGGGTGCGGCCGCCCACGAGCACGCGGGCACCGCGTTCCAGCGCGTCGGCGACCAGCGCCTCCACCTTGGCCCGTCCGGCGGCGTCGATCAGCGGGCCGACGTCGACGCCGTCCCGGGTGCCGGGGCCGACCACGAGGGCGCCCATGCGCTCGGCCAGGCGCCGGCCGAACTCACCGGCCACCGAGCGGTGGACGAAGAAGCGGTTCGCCGCGGTGCACGCCTCGCCCATGTTGCGCATCTTCGCGACCATCGCGCCGTCCACGGCCTTGTCCAGGTCGGCGTCGTCGAAGACGATGAACGGCGCGTTGCCGCCCAGCTCCATCGACGCGCGCACGACCGTGTCCGCGCACTGGGCCAGGAGCAGCCGCCCGACAGCCGTGGAGCCGGTGAAGGACAGCTTGCGGATCCGGCCGCCGCGCAGGAGCGGTTCGCACACCTCGCCCGCACGGGAGGTGGTGACGACGTTCAGGACGCCGTCCGGCAGCCCGGCCTCCTGGAGGATCGCGGCGAGGGCCAGGCCGGACAGCGGTGTCTGCGGGGCCGGCTTGAGGACCGTCGTGCAGCCTGCCGCGATCGCCGGGCCGATCTTGCGGGTGCCCATGGCCAGCGGGAAGTTCCACGGTGTGATCAGCAGACAGGGTCCGACGGGGCGCCGGGCGAGCAGCATGCGGTTGCGTCCGTCGGGGAGGATGCCGTGACCGCCGTCGATGCGGACGGCCTCCTCGGAGAACCAGCGGAAGAACTCCGCCGCGTACGCCACCTCGCCCCGGGCCTCCGCGAGCGGCTTGCCCATCTCGGCCGTCATCAGGCGGGCGAGCGCGTCGGTGCGGCCGAGGATGATCTCGTAGGCGCGGCGCAGGATCTCGCTGCGGGCCCGGGGCGCCGTACGGGCCCACTCCTCCTGCGCCTGGACCGCCGCCTCCTCGGCGAGCCGGGCGTCCTTGGGCCCCGCGTCGGCGACGTGGCGGAGGATCTCGCCGGTCGCGGGGTCGTCCACGGGCATGACGGCGCCGTCGGCGGCGTCCGCCCAGGCGCCGCCGATGAACAGCCGGGTCGGTGTGTTGTCGGTCATCGGGCTCCTCCTCGCCGTGCTCACCGGTCCGCGGCCTGCGAGGTGCCGGCCCGCACCGCGGCCGCCCAGGCCCGCAGCCCCTCGTCGATCTCCGACTCGCCGATCACCAGCGCGGGAATCATCCGCACCACCTGGTTCCACGCGCCGCACAGCAGCAACAGCAGGCCCTCGTCGACGGCGGCCCGCTGGACCCGGGCGGCGGTCTCGGGATCGGGCTCGCCGTCCTCGGTGACGAACTCGGAGGCCAGCATCAGCCCCATCCCGCGCACGTCCCCGATGGCCGGCGTGCGGGCCGCCACCGCCTCCAGTCCCCGGCGCAGCCGCGCCCCCATGGCCTCGGCGTTGTCGACGAGTTTCTCGTCGCGTACGACGTCGAGGGTGGCGCAGGCCGCCGCGCACGCCACCGCGTTGGCCCCGTAGGTGCCGCCCTGCGAGCCGGGCCAGGCCTTGCGCATCAGTTCCCCGGGGGCGGCGATCCCGGACAGCGGGAACCCGCTGGCCAGCCCCTTGGCGGTGATGAGGACGTCGGGGGTGACGCCGAAGTGCTCGTGGCCCCAGAACCGGCCGGTGCGGCCCACGCCGGTCTGCACCTCGTCCAGGATCAGCAGGAAGCCGTGCCGGTCCGCCCGTTCCCGCAGGCCTTCCATGAAGGCGCGGTTCGCGGGCACGTACCCGCCCTCGCCGAGGACCGGCTCGACGATGACAGCGGCGGTGTCGGCGGGCGAGGAGATCGTCTGGAGGGTGTAGTCGAGTTCCCGCAGGGCGAAGCGGGTGGCGGTGTCCTCGTCCCAGCCGTAGCGGAACGCGGTCGGGAAGGGGGTGACGACCACGCCGCTCATCAGCGGTGAGAAGCCGGAGCGGAAGCGGGTGCCGGAGGTGGTCATGGAGGCGGCGGCCACGGTGCGGCCGTGGAAACCGCCGTGGCAGACCAGGACGTTGGGCCTGCCCGTGGCCTGGCGGGCCAGGCGCAGCGCCGCCTCCACCGCCTCGCTGCCGGAGTTGGTGAAGAACAGGCTGTCCAGTCCCTCGGGCAGCACCTCGCCGAGCCGGTCGACGAGCCGGCGCAGCGGCTGGTGCATGACGGTCGTGTACTGGCCGTGGATCAGCGTGCCCACCTGCTCCTGGGCGGCGGCCACCACCCTGGGGTGGCAGTGCCCGGTGCTGGTGACGCCGATGCCGGCGGTGAAGTCCAGATGGCGGCGGCCGTCCTCGCCGTAGAGGTGGACGCCCTCGCCCCGGACCGCCGTCACGGGCGTGGCCTGGCGAAGGTGCGGCGACAGTGCGGTCATGCTCGTCTCCCGGCCTGGTCGTCGGTCGTACTGCGGTGCCCCGAGCCTGCCCTCGGTACGCGCCCGGACAACGCGTGATCTGTCCGGGCGCGGCGCGGTGTCCGGACGTTGTGTCAACCGGTGCGCTCCACCGTGCCGCGCCCTTGGCGCCCGGCTCGCCCCCGGGCGCCCTTGCGCAGGTCAGTGACGCTTGTCAGAGTGACAACAGCGCGCAGGGAGGCACCGTGAGCGAGAACCGGGACCCGGCTCCGGGACCCGTCCTGGACGGCACGGGCGCCCCCGTGCCCGCTCCGTGCCCGGCCCCGGCGGGGCGTCCGCTCACCGTGGCCGACGTACTGGCGCTGCCGGTCGTGGCCGACGGCGACCCGCGGGTGGTGACCGGCCTGGAGCACATCGACCGCCCGGTGCGCTGGGTCCACATCACCGAACTGACCGACCCGGCCTCCTTCCTCAAGGGGGGCGAACTGGTCCTCACCACCGGCATGCCGCTGCCCGACGACGCCAATGGGGTGCGCCGCTACGTCGACGAACTCGCCGCGGTGGGCGCCGCGGCCCTGGTCATCGAGCTCGTCCGCCGGTACCACCGGCCGCCCGACGCGCTGGTCGAAGCCTGCCGGGCGCGCGGTCTGCCCCTGGTCACGCTGGCCAAGGACGTGAACTTCCTGGACGTCACGCAGGTCGTCCACGCGCTGCTCCTCGGCAACCAGGCGGACGCGATGCGCCGGACCCAGCGCGTCCACGAGGCGTTCACCGCCCTCACCCTGCGGGGCGCCGGGCCCGAGGACGTGCTGCGCGCCGCGGCGGAGATGAGCGGACACACGGTCGTACTGGAGAACCTGGTCCACCGGGCACTGTTCTGCGAGCCCTCCGGCACCACCCCGGAAGCCGTGCTCACCGACTGGGAGCGGCGCTCCCGGTCCACCCCCGCCGCCGACCGGACGGGAATCCGCGGGCCCGAGGGCTGGCTCGTGGCGCCGGTCGAGTACCAGGGCGAGACCTGGGGACGGGTGGCCATGCTCCACGGCCCGCCCGGTGCGTCCGGCCCGGCCCGCACGGCCGCTCCCCCGCCCTTCGGTCCCGAGGACGTCACGGTCCTGGAGCGCACCGCGATGGCCCTCACCATCGCCCGCCTCACCCATCCCACGCCCTGGGAACGCGCCGCGCACCGCAACGCCCTGCGCGACCTCGCGGAACAGCGCCACCACTCCCCTGCGGACGCGCGCGCCCGCGTCACGGCGCTCGGGCTGCCCGCGGAGCACGCCCGCTTCGTCGCCGTCCTCGCCGACGTCCCGGCCGGATCGGAGACCGCGAGGACCGAGGCCCGCCTCTCCGAGGAGCTGGACGCGTCGGGAACGCGGGCACTCGTCGGCCTCCTGGCCCCCACCCGCATCGGCGTGCTCCTGGCGCTGCGCCCGTCCCAGCCGTGGCGGCAGGCGGTCGAGCGGGTGAGCCGGACCGTCCTGCACCCGGCCCCGGGCACGACCGTGAGCGTCGGCTCCCCGGCCGGGGACCTCGCCGACGTCGCCCGCTCGTTCCGCGAGGCGGCCGGGGTGGCCGAGGCGACCGGGCCTGGCCAGCCCCTCCCACCGGACCGCTCCTTCCACGAACGGTCCGACATCGGCCTGCGCCGCCTGCTGTTCGCGCTCCGCGACGACATCCGGGTCCAGGAGTTCGCGGAACGGCAGCTGGGCCGTCTCCTCGACCACGACGCCCGGCACGGCACCGGTCTCCTGGCCACCCTGCGGGGCTACCTGGACGCCGCCGGCAACAAGACCGTCGCCGCCCGCGCGGCGGGCGTGTCCCGGGAGACCGTCTACCAACGCCTGCGCACCATCGAACGGCTGCTCGGCCGCGACCTGGAATCCGGCGAGCAGCGCACCGAACTCCACGTGGCGCTGCAGGCGCTCGACGCCCTGCGGGGGCGCTGACCGCGCAGGCGGGACCGGCGGTGCGGGAACGGCGGACCCGGGTGGGAGCGTCCTGGAGGGCACGGGGTGAAAGCCTCGCCCGCGACCGCCCGCCCAGCCCGGCACCGGAGGACCGAACGCATGGCATCCCCCACTAAGATCCCGGACGTCCCGGAAGTCCCCACCACCCTCGGCGAGCAGCTCCTGCTCCTCTCGCTGGACGACGAGTCCGGTACCGCACGGGAGTCGGCGCGGGTCGCGCCGGCGATCGCCGCGGCCGCGCTGGTGGAGCTGTCGCTGGCCGGCCGCGTGGACGTGACCGACGAGGAGGTCACCGTCGTCGACGCGACGCCGCTGGGCGAGCCCGCCCTGGACGCCGCGCTCGAAACCGTCGGCGGCGGCGAACCGGGCACGGCCAAGGACTGGATCGAGCGGCTGAAGACGGACGCGGCGGCCCGGGCGAACACCGGCCTGATCGACAAGGGCCTGGTCCGCGAGGAGCGGAGGAAGGTGCTCGGACTCTTCCCCGTACGCCGCTACCCGCAGGCCGACGGCTCCGTGGAGGGGGCGGTGCGCCGGCGCCTGGAGGCCGTCGTCCTGGGGGGCGCGGCACCGGACGAGCGTACGGCGTCCCTGGTGGCCCTGCTGCACGGAGCGAAGCTGCACCGCCTGGCCTTCCCGGAAGCCGACGCGCGCCGCGTGGTGGCGGCCATGGAGTCGGTCTCGCAGGGCCGGTGGTCCGCGGCGGCCGTGCGCCACGTCGTGAGGGCCGCCGAGGACGCGCTGGCGGTGATCGTCGCGGTGACGGCGGCGACGACGGTCGTGACGACCGTCTGAGGTTCACTGGGGACGCGGCGATGAGTTTCCCGCCGGCCGCCGGTCCTACATCCTGAACGTGCTGGAAACAGACTTGAGACAGACAGTGGGGACCCGAGATGCGTACCTTGATCAGCACCGCCTTCGTCTCGCTCGACGGCGTGGTGGAGGCCCCGGGCGGCGAGCCCGGATACCGGAACTCCGGGTGGACCTTCAAGGACGTGGAGTTCCTGCCCGAGGCGTACGAAATCAAGGACCGGGAGCAGAAGGAGGCCTCGGCCCTGCTGCTGGGCCGGGTCAGCTACGAGGCGTTCAGCCCGGTGTGGCCGGACATGGCGGAGTTCCCCGGCTACAAGGTGATGCCGAAGTACGTCGTCTCCACCACCCTCACCGAGGACCGCCTGGTGTCGAACTGGGGCGAGACCACGATCCTGCGCTCCCTGGACGAGGTCGCCGCGCTCAAGGAGACCGAGGGCGGCCCGGTCATCGTCCACGGCAGCGCGGCGCTGAACCGGAGCCTGTCGGACGCCGGACTGATCGACCGCTACCACCTGCTCGTCTTCCCGCTCCTCCTCGGCGCGGGCAAGCGGCTGTTCAGCACCACGGACAAGGACACCCAGAAGCTGAAGCTCGTCGAGCACGAGGTCTACGCCAACGGCCTGCAGAAGCAGGTCTTCGACGTGGTGCGCTGACCCGGCTCAGCCGCGCAGTGTCCTGCGCAGCACTAGCCCGCCGATCGCCGCGAGGGCGGGGAAGCCGCCCTTCGGCATGACCGCGGTGCCCGCCACGCCGACGGCGGCCAGCACGGCACCGGCGGCGCGCTGGGCGGGCAGGTCCCGGTGCTCCTCCGCGGACCGCAGCAGCCGGCCGCCCATCCACAGGGCGGGCGCGGCGGCCAGGAACCAGAAGGCGGTGGCCCGGTCGCCCCGGTCCGGCACGGACCCCAGGAGGTTCCCGCGCGCCAGGTCGGCGAGCACGTCGCGGTAGACCACGGCGCCGACGGCACCGTGGGCCAGGCCGACGAACTGGAGTTGGCGTCCGGCTGAGCATCGCGTCATGGCCTCATCGTACGGGCGGGACGGTCGCCGACGAGCGGGCGCACCCGGGCGCGTTGCCGGGTGCGCCGCTCGTGGTCCGCCGGCGGATCAGGCGTCGGCGGCTCCTTCGACGCCGAAGTCGGCGTGCAGTCGCCGGGTGTGGTCGACGCGGCGCGCCGGGCCGGTGAGGGTGACCGTCGCCGTCAGCCGCGGATCGGTGCTGGAGGCGGCGAGCCGCAGCTCAAGGTCGCCCGGCTCGACGACGCGGTGGCCGTCGCGCCCGGTGAACGCGGCGAGGTCGGCCGGGACCGTGACGCGCAGCCGGCGCTCCTCCCCCGCCTCCAACGGCACCCTCGTGTAGCCGACGAGGCGCTGCACCGGCTGGACGACGGAGGCGACCGGGTCGTGCAGGTAGAGCTGGACGACCTCGGTGCCGTGCCGCGCGCCAATGTTGCGCACGGTGAGGCCCAGTCGGAACTCCCCGTCGGTGGGCGCCTCTTCACCGTCCACGACGAGGTCGCTCCACTCGAACGTGGTGTACGTGAGTCCGTGCCCGAAGCCGAAGGCGGGCGTCGGGTCGATGTTGGACACCTCGCTGGCGTGGGCGAGCCGGGCCCCGAGATAGGTGGTCGGCTGGGCGCCCGCGCCGCGGGGCACGCTGACCGGCAGCCGGCCCGAGGGGTTCGTCCGTCCGCCGAGTACCGCGGCGAGTGCGGCGGTGCCCTCCACGCCGGGGAAGAAGGACTGGACGATCGCCGCGGCCTCCGGCACGGCCCGGCCCAGGGCGTAGGGGCGTCCCGCGAGCAGCACGGTCACGACCGGCTTGCCGGTGTCGAGCAGCGCGTCGAGGAGCCGCTGCTGCGCGCCTGGCAGGGTCAGCGACTCCGCGTCGCAGCCCTCGCCGCTGGTGCCGCGCCCGAACAGCCCGGCCCGGTCGCCCAGGACGGCGAGGACGACATCGGCGTCGCGGGCCGCCGCGACCGCCTCGGGGATGCCCGACACGTCGCCGTCGTCGACACCGGTGCCCCGTACGACCGTGAGCTCCGCGTCGGGGAACTCGGCGGCCAGCGTGGAGCGCAGGGTGGGCAGTTCGATGCCGAGGGGGGTCTCCGGGTGGTGGACGCCGATGTGCTGCGGGAAGGAGTAGCAGCCCAGTACGGCGGTGGGCTCGTCGGCGTTGGGGCCGACCAGCGCGATGCGGCGCGGCCGGTCGAGCGGCAGGGTGCCGTCGTTGCTCAGGAGGACGACCGCCTCCTCGGCGACCGTGCGGGCCAGCTCCCGGTTCTCCGGGCCGTCGAGGTCGATCCGGCCGCGCAGGGCTTCCGGGTCGTCCAGGGCGGCGCCGTCGAGCGCGGACGGCACGGGGTCCCAGTCCCGGTCGAGCAGGCCGAGTTCGGCCTTCTGCGTGAGCACCCGGCGCAGGGCGCGGTCGATCACCTCCTCGGGGACGCGGCCGGCCGTCACCGCCTCGGCCAGGGGAGCGCCGAAGGTCTTGACGGTGGGCAGTTCGACGTCGACGCCCGCCCCGAGCGCGGCCGAGGCGGCGTCCGCCCAGTCGGCGGCGACGCCGTGCAGGGTCTTGAGGAAGGCGATGCCGAAGTAGTCGGCGACGACGGTGCCCTCGAAGCCCCAGGTGTCCCTGAGCAGTCCGGTCAGCAGTTCCCCGTCGGCCGCGGCGGGCACCCCGTCCATGTCCGTGTAGGCGTGCATCACGGACCGGGCGCCGCTCTCGCGGACCGCCATCTCGAAGGGCGGCAGCAGGACGTCGGCGCGCTCGCGCGGGCCCACCGGGGCGGGCGCGAGGTTGCGTCCGGCGCGGGAGGCGGAGTAGCCGACGAAATGCTTGAGGGTGGCGACGATCCCGGCGGACTCCAGGCCTCGGACGTAGGCCGTGCCGATGGTGCCGACGAGGTACGGGTCCTCGCCGATGGTCTCCTCGACCCGGCCCCAGCGGGCGTCGCGCACCACGTCCAGGACGGGCGCGAGGCCCTGGTGGACGCCGACGGAGCGCATGTCGCGTCCGATCGCGGCGGCCATGCGGTGGACCAGGGACGGGTCGAAGGTGGCGCCCCAGGACAGCGGGACGGGGTAGGCGGTCGCGCCCCAGGTGGCGAAGCCGGCCAGGCACTCCTCGTGCGCGAGGGCGGGGATGCCGAAGCGGTTCGCGGCGGCGATGCGTGCCTGGGTGCGCAGCAGGGAGAGCGCGCCGAGTGCCGGGTCGACGGGCGCGGTGCCGAACGGGCGGGTCAACTGGCCCAGTCCGGTGGGCAGGAGTGCGTCGAGGTCGACGGCCTCCTCCATGTCGTGCTGGTGGGGGGCGACGTCTCCGCCCTCGTCGGACGCGCCGACCCAGACGCCGTACAGCTGGGCGATCTTCTCCTCCACGGTCATCGCCTTGATCAGCGCGGACACCCGGGTGGAGACGGAGTGGGCGGGGTCGTTCCAGAGGGGGACTTCGGGGGTGGTCTCAACGGCCACGTCGGCGATCACTTTCCTCCGACGCCCATCAGGCCCTGGACCAGGGCGCGACGGGCGAACAGGTAGACGAGCAGGATGGGCGTCATGGACAGCACCACGGCCCCCAGCAGACCGGGGATGTCGATGCCGTGCGCGGTCTGGAAGTTGTACAGGCCCAGCGTGACCACCTTGGTGGAGTCGGACTGGGTCAGCACGAGCGGGAACAGGAAGCCGTTCCACGCCTGCAGCGCGGAGAACACCACGATCGTGGAGAGCCCGCCTCGGGACAGCGGCAGGACGAGCTGGAAGAACATGCGCCGTGGGCTGGCGCCGTCCATCGCCATGGCCTCGTACAGCTCCGGGGAGATGTCGCGCATCGCTCCGCTGAGGATCAGGGCGGACATCGGCAGGCAGAACGCGGCCGTGGGCAGGATGACGCCGAGCAGGTTGTCGTACAGCCCGGCTTCACTGATCAGGTAGAACATCGGCACGATCACGGCCTGGGCCGGGATGGCGAGGCCGAGCAGGAACAGCCGGAAGATCGCCGACGTGGCCCGGCCGCGGCTGCGGACGATCGCGTAGGCGAGCGGCGGGACCAGCAGCAGCACGATGCCGATCACGCAGGCGGTGACGACGAGCGTGTTGAAGAAGTACTGGCCGAAGCCCGAGTCGAAGGCGCCGGTGTAGTTGTCCAGCGTGAAGCTGTCCGGGAAGGAGACCGGGCCGTTGTCGGCGTAGTCCTGGCGGGTGCGCAGGGTCGCGGCGAGCATCACGTACAGCGGCAGGCCGACCAGGACCAGCCAGACGAGCGAGCCGGCGCCTGCCACGTAGTTCGGTCGGCGCCTCATGACACACCCTCCATGGAGCTGCGCATCTTGTCGTAGCCGGAGACCCGGACGACGATCAGCGAGATGATCGTGGCCGCGACGACCAGCGCCAGGGCGATCGCGGAACCGGCGCCGTAGTCGAAGCTCTTGAAGGCCTTGTCGTACATGTAGTAGGCGCTGATGGTGGTGTCGGTACCGGGTCCGCCCTGGGTCAGGATGAGGACCGTCTCGAACGTGGTCAGACCGCCGACGATCATCAGGATCATCGAGGTGATCATGGAGGTGCGCAGCTGCGGCAGGGTGATGTGGAAGAACTGCCGGTAGCGGCCCGCCCCGTCGATCTCGGCCGCCTGGTACAGCACCGGCGGGATCGCGCGCGCGGCGCCCTGGTAGATCAGCGTGTGGAACGGCGTGAACTGCCAGGTGCTGACGAACGCCAGCACCCCGATGGCGGTGGCCTGTTCACCGAACAGGTTGCCGTCGCCGAACAGCCAGGTCGCCTCGGCGGGGATGCCGAAGTTCGGATCGAGCAGCGCCCGCCACAGCACGGACACGGCCGTCGCGGACAGCAGCAGCGGGATGAAGTAGACGACCGACAGGACGGCGCGGTTGCGCTGGTGACCGGCGGCCCAGACGCCGAGCAGGATACTCAGCGGCGTCTGGAGGACCACGCCGAGCGCGGTCAGCAGCAGGGTCAGCCAGACGCTCTTGAGCATGACCGGGTCGTCGATGAGGCGCGACCAGTTGTCCGTGCCGACGAACTCGGGCGAGCTGAGCCCGTCCCAGCTCATGAAGGACAGCACCGCCACCATGATCAGCGGCACGATGGCGAAGAGGGCGAAGAACACTGCGGCGGGCAGCGCCCAGGCGAAGCCGGGGCGGCCCACCTTCGTCGTGGACGAGGCGGGCGGCCGCCGCCGGGACTCCTTGCGGGGTCCGGCGGCGGGCCGGGCGCTCGTGATCTGTGTGGTCATGAGCCGTTCGTCACTCGGTCGGGAGGGCCTGCATGGCCTGGATGAAGCCGTCCGTGTCGAGCTGTCCGTTGAAGAACTGCTGGACGGCCTTGTGCATGTCCGAGCTCGCCTTCTGCGGGTACGCCTGGTCCCATGACAGCTGGAACGACGGGGCGTCGGCGACGAGGTCGTACTGGAAGCGCGAGTACTCGGGGGTGCCCGAGGTGTCGATGAACTGGTCGGTGTTGGTCGTGGTCGGCAGGTTCCCGATCTCCAGCTGCGCCTTGACGAACTCGTCGGAGTACATGAGCTTCAGGAACTCGGCGACGGCCTCGGGGTGCTTGGTCTTCTTCATCACCGAGTAGTAGTTGTTGGTGTTGCCGGCGACCGCGGCCGGGTCGCCCTTGCCGCCCTCGACGGCCGGGAAGGCGGTGTAGCCGAGGTCCTGCTCGGCGAAGTCCGGGTGGTCCGTGAGCTGCTGGGAGTAGTACCAGGAGCCCATCAGCTCGAAGCCGGCCTTGCCGGAGGCCACCAGCTGGACCGAGCCGCCGTTGGTGTACTTGACGGAGTCGTAGTTCTTGCCGAAGGCGCCGGAGTCGACGAGCTCCCTGATCATGTCGAGGGCCTTCTTGCTGTCCGGGCTCTCCCAGGCGCTCTTGTCGCCCCCGATGGCCTTCGCGAACAGCTCCGGTCCGGCTATGCGGTCGTAGAGGTACTGGAACCACATCTGGGTGGGCCAGACGTCGCCGCCGCCGAGTGCGATCGGCGTGACGCCCGCGTCCTTGAGCTTGTCCACCGCGTCGAGCAGTTCGTCCCAGGTCTTCGGCGGCTGGACGCCCGCCTCTTCGAGGACCTTCTTGTTGTGGAAGAGCAGGACGGGCTGGGTGCCGCGCATCGGGATGCCGTACGGCTTGCCGTCGACGACGGCGTTCTCGAAGACCGTCGGCAGGAACTTCTTCTCCAGGTCCGGGTTCTTCTTGATCATGTCGTCCAGCGGCATCAGCAGGTCCGCCTTGACGAACGGCTTGATGCTGCCGCCGCCCCAGTTGAAGAAGACGTCCGGAGCCTGGGGGGTGTTGATGATCGTCTGGAGCTTCTTCTGGTAGTCGGCACCGGGGATGGTGTCGAGCACCGCCTTGACGTCGGACGTCTTGTTGAAGGTGTCGACGATCTGCTGCTCGACCTTGTTGGTGGCGTCCCCGTAGACCAGGACATGGATCTTGCCGTCGTCCGACGACGCCCCGCCGTTCCCGTCACCGCAGGCCGCAAGGCTCAGCGCCAGGGCGAGCGTCGCGCCGGTGGCGACCAGTCTGGGCAAGCGCGCACGTGTCTTCATCGTTCGCCTTTCGAAAGTTTCGGCTCCATCACCGAAAGTCCATGCCGTCGGACAGTAAAGTCAGTCGGGATTTACGGTCAATGGCCGTGCGCGGGACGACCCAAAACGTTATCGATCGCATGACCTATCCTCCTTGCATGCACGGTGAAGTTGGGGTGGGCGCCAGGGTGACGCTGGCCGAGGTGGCGAAAGAGGCGGGGGTATCCCCTCCGACAGTTTCGAAGGTCCTCAACGGTCGTTCGGATGTCTCACGCGACACCCGGTCGCGGGTCGAGCGGCTGCTGGAGGTGCACGGCTACCGCCGGCGGACCTCGGACCGGCCGCGCTTCCCGCTCGTCGAACTCGTCTTCCACGAGCTGGACAGCGTCTGGGCGGTGGAGCTCGTGAAGGGGGTGGAAAACGTTGCCAAGGCCAACGGGGCGACCGTCGTGCTCACCAGGAGCGGCACGCGGCACGCGCCCGCCGCCGACTGGATGGAGGGGGTGCTCCGGCGCAGGCCGCTGGGGGTCGTGCTGGTCTTCTCCTCGCTCCCGGCGGAGGTGAAGCACCGGCTCCGCTCGCGTGGCATCCCGTTCGTCATCGTCGATCCGGCCGGCGACCCCGATCCCGACGTGCCGTCCGTGGGCTCCGCCAACTGGGCCGGGGGGCTGGCGGCGACCCGCCATCTCACCGACCACGGGCACGAACGCGTCGCCATCGTCACCGGCCCCGAGGACATGCTGTGCTCACGGGCCCGCCTCGACGGCTACCGTTCGGCGATGACCATGGCGGGCCTGCCGATCGATCCCCGTCTGATCCGCTTCGGCGACTTCCAGGTGCGCGGCGGCTTCGAGCACGCCATGGACCTGCTGGACGGCCCCGGCCGGCCCACCGCCGTCTTCGCGGGAAGCGACCTCCACGCCCTCGGCGTGCTGGAGGCGGCCCGGCTGCGGGGCCTGAGCGTCCCCGCGGACCTCTCGGTGGTCGGCTACGACGACGTTCCTCTGGCCCAGTGGTCGAGCCCGCCGCTGACCACGGTCCACCAGCCCCTCCAGCACATGGCCGAGGAGGCGACCCGCATGCTCTTCGGCCCGGACGGCGCCGGCGGGGCGGCCCGGCGCATCGAACTGGCCACGCGCCTGGTCGTACGGCAGAGCACCGCGCCACCCGGAGGAGCCGTCGGCGCCGCCGCACCGGGGACCGGGTGAGGTGCCAAAGTGCCCGTGCCGGGACCCGGGTCAGCGCGGGCGCGTGACGAGGACCTGCCGCTCGGTCGCGGTGGACGACTCCCCCAGCAGGTCGAGCGGTTCGGCGTCGTACGCCACCGCCCGGCCGTGCGCGTCCGTGGACGGGCCGGACGCCGGCCGCTGGTTCACGGTGCCGTCGGGCCGGGCGGTGACCGTCGTGGTGCGGCCGGTCCGCAGCTCCATCAGGTAGATCACTTGGAGCGGACCACGGGGCGCCCGCTCCTCGGCCGCCACGTACACGACGTGCCGGCCGTCGGCGCTCAGCCGCCCGGAGTGCGTGGCGAACTGCGGCCTGGGCCCCAGGACATGGCGCAGCGACCCGTTCCTCAGGTCCTTGACGAAGACGTCACCGGTGGCGTTGGTGCCCCGGGGCGGCAAGGTCCGGCAGTTGAGGCGGAACGACACGTGCCGGCCGTCCGCCCCCATCACCGGGTCGGTGACCCAGTGCTCGGACGGATCGTCCACGCACTCGGGGTCGACGCGGGTCCGCCGGTCGGCCCGCCGGTCGAGCACGTAGACGTGAGTGGCAGAGTCGGCCGCCGCGGGGTCGGAGGCGAGGTAGGCGAGGTGCCGGCCGTCGTGGCTCAGGGTGGGTCGCGCGACCTGCTGTCCGTCCCCGGCCTTCGGGTCGTCGGCCCACTCGCCGGTCCCCCGCCGAAGGTCGCGCACGCGGATGCGGGGATTCGCGTCCGGCTCCCGCTCCGCCCGCGCCGTGAAGGTGACGTACCGTCCGTTCCCGCTGATCGCGGGAGTGTTGGCACTGCTGAACCGTGCGTCGGTGCCGTCACTGACCAGTTCGGTGCGGCCCGTGCGGACGTCGTAGACGTGCGCTTCGGTCCCGTCGAGCGTCGGGTAGGCGACCCGGGTGCCGTCGGCGCTGATGGACGGGGCGACGGCCGGCGCACCCCGGCTTATGCCCTCGGCCAGGTCACTGGCCCAGTGCACCCGTCCGGTCCGCAGGTCCTTCACGTAGACGTCAGCGGCTTCGTCGGTGTCGCCGGGCGCCAGGTTCGAGGCGTACGACCAGAAGGCCACGTAGCGGCCGTTGGCGCTGATCGCGGCGTACCGGCTCCGCTCGTTCCCCATCACGTCGCCGGACGTGACGTTCACGTGGTCCGTGCCGGGCTTCAGTTCCAACGCCCCCGCGGGCATCGTCTGCACGGCGGCGCACACCGCTGCCACAGCGGCGACGGCGGCCGCTCTTCCCCCAAGACGCATGCTTCCCCCCGGTCGACACGTCTCCCCGGCCCCGCAGCCGGGACCACCAGCCATGGAAGCCGCTCGCGGAGGTCCGGTCAATGCGCTCGACGGCGTACGAGCGACGCGGAACGCCCACCACCGACCGCTGCCGAGGACGTGACGACGAGCCACCCGGCCAGCGCACCGACCGCGTACCAGAACAGGTCCGGCGCGTTGAAGGTCGAACCGAGCACCAGGCGGGCGGCGGTGCTGTGCCGGGAGAGCTCCGCCGGCACGCCACTGAGCTGCAGGAACTCGACGCCCCAGCTCACGGCCAGCGCGAGCGCGGCGGCCTTCGCGGCCGACGTGCGCGGCGCCACCAGGAGGACGAGGGTGAAGATGAGCAGGGTGTACAGGCTGTCCCCGCCGTACTTGGCCACGTCTCCCGCCGCCACGGAACGCAGCCCCAGTCCCGCGCCGACGACCGAAAGGGCGGCCACGGCCGCCGGCAGACGGATCCGGCTCGCCCCGCCGCCGCGTGTGCCCGTCACCGGCCGCCCCGCGAGTCGTAGGGCTGGAGGAGCTGGTCGACGGGGGCGTGGTCGTCGGTGAGCGGCCGGGCGTCGCCGATCCAGGAGCTGAGGTCGTCGCCGGTCGCGAGCTGCCATCCGACGTCCCGGACGTCGAGTGCTTCCTGGGTCGCACGCAGGTCGACCGGCCGGTCGGAGGCGAGCACCACCAGGTTGCCGCCGTCGGGGGCGGCGGACCGGTCCGAGCCGATGTCGACGGGGTCGCCGACGAGGACGACGTGCTCGAACGTCTCGTCGAGCGTGGCGACTTCAGCGCGCGCGAAGGCCAGGTCACCGTGGTCGATCAGGTTGGCGGCGTACAGGCCGTCCTCGTCCAGCACCCGCCGTACGTCCCTCATCGCCTCCGCCGTCGTGAGGTGCCACGGCACGCTGACGCCCCCGAAGGCGTCACCTACGACCAGGTCGCGACTGTCCGTCTCCAGCCGCCGCAGACCGAGCCGGCCGTCCTCCGTGCGCACCTCGATCCCGGAATCCGGGCTCAGCCCGAACCGCTGGCGGTCGATGCGCACGACCCCGCCGTCGATCTCGGACACCGAGCTGCGCGTGCCCGGCCGGGTCGCCGCGAGGTAGCGCGGAAAGGTGAGCCCTCCGCCGCCCAGGTGATGGGCGGTGATCGGCTCGCCCTCGGGAAAGGCGGTGTCGGCCACCGACGCCAGGGCGCGCACATAGGTGAACTTCAGGAATGCCGGGTCGTCGACGTCGACGTAGGAGTGCCGCACGCCGTCCAGCACCAGCGTGTGCCCGCCGTCCCGGTCCGGGTCCGCCACGACCCGTGCGCAGTGGTACTTGGTCTCCGCGTCGCAACCGCCGGGCGCGGGTACGGTGGCGAGTCCGCCGGCCACGACCATCAAGGTGAGGGCGGGCGTGCCGGTCCACCCGCGCGCTCGCCAACCCACGAGAGCCGAGCCGGCCATCAGCAGTGCGCCGAGGCCGATGAGGATGCCGCTGACCGGCAGCCGCGAGATGAGGACGAAACCGGTGAGGACGGTGCCGACGATGGCGCCGACGGTCCCGACGCCGGACAGCCGGCCGACGACCGTCCCGGTCTCGGCGAGGCTCGTGAGGCGCAGCTTGGTCACCATCGGCGTCACGGCGGAGAGCAGCGCGCCCGGGACGAGGATGGTCAGGCCCGCGACGATCAGAAGCAGCACGGGGGCCCACTCGGCGGTGCTGCGCAGCACGGCGGGGGTGAGCGCCACGACCGCGCCCGACACCCCGAGCGAGGGGCCGATGAGCCGGCGCGGGTCGACCTGGTCCGCGAGGCGCCCGCCCAGCCAGGAGCCGAGGGCGATCGCGGTGAGGGCGATACCGATCACCATGGTGCTGGTTTCCAGGGTGAGGCCGAGGTAGGGAGCGAGCAGCCGCAGGGCGACGATCTCGACGACCAGGACCGCGGCCGAGGACCCGAAGACCAGCGCGGCGGCGGAGCGGGACCCCAGGCCGCGGTGGCGGGGAGCGTCTCCGGCGGCGGGCGAGGAAAGCGGTCCGGTCACGGACGACATCCTCGCACGGGGCTCGTCGGCCGTGTCGCGGCTGACGCGGCGGCGTGGGGTCGCCCACCGGCCATCAGCCGGTGAGTTGGCCATTTCTCGTCTGCCTCACGACCATCTCCCGGCGCTTAACGGTGCTCCCGCGTCATTCGGGTGGCAGCGACGGCATGGGGGAGCGATGGACCGCACGGAAGGCACCGGCGCGTCACCGCCCGAGCCGCCGCTCCGGCCTCCCGCGCCTTCGCAGCCGCCCGCGTCACACCTGCCTCCTCCGCTTCCGCCGGCGCCTGCCAAGGGAGACCCCCTGGTCCTCCGCGTCAGCCGCCGGATGCTCTGGGTGGGGTCGGTCGCCATCCCGCTGCACAACATCACCTGGGTGGACGCCTTCCGGCTCAAGCCCGCCTGGGGTGTGGCCGCCGCCCGCGTCCTGGCGTTGCTGATCGGCGCCGTCCTGGTCTACGCCGCGCTCAACTCCGCGGGTGACGGCGAACCACGCGCCGGGGAGAACGGCAACCTCGTGGTCGTCATCGTCGTGATCGGCCTGGCCGTCGTCTGCAAGGGCCTGTTCACGTCGGCCAAGCCGGTCCTGGCGGTCGAGATGGCGAGCGGCTCCAAGGTGATCGTGACGCTGCCGAGCATGGACGAGCTGCGCCAGATCGCCGGACGGATCGTGCACGCGATCGACAACCCGGAAGCCGAGTTCACCGCCCTGGTGCAGCAGTACAACACGAACAACTACGGTCCGGTCGTCAACATGAGGGACGGCCGGGGGAACACGGGGTTCAAGCTGTGAGCGACGCGACGAACCACTACGGGCCCACGGTCAACATGAACGGCGGCAGGGGCAACGTAGGCATCAACTACGGCACCGTCGGCGGTGCTTCCCAGGATGCCGAGCTCCGCGCCGCCGTCGGGGACCTCACCCGTCTCCTCCGGGAGCTGCGCCCCCACCTCAGCGCGGAGCAGGCCCGGACCGTCGACGACGCACTGCCCGAGCTCACTCCCGACGGAGGCGCCCTGCGCGAGCGCGGCCTCGTGCTGGCGTCCGTCGCGCAGATCGCGGCCGCCGTCGGCGCGGTGGGCCGGCCTGCGACGGAGGCGGCCGGGCGTCTGCTGGCGCTGCTGGGCTAGGGACCGTCCCCTCCGAGGCCGAGCAGGGACCGGCCTCGGCGATGCGGGCAGTGTGACGGAGTCCGCGGTTTCGAAGGGCGGGCACCAGCCGTAGGCCGGGGCAGGTATGCCGCGCGGGGCACAGGTTCCCGCGCCGTCGGCGGCCCAACACCGGGGCACGGGCGGCAGCGCACTCCAACCGCCCCTTAATGCAAGTCGAAAGAAAAGCCGTGCGCAGAACCTTGACCGCGACTTGCACCACGGGCAAGGTGCCGGAGAGCGCTCTCCCATCCCTCCCGCACCCAGGAGTTCCCCATGCCCACTGTCGGCACAGCCCCTGCGGCGCCGGCGCCCCGCAGACCCGGTCGCCGCGGCCTCGTCGGCGTCCTGGTCACCGCCCTGGCCGCCGCCCTGCTCGCCGTCGTCCCCGCCACACGGGCCCAGGCCGCGCCCGTGCTGCTGTCCCAGGGCAAGCCGGTCACCGCCTCCAGCCAGGAGCACTACGGCACCCCGGCGACCGCGGCCGTCGACGGCGACGACAACACCCGCTGGTCCAGCGCCGCCGCCGACCCTCAGTGGCTCCGCGTCGACCTCGGCGCCCCCGCCTCCCTCAACCGTGTCGAGCTGCGCTGGGAGGCCGCCTACGCCAGGTCCTACCGGATCGAGACCTCCCGGAACGGCACTGACTGGTCGACTGCCTACTCCACCACCAACGGCACCGGCGGCACGGAGACGTTGGAAGTCTCCGGCACCGCCCGCTACGTCCGCATGCTCGGCACCGCCCGCGCCACCGGATACGGCTACTCCCTGTGGGAGTTCAAGGTCTACGGCACCTCCGGCGACGACCCCGGCCCGGTCATCCCCGGCGGCGGCGACCTCGGCCCGAACGTGCACGTCTTCGACCCGTCCACGCCCGGCATCCAGGCCAAACTGGACCAGGTCTTCCAGGAGCAGGAATCGGCGCAGTTCGGCTCCGGCCGACACGCCTTCCTCTTCAAGCCGGGCACCTACGACGGCCTCAACGCCCAGATCGGCTTCTACACCCAGGTCCTCGGTCTCGGCCTGCGTCCCGACGACACGACGATCAACGGTGACATCACCGTCGACGCCGGCTGGTTCAACGGCAACGCCACCCAGAACTTCTGGCGCGGGGCGGAGAACCTCGCCGTGAATCCGGTCAACGGCACCAACCGGTGGGCGGTCTCGCAGGCCGCCTCGTTCCGCCGGATGCACGTCAAGGGCGGCCTCAACCTCGCGCCCAACGGATACGGCTGGGCCAGCGGCGGCTACATCGCCGACAGCAAGATCGACGGCCAGGTCGGCAACTACTCGCAGCAGCAGTGGTACACCCGCGACAGCTCCATCGGCGGCTGGTCCAACAGCGTGTGGAACCAGGTCTTCTCAGGTGTCGAGGGCGCTCCCGCCACCAGCTTCCCCGAGCCCCGCTACACCACACTCGGCACGACGCCGATCTCCCGCGAGAAGCCCTTCCTCTACCTGGACGGCGACGAGTACAAGGTCTTCGCCCCCGCCAAGCGGACCAACGCCCGCGGCACCACCTGGGCGAACGGCACCCCGCAGGGCGAGTCGATCCCGCTGGACAGGTTCTACGTCGTCAAGCCCGGCGCCACCGCCGCCACCATCAACGCCGCCGTCGACCAAGGTCTGCACCTGCTGTTCACCCCCGGCGTCTACCACGTCGACCAGACCATCGACGTCGACCGGGCGAACACCATCGTGCTGGGCCTCGGCCTCGCCACGATCATCCCGGACAACGGGGTGACCGCCATGAAGGTCGCCGACGTGGACGGCGTGCGCCTCGCCGGCTTCCTCATCGACGCCGGACCGGTCAACTCCCCCACCCTGCTGGAGATCGGCGCGCAGGGCGCGTCCGCCGACCACGCGGCCAACCCCACCACCGTGCAGGACGTCTACATCCGCATCGGCGGCGCGGGCGCGGGCAAGGCGACCACCAGCATGGTGGTCAACAGCCACGACACGATCATCGACCACACCTGGGTGTGGCGGGCCGACCACGGCGAGGGCGTCGGCTGGGAGACCAACCGGGCCGACTACGGCGTCCGCGTCAACGGTGACGACGTCCTGGCCACCGGGCTGTTCGTCGAGCACTTCAACAAGTACGACGTCGAGTGGTACGGCGAGCGCGGACGGACGATCTTCTACCAGAACGAGAAGGCGTACGACGCCCCGAACCAGGCCGCCATCCAGAACGGCTCGGCCAAGGGGTACGCCGCCTACCGGGTCGACGACTCGGTCGACACCCACGAGGCATGGGGTCTGGGCAGCTACTGCAACTACAACGTCGACCCGAACATCCGCCAGGACCGCGGCTTCAAGGCGCCCGTCAAACCGGGGGTGAAGTTCCACAGCCTCCTCGTGGTCTCCCTGGGTGGCATGGGCCACTACAACCACGTCATCAACGACACCGGTGCCTCCACGGTGCCCGCCGGCACCACAACCGTGCCGTCCACCGTCGTGTCCTACCCCTGACCGGTCCGCCCATCGCCTCACCCCGCCAGGAGCAGACATGTTCCCAGCACTCCCGTACCGCGGACCGGCCGGCCGCCGCGCCGCCCCCCTGCTCGCCCTCGGCGCGCTGGTGGCGTCCTCGCTCGCCCTCGCCGGCCCGCGCGCCGAGGCCGCGGAGTCGCTGCTCTCCCAGGGCAGGCCCGTCACCGCCTCGTCCCAGGAAGGCGACGGCTACGCCCCCTCGGCGGCCGTCGACGGCGATCTCACCGGCACCCGCTGGGCCAGTCAGTGGAGCGACCCGCAGTGGTTCCAGGTGGACCTCGGACAGCGGGTCGATCTCAGTCGGGCCGTACTGACCTGGGAGGGCGCGTACGGCAAGAGTTATCAGATCCAGGCGTCCGACAACGGCACGGAATGGCGGACCCTCAAGACCGTGACCGGCGGTGACGGCGGCAGGGACGAGGTCGCCGTCACCGGTTCCGGCCGCTATGTGCGCATGCTGGGCACCGAGCGCTCCGGCGGCTACGGCTACTCCCTGTGGGAGTTCCAGGTGTACGGGAACACGGACGGCACCCCGCCCGCCTCGGGAGCGGTCGAGGTCACCGGCTCCCAGGGGGACTGGCAACTGACCGTCGGCGGCCAGCCGTACACCGTCAAGGGCCTGACCTGGGGCCCTGCCGTCGCGGACGCCCCGAAGTACATGCCCGACGTGAAGTCCATGGGCGTCAACACCATCCGCACCTGGGGCACCGACGGCTCCACCGAGCCGCTGCTCGACAGCGCCGCCGCCAACGGCATCCGCGTCGTCAACGGCTTCTGGCTGCAGCCCGGCGGCGGCCCGGGCTCCGGCGGCTGCGTCGACTACGTCACCGACACCACGTACAAGAACAACATGCTCACCGAGTTCGCCAAGTGGGTGGAGGCGTACAAGAGCCACCCGGCCACGCTCATGTGGAACGTCGGCAACGAATCGGTGCTCGGCCTGCAGAACTGCTACAGCGGGGCGGAGCTGGAGGCGCAGCGCAACGCCTACACCGGCTTCGTCAACGACGTCGCGAAGAAGATCCACAGCATCGACCCCGACCACCCCGTCACCTCGACGGACGCCTGGACGGGTGCCTGGCCGTACTACAAGCGCAACGCGCCCGACCTGGACCTGTACTCGATGAACTCCTACGGCGACATCTGCGGCGTCCAAGAGGACTGGGAGGAGGGCGGCTACACCAAGCCGTACATCATCACCGAGGGCGGGCCGGCCGGCGAGTGGGAGGTGCCCGACGACGCCAACGGCGTCCCCGACGAGCCGACCGACGTGCAGAAGGCCGAGGGGTACTCCAAGGCCTGGGACTGCGTCACCGGCCACGAGGGCGTCGCGCTGGGCGCCACCCTCTTCCACTACGGCGTCGAGCACGACTTCGGCGGCGTCTGGTTCAACCTCGTGCCCGACGGGCTGAAGCGGCTGTCCTACTACGCCGTCAAGGAGGCGTACAGCGGATCGACCAGCGGTGACAACACGCCGCCCGTCATCGCGAACATGGCGGTCGGCCCCGCTTCGTCCGCTCCGGCGGGCGGCGAGTTCACCGTGCGGGCCGACGTGCGCGACCCCGACGGCGACCCGGTCACGTACGAGGTCTTCCTCAGCGGCAACTACGCGAGCGGCGACAAGCGCCTGGTGGAGGCCGAGTGGCGGTCCACCGGCGACGGCACCTTCGCCGTGCGGGCCCCGGAGAAGCTGGGCGTGTGGAAGGTGTACATCCAGGCCGAGGACGGCCGCGGCAACGCCGGCATCGAGACGAAGTCGGTCGAGGTCGTCGCTCCGCCCGTGAACGGTACGAACGTGGCTCTGGACAAGTCCACCACCGCGTCCTCCTTCCAGCAGTCGTACGGCGACTGCCCGTGCGAGCCCGCCAAGGCGACGGACGGCAGGACGGACACGCGCTGGGCCAGTGACTGGAGCGATCCCCAGTGGATCCAGGTCGACCTCGGCGCCGCCACCCCCGTCCGCAAGCTCCAGCTCGTATGGGACCCCGCCTACGCCAAGTCCTACGACGTGGAGGTCTCGGACAACGGCACCACCTGGCGCACGGTCCACAGCACGACCGCGGGCAACGGCGACATCGACACCATCGGCGTCGCCGAGACCGCGCGGCACGTGCGACTGCGCCTGACGGCGCGTGGCACCGGCTGGGGCTACTCGCTGCACGAGTTCGGCATCTACAGCTGACGGCGGAGGGCGTCCGACGGCGCCCTCCGCACCACCCCCACTCGGCACCTCGGCGGGCAGGAGGCCCCATGAGACCACGTTCGATACTCCCCGCGCTGTTACTCGGCACCGCACTCGTCGCGAGCGTGCTCGGTGTCGGCACCGTCGCCACGGCGGCCGGTCCCGGGGGAGCCCCGGCCGCCTCGGCCGGCGCTCACGCCGGGCACACCATGGCGGTGCCGGCCCGGGCGTCCGCCGACGACCCCGACGGCGACGGGTACGTACCCGCCCTTCCCCCGGTCACCGGCGTGATTCCGTCCGGGGCCACCCCGCCGCCGCGCTACCACAAGGAGTTCCAGGCCAACTGCGCCGTCACGCACACCGCGCCGGACGATCCGATCGTGTACCCGGGGCAGCCGGGGAAGTCCCACGACCACACCTTCATGGGCAACAGGTCGACGAACGCCGGCAGCACGACGGCGAGCCTCTACGGCGGCGACACCACCTGTCTCGCACCGGCCGACGCCTCCGCGTACTGGATGCCCTCCCTGTACAGGGGAGACGAGAAGATCCTCCCCGTCGGCCCGCAGGTCATCTACTACAAGGCCGGCGTCACCGACTACACCAGCGTGCGGCCCTTCCCCAAGGGTCTGCGGTACGTGGTCGGCAGCCCCATGCAGAGTGCCGAGGAGTTCCGCGGCCACAGGGGTTTCGTCGAGGGCTGGGAGTGCGGTGACAGCTTCTTCAACGTCGACTTCCCGGCGAGCTGCCCGAGCCGGCCCGACGTCCAGCTCAACATCCGTTTCCAGGCGCCCAGTTGCTGGGACGGCAAGTACCTCGACACCCCCGATCACCAGAGCCACATGGCATACCCGGTGGTCAAGCCCGGCACCAACGACAGCATGTGTCCGGCCTCCCACCCGGTCGCCCTGCCGATGATCGAGTTCAAGATGGCCTTCCCGGTCAACGGCGACATGAGCGACGTGCGGCTGGCCAGTGGACGCGGCTACTCCTTCCACTACGACTTCTTCAACGCCTGGGAGGAGCGGACCCTGGAGGCGCTGGTCGACCACTGCATCGTGGGCGGTCTCCAGTGCGACACGCGCGGCTACGACCAGAACCATCCGGAGCGCGGCGCGGTGCTGGACGCGGACCACCGTCTGCCCTGATGGACGACGAGACGCTCGATCGGCTCATCGGCGGGCTGAGCCTCCAACAGAAGGTGCGCCTGCTCACCGGTGCGACGACCTGGCGCACCGCCGGTGAGCCCGGGATCGGGCTGCGGGAGATGGTGCTCTCGGACGGGCCCGCCGGGGTGCGGGGCGAGGCATGGGACGAGCGGCGCACCTCGGTCCTGCTGCCCTCCGCCTCCGCCTTGGGCGCCATGTGGGACGAGGAACTGGTGGAGCGGCTCGGCGGACTGCTCGCCACCGAGGCCGTCCGCAAGGGCGTCGACGTGGTGCTGGCGCCCACGCTCAACCTCCACCGGAGTCCGCTGGGCGGCCGCCACTTCGAGTGCTTCTCCGAGGACCCGGAACTGACGAGCCGCACCGGGGCGGCGCTGATCCGGGGCATCCAGGCCCTCGGGGTGGCGGCCACCGCCAAGCACTACGTCGGCAACGACTCGGAGACCGACCGGCTGACCGTGGACGTCCGGGCGTCCGAACGCACCCTGCGAGAGGCGTACCTGGCGCCCTTCGAGGCGGCCGTGGAGGCCGGCGTGTGGCTCGTCATGGCGGGCTACAACGCCGTCGGCGGCACGACCATGACGGCCAGCCCGCTCCTTACGGAACCCCTCAAGGGGGAATGGGGGTTCGACGGGGTCGCCGTCTCCGACTGGGCGGCCGTGCGCACCACCGAGGAACCCGGTCGTGCGGCCCTCGACCTCGCGATGCCGGGCCCGGACAGTCCCTGGGGCTCCGCACTGGTACGGGCGGTGAAGGAGGGCCTGGTCGCCGAGGAGGCGGTCGACGAAAAGGTGCGCCGGTTGCTCCGGCTCGCCGGCCGCGTGGGCGCGCTGGGGCCGCGTCAGCCGCCTCGACCGCGGCGGGTCCCGGCGACGGCGTCCCGCGACGCCCGGGCGCTGCTGCGCCGCGCCGTCAGTGCCGGGTCGGTCCTGCTGCACAACAGCGCCGTGCTGCCGCTCGACCCCGCCGGGCTGTCCACCGTCGCGGTCGTCGGCGTGCACGCCGCGTCCCCGCGCGTCCAGGGCGGCGGCAGCGCGGGGGTCTTCTGCTCCGGCGTGGTCACCCCGCTGGCGGGCGTCCGGTCCCGACTGCGCGGGCGGGCCCGGGTGGTGTACGAGCCCGGTCCGGCGCCGGTTTCGCCCGCCCCTCTCGGCACCGACCGGTGCACCGACCCCGTTTCGGGCGCCCCCGGCGTGCTCCTGCGGGTGCTGGACGCGGAGGGGCGGGAGCTGTGCGCGGAGCACCGGCTCTCGGGACGGCAACTGGAACCGGACCTGCCGCCCGGCGCCCGAACGGTGGAGATCCGCGCGGTGCTGTGTCCGCGCCGGCCGGGAGAGTGGACGTTCGGTGTCGGGGGCTTCGGACGCATGACGCTCACCGTCGACGGCCGCACCCTCCTGGACGGGGAGTTCCCCGGCGACACGGACGACCCGGCCGTCGTCCACGTCAACCCGCCCCTGCGGACGGCGCGGGCGGCGCTGACCGCCGGGCGGCCCGTGCACGTGGTGGCCCGGCGGGAACTGGTGCCCGGCCGCGGACGTGCCGTCGTCGTCGCCGCGGCGCCGCCGGCCCCGGACCCGGCGGTCGCGCTGGAGGCCGCGGTCCGGGCGGCCCGGGACGCCGATGCCGCGATCGTGGTCGTCGGCACCACCGAGTACGGCGAGACCGAGGGGTACGACCGCACCGCGCTGTCGCTCGGGGGGCGTCAGGACGAGCTGGTCCGTGCCGTGGCCGCCGCGAATCCGCGTACGGTCGTGGTCGTCAACAGCGGCGGCCCGGTCGAGCTGCCCTGGCGCCGGGAAGCGGGCGCCGTGCTTCTCACGTGGTTCCCGGGGCAGGAGGCCGGGGAGGGGCTGGCCGACGTCCTGTTCGGCCTCGCCGAGCCCGGGGGCCGGCTTCCCACCACCTGGGCGGCGTCCCTGGCGGACGCGCCCGTGACGTCCACCCGGCCGGTCGACGGCCTGCTCGACTACGCCGAGGGGCTGCACATCGGCCACCGGGCGTGGCTGCGCGCCGGAGCGGAGCCCGCCTACTGGTTCGGCCACGGACTCGGCTACACGACGTGGGAGTACCGGACCGTGGCGGCTCCCGCGCACATCGCGGCGGGCGAGCCGTTCACGGTTCGGGTGACGGTGCGCAACACCGGTACCCGAGCCGGGCGCGAAGTCGTACAGGTCTATCTGGCCCGCCCCGATTCGGCGGTGGAGCGTCCGGTGCGCTGGTTCGCCGGACACGCGGCTGTCCGGACGGAGGCGGGCGGGGCGGCGAGTGCCGAGGTGGTGGTGGGTCCGCGGGCCCTGCGGCACTGGTCGGAGAGGGACGGCGGCTGGGCCACGGAGCCGGGGCCCTACCGGGTCATGGTGGGCAGGTCGGCGGGGGACGTCCGGTGGGAGGGGGAGGTGACGGTCGACGGCGGCTGAGGGGGCGGCGGGGCGATCCGGGCAGCGCGTTCGCGGGGCTGCGAAAGAAGAGCCTGGGTCGCGGCCCTGGGCCGGGGCCGTGTGGTGCAGCGGGGAACTTCGCTGGGCGCCGCTTTCGCCCGGTGCCGGGCATCACGCGGCCCGCGGTGGTGGCCGGCCGCGCACGTGGCCCGGGCTCGGCCCCTGCGTGGGTCACCGCCCTGAGCGGCGGCCATGGGCCACGGCCGGTCCGGCCGCTGCCCCTGGAGAGCCCCGCCGAGGCGGCAGCCGCCGCTCGCTACACCGAGCGCCCCCGCAGGGCGGTCCGCCACGCCGGGTCCTGCTCCACCGCTTCGGCCTCCTCCGGACGACCGCCACGCGCGAAGAACCCTGCGAGCGGCAGCACGGCGGCGCCCACGGTGACGGCGTCCGGCCCCAGGGTGCCGAGGTCGATGCGGACGCGGGCGGCGGGGTAGGCGAGGGCGTACGAGGTGGCGTGGGCCGTCACCGCGTCCAGGAAGCGCCGGCCCAGCTGCAGTCCGGCCCAGCCGCCGACCAGGATGCGTTCGGGCTGAAAGAGGTTGATCAGGTCGGAGAACCCGGCGCCCAGGTACTCGGCGGTCTCCTCCAGGACGGCGAGGGCGGTGGCATCCGGTTCCGGGCCCGTGCCCGCCGCGCCCGGCTCGGGGTACGCGGCCGCGAGCATCGCGGTGAGCGCGGTCTCCTCGTCCACGCCCGCGGGCGGCTGTCCTCCCGCCTCCGCCCAGCGTTGGAGCAACGCCTCCGCGCCCGCGTACGCCTCCAGACAGCCGAGGGCGCCGCAGCGGCACCGGCGCCCGCGCACCCGCACCGTCAGGTGCCCCCACTCCACGGCCCGGGCCGGGCCCATGTCGTCGTCGACGACGCAGGCGCCGACTCCGGAACCGAAGAGCACCACCGCGACGCTCTGCGCGCCCCGTCCCGAACCGAACCACATCTCCGCCTGGCCCAGCGTCCTGGCACCGTTGTCGATGTAGTAGGGCACCGTCTCCGGCACGGTCCGGGACTCGCGCAGCAGCCGCTCCAGGGGGACGGCGTCCCAGCCGATCGTCTGGCCGTGCACGACGGCACCGTCTTCCGGGGTCCTGGCGACGATGCCCGGCACGCCGATCCCGACGCCGAGCAGCCGCTCCGCCGCGATGCCGGCCTCGTCCAGCACCTGGCGGATGCCCTCGCGCACGTGCGTGACGACGACACCGACCTCGTAGCGGTCCAGACGGTTCGGGCCGTCGGTCTCCAGCGGACTCTCGACCCGGGCCAGTTCGGTGAGGGCGAGGTCGAAGAGTTCGACCCGTACCCGGGTCTCTCCGATGTCGACGCCGATCATGTAGCCGCTCCGCGCGCTGACGCGCAGCAGCGTGCGGGGACGGCCACCCGCCGAGTCGACGCTGCCCGCCTCCTCCACCAGCCCTTCGGCGACCAGCTCGGAGACCACGTTGCTCACCGAGCCCGAGCTCAGCCCGGTGGCCGGTCCCAGGGAGAACCGGCTGAGCGGCCCGTCGAAATACAACCGTTGCAATACCGCGGTGCGGTTCTCCCGCCGCAGGTCACGCACTGTACGGCCACTGCGCACTTTCACCCTGTCCCCTCGTTCCGAAGTAGTCACCGCAATCTACCTGTGGCCGAGCCCTTGACGCTCCCTTCCACCTGAAGCTTAACTCACAGCCTAAATTAAGCCCTGGCCGGGCCGGGCGCGGGACGCTGCCCCGGCCGCCCGCGACCACGGGCGACTCGTCATCTCCCGGAAGGCCTCTGGAGCATGCGCAGAATCAGAGCCGCAGCCGTCGGCGCCGTCACCCTCTCGTTCGCCCTCACCGTGGCCGCCTGCGGCGGGGGGTCGTCCGGCACCGAGGGTTCCAACGAGCAGCCGAAGACCCTCACCTACTGGGCCTCCAACCAGGGCGCGAACCTGGAGGTGGACAAGGAGGTCCTCCAGCCGGAGCTCGACAAGTTCGAGAAGGAGACGGGCATCGAGGTGAAGCTGGAGGTGGTGCCGTGGTCGGACCTCCTCAACCGCATCCTCACCGCCACTACCTCCGGCCAGGGCCCGGACGTCCTCAACATCGGCAACACCTGGAGCGCCTCGCTCCAGGCCAGTGGCGCCCTGCTGCCCTGGGACGCGGAGAACTTCGAGGCGATCGGCGGCAAGGACCGCTTCGTGGAGTCCGCACTCGGCTCCACCGGCGCCCAGGACCAGGACCCGGCCGCCGTACCGCTGTACTCCATGGCCTACGCGCTCTACTACAACAGGAAGATGTTCGCCGACGCCGGCGTCGAGAAGCCGCCGGCGACCTGGGAGGAGCTGGCCGAGACCGGCAAGAAGCTCTCCAAGGACGGGAAGTGGGGCCTGGGCGCCGAGGGCTCCAACCTGTCGAACAACATCCACCAGGTCTTCGTCCTCGCCAAGCAGCACGGCGCGGACTTCTTCACCGCGGACGGCAAGGCCGACTTCACCTCCGACGGCGCCGTGGCGGCGGTGAAGCAGTATGTCGACCTGATGGCCGAGGACAAGGTCATCGCGCCGGGCAACGCCGAGTACGCGCAGAACCAGTCCCTGAGCGACTTCGCCAAGGACAAGACGGCCATGGTGCTGTGGCAGACCGCGTCGGCCACCTTCGAGGCGCAGGGCATGAACGAGGACGAGTGGGGCGTGGCGCCCGCCCCCGTGCAGTCCGGCGAACCCGGTCAGGGCAAGGCCGCCAACTCCATGGTGGCCGGCATCAACATGGCCGTCTTCAAGAACACCAAGAACATCGACGGCGCCAAGAAGTTCGTGAAGTTCATGACCAGCGACGAGGAACAGGTCATCCTCAACAAGGCGTACGGCTCCATCCCGCCGGTCAAGGCAGCCCAGCAGGACCCGGCCTTCGACACCCCGGCACTCGCCGTGCTCAGGGACACCCTCGCCAACAGCGCCACCGCGCTGCCGCAGGTTCCCCAGGAGTCGCAGTTCGAGACCGTCGTCGGCACCGCCGTCAAGGAGCTCTTCGCCGACGCCGCGGCCGGCCGTGAGGTGACCACCGAGTCGGTGCGGGCAAAGCTCGAGAAGGCCCAGCAGCAGATGCCCGAGAAGTGAGCACGGACACCGCCATGACCACCACCGCTGCCCTCGACACCGGTGAGCGGACGGTACGGAAGGACGACCCCGGGGCGACGCCGCGCGGCCGCCGCCCCGGGCGGCTGCGCCGCGTCGGGCTTCCGTACCTGCTGCTGCTCCCCGCCCTGCTGCTCGAACTGCTGGTCCACCTCGTGCCGATGGTGATCGGCATCGTCGTCAGCTTCAAGGAGCTGACCCAGTTCTACATCCGCGACTGGGGCACCGCCCCCTGGGCCGGCCTCGACAACTACTCCCTGGCGGTCGACTTCGACGCCCCCGTCGGCGAGGCGCTGCTGAAGTCCTTCCTCACCACCTGCCTGTTCACCGTCCTGTCGGTCGGCCTGTGCTGGCTGCTCGGAGTCGCCGCGGCGGTTTTCATGCAGGAGACCTTCCGCGGCCGGGGCGTCCTGCGCACGCTGTTCCTCGTCCCGTACGCCCTGCCCGTCTACGCCGCCGTCATCACCTGGGCGTTCATGTTCCAACGGGACAACGGCCTGGTGAACCACGTGCTGCACGACCAGCTCGGTCTCACCGGCAGTCCCCCGTTCTGGCTGATCGGCGACAACAGCTTCGTCGCCCTGCTCGTCGTCTCGGTGTGGAAGGGCTGGCCGTTCGCCTTCCTCATCGTCATGGCCGGGCTGCAGAACATCCCGAAGGACCTGTACGAGGCGGCGGCCCTCGACGGCGCGGGCGTGTGGCAGCAGGTCCGCCGCATCACCCTGCCTGCGTTGCGTCCCGTCAACCAGGTCCTCGTCCTGGTGCTGTTCCTGTGGACCTTCAACGACTTCAACACGCCGTTCGTCCTGTTCGGCAAGGCGGCCCCCGAGGCCGCGGACCTGATCTCCATCCACATCTACCAGTCCTCGTTCCAGACCTGGAACTTCGGGACGGGCTCCGCGATGTCGGTGCTGCTGCTCCTGTTCCTGCTCGTGGTGACGGGCGCCTACCTCTGGTTCACCTCCCGAGGCCCCCGCGGAAGGAAGGCCACCGATGCCTAGCCCAGCCGTCCGCCGGCCCCGCTCCCCGATGGCCGCGCCGCGGTCCTTCCTGTGGAGCCGGCGGATCTTCCTGACGCTCCTCACCGTCTTCGTGCTGCTGCCGGTGTACGTGATGGTCTCCAGCTCGCTGAAGCCGCTGGAGGACGTGTCGGGGAAGTTCACGTGGGTCCCCTCGGGCCTGACCGTCCGTCCGTACTTCGACATCTGGGACACGGTCCCGCTGGCCGACTACTTCATGAACTCGCTGATCGTGGCCGGCGCGGCGACCGTCTGCTCCGTCACCGTCGCCGTGTTCGCCGCCTACGCGGTCAGCCGCTACACCTTCCGCGGCAAGCGCGTCTTCACGGTGACGGTCCTGTCGACGCAGATGTTCCCCGGGATCCTGTTCCTGCTGCCGCTGTTCCTCATCTACGTCAACGTCGGCAACGCCACCGGCATCGCGCTCTTCGGCTCCCGCGGCGGCCTGATCCTCACCTACCTCACCTTTTCGCTGCCCTTCTCCATCTGGATGCTGATCGGGTACTTCGACTCGGTGCCCAAAGACCTCGACGAGGCCGCCAAGGTGGACGGCTGCGGGCCGCTCGGCGCCCTCTTCCGGGTCATCGTGCCGGCCGCGGTCCCCGGCATCGTCGCCGTCGCCGTCTACGCGTTCATGACCGCCTGGGGCGAGGTGCTCTTCGCCTCCGTCATGACCAACGAGACGACCCGCACCCTCGCCGTCGGCCTGCAGGGCTACTCCACCCAGAACGACGTGTACTGGAACCAGGTCATGGCCGCCTCACTCGTCGTCAGCCTGCCCGTCGTCGCCGGCTTCCTGCTCCTGCAGCGCTACCTCGTCACCGGCCTCACCGCCGGCGCCGTCAAGTAGCCGCCGGGCCACCGCCGGCACCTCCGTCCCACTCGTCCCGCCCCTGAGAGGCCCCCTGTGTCCGAATCGCTCGACCTCGCCGCCTTCCCCGCCGACTTCGCCTGGGGCACGGCCACCTCCGCCTACCAGATCGAGGGCGCCGCCACCGAGGACGGCCGGGCACCGTCGATCTGGGACACCTTCTCCCACACCCCCGGCAGGGTCGCGGGCGACGACCACGGCGACGTGGCCTGCGACCACTACCACCGGTGGCCCGAGGACATCGCCCTGATGAAGCGGCTCGGCACCGACGCCTACCGCATGTCCGTCGCCTGGCCCCGCGTGCTGCCCGCCGGTGACGGCCCCGTCAACGCGGCCGGCCTCGACTTCTACGACCGCCTCGTCGACGCCCTCCTCGACGCCGGCATCACCCCCAACATCACCCTCTACCACTGGGACCTCCCCCAGACCCTCCAGGACCGCGGCGGCTGGACCGTACGCGAGACCGCCGAACACCTCGCCGACTACGCCTCCGTCGTCGCGGCCCGGCTCGGCGACCGCGTCACCCGGTGGGCCACCCTCAACGAACCGCTCTGCTCCGGCTGGATCGGCCATCTGGAGGGCCGCATGGCGCCCGGCCTGACCGACCTGACCGCCGCCGTGCAGGCCTCGTACCACCTGCTGCTCGCCCACGGCCTCGCCACCCGGGCGATCCGCGCGGCGGCCCCGGACGCGCGGGTCGGCCTCGTCACCAACCACTCCACCATCGAGGCCGGGTCGACCCGCCCGGAGGACATCGCGGCGGCCGGCCGCATGGACGGCCACACCAACCGCTGGTGGCTCGACCCCGTCTACGGCCGCGGCTTCCCCGCCGACATGCGCGAGCTGTACGGCGTGGACCTGCCGGAGCGCGCGGGCGACTTGGACACGATCGCCGCGCCGCTCGACTGGCACGGCCTCAACTACTACTTCCCGGCGACCGTCACCGACGACCCCCGGGGTCCCGTCCCGTACGCCCGTGAGATCCGGCTGCCCGACGTACCGCGCACCGGCATGGACTGGCAGATCGACGCCGGCGGCCTGGAGGCCCTGCTGCTGCGCCTGACCGACGACTACGGGGTCCGCGAGCTGTACGTCACCGAGAACGGCTCCGCCTTCCCGGACACCGTCTCACCCGACGGCACCGTCCACGACCCCGACCGCGCCCGCTACCTGGAGCAGCACGTGAACGCCTGCGCCCGGGCACTGCGCAAGGGCGCGCCGCTGGCCGGCTACTACGCCTGGTCCCTCCTCGACAACTTCGAGTGGGCCTACGGCTACGACAAGCGTTTCGGTCTGGTCCACGTCGACTACGCGACCCAGACCAGGACCGTCAAGACCAGCGGCCTGCGGTACGCGGAGATCATCCGCGCCCACCGGGAGTCCCACGCCTGACCGTAGCCACCCCCGGGGGGGTCAGGCGGACTCGCGTACGACCAGCTCCGGTTCGAAGACGAGGGTGCGGTGCTCGGTGCGGGTGCCCTCGACCTGTTCCCCGAGCATCCTGGCCATGGCCGCCGCCATGTCCTCCACCGGCTGGCGCACGGTGGTCAGCGGCGGCCGGCACGTCACGGCGATGCTCGAGTCGTCGAACCCGATGACGGCGACGTCCTCCGGTATGCGCCTGCCCAGTTCCCGCAGGACCTGGCAGGCGCCCTGGGCCATCAGGTCGTTGGCCGCGAACACGCCGTCCACGTCCGGGTGGTCGCGCAGCAGCGCGGCCATGGCCGCCGCCCCGCTGTCGAGGGTGAAGGCACCCTCGGCCACCGGCGGTCCGTCACGCCCGGCGCGGACCAGCGCGTCGCGGAACCCGGCGAGGCGTTCCCGGCCGGCCCGGAGCTCCGGCGGCGCGCCGATCACCGCGACACGGCGACAGCCGCGCGCCAGCAGGTGCTCCCCGGCCAGGCGTCCCCCCTCGTAGTGGTCCAGATCGACGCAACCGACCGGTGTCCGACGGGCCGGACATGCGAACAGCACCGTGGGGACACGGGCGGCCAGGAGCATGCCCGGCAAAGGGTCGTCCGGTTGCACGGAGACCACCAGCGCACCGTCCGTACTGCCCTGCCCCACGTAGTCGACCACCTGCCTCCTGGCCGCCTCCGACTCGGCGAAGAGCAGGACCGGCTGCAGCGTGCGTGCCCGGAGGTACCCCACGACCCCGTTGACGACGCGGCCGAAGAACGGGTCGGCGAACACGCGCCCGGCGAAGGCGTCACCCGCGCCGGAGACGATGAGGGCGACGGCTCCGGTGCGCCGCGTGGCCAAGGCCCGCGCCGCGCGGTTCGGGGTGTAACCCGTCCGTTCGATCGCGCTGCGGACCAGGTCCTGGATGCTGGGATCGACGTTGCGCACGCCGTTCACGACCCGCGACACGGTGGCGCGGGAGACCCCCGCCTCCCGCGCGACATCCTCCAGCGTCGGGGCCTGCCTGTTCATACGGGGAACTCTAACGCCGGGCGCTTCCACATCAATCGGCACGGTGGCCACACGCACAGCCGACCCTCGAACTTTGTTGCCCCACCACATGTGCGCCTGAGCTGCGGAGCCAAGGGGGCCCGCCGCGCACGGCTGGGAAGACCAACCCTGGACCGCCCTTTCGATCCGTGACCCTCTGAGCCGCCAGCGGGTCGGCGAGCACCGTACCTTTTGTGGGACTTCCGGCCCCATCAACTCAGCCGGCACGAGCGTGAAGCAGCTGAAGAGCATTCGTGCGGGTCAGCGACGCAATCCCTCGTATCGCCGCAAATCACCGCGCTGGCTGGTCTCTTCCGGGACAAGTGACCGCAGTGATCCACCGCTCGGTCCACTGCGACTCCGCATGGTGGTGCCGCAAGGCGCGGAACACCAAGTCAGCACGGGGGTCAGGACGGCACCGTCAAATCGTGCTGAGGCACGCGTGCCGGGGCGGCACGCGTTTCGACCGCCGCCGATCCCTGAGACGCCTGTCCATGAGCCGGCATGGTGGCCGCGCGCATAGCTGACCCCCGAACTATGTTGCCCCACCACATGTGCGCCTGACCTGCGGATTCCTACGGTATGGCGACACGCAAACGTCCCCGTCACACCCCAGGAAGTGGTGCCGATGTCGTCGCCCGCAACCGCTCCACCAGCACCGAACAAACTCAAGCGCATCGTCGCCGCGTCCCTCATCGGCACCACCATCGAGTGGTACGACTTCTTCCTCTACGGTTCCGCCGCCGCGCTCGTCTTCAACAAGCTGTTCTTCCCGGACTCCGACCCGCTGGTCGGCACGCTGCTGTCGTTCCTGACCTACGCCGTCGGGTTCGCCGCCCGACCGCTGGGGGCCCTGGTGTTCGGGCACTACGGTGACCGGCTCGGGCGCAAGAAGCTGCTGGTGCTGAGCCTGTTGATGATGGGCGGGGCGACCTTCGCGATCGGACTGCTGCCCACGCACGCGACCATCGGCACGGCCGCTCCCGTGCTCCTGACCGTGCTGCGGCTGGTCCAGGGCTTCGCCCTCGGCGGCGAGTGGGGCGGCGCCGTCCTGCTGGTGTCGGAACACGGGGACGCGCGGCGGCGCGGGTTCTGGGCGTCGTGGCCGCAGACGGGGGCGCCGGCGGGGCAGCTGCTGGCGACCGGTGTGCTGTCGCTGCTGACGGCCGTGCTGTCGGACTCCGCGTTCAACAGCTGGGGGTGGCGGATTCCCTTCCTGCTCTCCGGCGTACTGGTCATGGTCGGTTTGTGGATTCGTCTGTCTGTCGACGAATCGCCGGTGTTCAAGCAGGCGTTGGCCAAGGCCGAGACGCGGAAGACGAAGGCCGAGCCCATACCGCTGGTCTCCGTGCTGCGGCACCACTGGCGCGACGTACTGATCGCGATGGGCGCGCGGATGGCGGAGAACATCAGCTACTACGTCATCACGGCCTTCATCCTCGTCTACGCCACCACCGCCGCCGACGTCTCCAAGCAGACGGCGCTCAACGCGGTGCTGATCGCCTCGGCCGTGCACTTCGCGGTGATCCCGGCCTGGGGCGCCCTGTCGGACCGGATCGGCCGGCGTCCCGTGTACCTGCTGGGGGCGGCCGGGGTCGGGCTGTGGATGTTCCCCTTCTTCACGCTGATCGACTCCGGTCACTTCGGCAGCCTGCTGCTCGCGGTGACCGTGGGACTGGTGCTCCACGGTGCGATGTACGCGCCCCAGGCGGCCTTCTTCTCCGAGATGTTCGCGACCCGGGTTCGCTACTCGGGTGCGTCCATCGGCGCCCAGTTCGCCTCCGTGGCGGCCGGTGCGCCCGCCCCGCTGATCGCCACCGCCCTGCTGTCCGAGTACGACAGCTCCACCCCGATCTCCCTCTACGTCATCGCCTCGGCCGTGCTGACGCTGATCGCCGTGGGTGTGGCCAAGGAGACGCGGAACCGGGACCTCGCCGAGGTGGCGGCCTCCCGTGAGGACGCCGGTCCGGACGGGACCGAGGCGGCTGCCTCCCGAGCACCGGGGGCCCGCGCCGTCTGATCCGGCTCCCCGCTGACCCCCGTACGCCCGAGCGTACGGGGGTCAGTGCTGTGCCGGCATCGACAGGCGGTGGAGCCTGAGGGCCAGTTGTATCTCCAGTGCGCGCTCGGGGCTCTGCCAGTCGTCGCCCAGGAGACGGCCGACGCGTTCCAGGCGCTGGGCGACCGTGTTCACGTGGACGTGGAGCTCGTCCTTGGTGCGGGCGGGGCTCATGCCGCAGGTGAAGTACGCGTCGAGGGTGCGCACCAGTTCGGTGCCGCGCCGCTCGTCGTAGGCGACCACCTGGCCGATGGTGCGGTCGACGAAGCCGGAGACGTTCTGGTCGCCGGCCAGGAGCAGGCCCAGGAAGCCGAAGTCCTCGGCGGCGGCGCCGTCTCCGGAGCGGCCCAGCAGCCTCAGGGCGTCGAGGCAGCGCCTGGCCTCGGCGTAGGCGGTGGCCACGGCGTCCGGGTGGGCGGCGAGGTCCTCCACGGGGGCGGAGGCGCCGACGGTGACGGCCTCGTGCACGGCCGTGCCCAGGTGCCGGGCGGTGCGGCGGGCCAGGTCCGCGGCGCCGTCCCCGGTGGTGAGGGGAAGCAGCAGTACGGTGCCGCCGTCGCGCGCGGCGGCGAGGCCGTGCCGGGTCGCGGCGAGGTGGGAGGCCGCGGCCCACAGCCGTCTGCGCGCGTCCGCCTCCTGGTCGGCGTCGGGCGCGGTGGCGTCCAGGCGGGCGGCGAGCACGACGTGGGTGGCGGCCAGGTCGGCGCGCAGCCGTCGGGCGCGGTCTCCCAGCAGGCGCGGGTCGCGGTCCCGGGCGTCGAGCAGGTCGTCCAGGAGCTCGCCGCGGACGCGCTGCTCGGCTTCGGCGGCGGAGCGGCGGGCGAGCAGGAGGAGGGAGGTGACCATCGCGGCCCGCTCCAGGGTGAGCTGGTCGACCGGGTCGAGCCCCGGGTGACCGCGGAGCACCAGGGCGCCGAGCAGCTCGTCGCCGGCGGTGACGGCGGCGATCCAGTCGTCCTCGTGGCGCACCGCGTGACCCTCGGCGCGGGACGACTCCAGGGCGCGCGCCGGTGCGGCCGCGGCCTCGGTGAACTCGACGGTGCCGTCCAGCACCTGGGAGACGGCGGCGGCCACGTCGTGGACCCCGCCGCCGCGCAGCACGAGTTCGGCGAGCCGGTCGTGGACGTCGGAGGCGCGCTCGATGACGCCGCTGCGGTCGCGGATGATCTCGTTGGCCCGCTCCAGGTCGGCCAGGGCCGAGCGGGTCTCGGCGAGCAGGTTCGCGGTGTCGATGGCGGCCGCCGCCAGGGCGGCGAAGGAGCCGAGCAGGGCGATCTGCTCGCGTTCGAAGACCCGGGCGCGCCGGTCCGCGGCGAAGAGCACGCCGATGACGTGGTGGCCGAGCATGAGCGGGACGCCGAGGATGGCGACCAGCCCCTCGTCGCGTACGCCCGCGTCGATGGTGCGGGTGTGCTGGAAGCGGGCGTCCTTGAAGTAGTCGTCGGTGACGTAGGGGCGGGCGGTCTGGGCGACGAGGCCGCCGAGTCCCTCGCCCATGCCGAGCCGCAGCTGCTGGAAGCGGGCGGCGACCGAGCCCTCGGTGACCCGCATGTAGGTGTCGCCGCGGGCCGGGTCGTTGAGGCTGAGGTAGGCCACGTCGGTGCCGAGCAGGGAGCGGGCCCGCTGCACGATCGCGCGGAGGACGGCGTCCAGGTCGCGCAGCCCGGCCAGGTCGTGGGCGGTCTCGAAGAGCGCGGACAGCTCGGCCTCCCGCCTGCGCCTGCCCTCCAGCTCGGAGCGGACGCGCAGGGCGAGGTTCTTCGCCCGTTCGAGCGCGGCGATCCGCTCGGCCGGGCCTCCCTCCGCGCGGGCGAGGAGCACCGGCTGCTCGTAGGCGTCGGCGGAGGCGCCTCTGGCCAGCAGCTCCAGGAAGGGGGTCTCGACGGCTGCGGGCGCCGGTCGCGCCGCGGCACCGGCCGGTGCCGCCACGTCGTGGGCGTGGCGCTCGGCGGACTGCACGTGATCGCGGGACATGCTCACAGGATTCCCCATCGTGCGGCCGCCCCGGCAGCCCTGTGGAAAACCCGGGCCCGCCGGGGCGCCGCCGTGTTCGGTGCGCGGGCCGCCGCCCCGGTCAGTGGGCGGTCCAGCCGCCGTCCAGGACCAGCGACGTGCCGGTGACGAAGGAAGCCTGCGGGCCGCACAGGTAGGCGACGGCCTCGGCGACCTCGCCGGGTTCGATGAGCCGCCGCAGCGCGCTGTCCCTCAGCAGTACGTCGTTCAGCACCTGCTCCTCGGGGACGCCGTGGGCGCGGGCCTGATCGGTGACCTGCTTCTCCACCAGCGGGGTGCGTACGTAGGCGGGGTTCACGCAGTTGGACGTGACGCCGTGGGCCGCGCCTTCGAGGGCGGCGGTCTTGGAGAGTCCCTCCAGGCCGTGCTTGGCGGCCACGTACGCCGCCTTGTAGGCCGAGGCGCGCAGGCCGTGGACGGAGGAGATGTTGACGATGCGCCCCCACTCCTGCCCGTACATGTGGGGAAGGGCACCGCGGATGAGGCGGAAGGGGGCCTCCAGCATCACGGTGAGCACGGTGTGGAAGACGTCCGGCGGGAACTCCTCGATGGGGCGCACCAGCTGCAGGCCCGCGTTGTTGACGAGGATGTCGGTGCCGGCCGCGGCGCGTTCGGCGGCGTCCAGGTCGGTCAGGTCCAGGACGTGCGGTTCGACACCGCCCGCCAGGTCACCGCAGCTCTCGGCGAGCGCGTCCAGCCCGGCGGCGTCCCGGTCGACGGCTCTGACCTCGGCCCCGGCGGCGGCGAGCCGCTGGGCGCAGGCCCGGCCGATGCCGCCGGCGGCACCGGTGACGAGGGCGGTGCGGCCGCGCAGGTCGAGCGAGGAGGCGTGGGGGGCCGGGAGGACGCTGGGCGAGGTCATGACCCGACCCTAGGCAGGCCACCCCGCTCACCACATGTGGGCGGGCTCCATACTTCAGAGTGAACCAGTGGTGTCGAACCATGTGGGGGCGTCGGACAGTGCCTGCTTGATCCGGAACTGCCCGAACTCCCCGAGGTCCGGCAGGGCGTCCACCTCGAACCAGCCCACCTCCAGCGACTCGTCGTCGTTGACCCTGGCCTCGCCGCCGACGGCCCGGCAGCGGAAGGTGATGTCCATGAACTGGCAGACGTCCCCGTTGTCGTACGTGACGGGGCTGAGTGCCTGTGCGAGGACCAGCCGTTCGACGACGCACCGTACGGCGGTCTCCTCCTCCACCTCGCGCACGGCGCAGGCCGCGGGCTGCTCCCCCGGATCCGGGATCCCGCCGACCAGGGACCAGCGTCCGTTGTCCGACCGCCGGCCGAGCAGCACTCTGCCCTCGTCGTCGAAGACGACGGCGGTGACCCCGGGGAGCCACAGCAACTGGTGTCCGGCGGTGACGCGCAGGTCGCGGATGAAGTCGGGAGTAGCCATGGGTACGACCCTAACGGGCGGCCCGGACGCTCCCGCCGGTGTCGCGGGGCGTGCGGCGGGCGTACGGCTACACGCCACCGGCGCGCCGGTGGCGCACACCCGCGCCGACGGCCCAGCCGAGCCCGCCGGCCGCGATCAGCACCAGGGCGATCTCGGGGGCCACGCCCAGCCGGGTGGCGGGCGTCTCGGAGGAGCGCAGGGGCACCTCCTGGACCAGCGAGTCCGCCACGAACATACCGGTCTTCTGGGTGATCCTCCCGTCGGGCATGATGACCGCGCTGACGCCGCTGGTCACCGGCACGGCGACGGTCCGGCTGTGCTCGACCGCCCGGACGCGGGACATGGCGAGCTGCTGGTAGGTCATCTCGCTGCGGCCGAAGGTCGCGTTGTTGCTGGGCACCGAGATCATCTGGGCGCCGTCGGTGACCTCGGAGCGCACCGCCCAGTCGAAGGCGGCCTCGTAGCAGGTGACGAGCCCCACCTGGGTGCCGGCCATGGTGAACACGCCCGGCTCGGTGCCCCGGCTGAAGTCCTGGCTGACCATCGAGGTCCACTCGTCGTTGATCGCCCCGATGATCGGGCGCAGCGGCAGGTACTCGCCGAACGGCTGGATCTGCCGCTTGTCGTAGGTGTCGACGGGGCCCTTGTCCGGGTCCCACAGGATCTGCTCGTTGAGGAGCTTGCCGTCGCGTTCCACGACGCCGCCGACCGAGATGGGCACGCCGATCGCCTTGGCGGCCCGGTCGATGACCGCGCGGGCGTCGGGGTTGGCGAAGGGGTCGATGTCGGAGGAGTTCTCCGGCCAGAGCACGAAGTCGGGCCGGTCCATCTCGCCGGCCGCGACCTCGGCGGCCAGGCGCCGCGTCTCGCGCGCGTGGTAGTCGAGTACGGCTCGGCGCTGGGCGTTGAAGCCGAGGCCCGCGCGCGGCACGTTGCCCTGGACCACGGCGACGGTCGCGGTGCCGTCCTCCGCCTCGTCGCTGACCAGCGGGCGTGCGGCGACGGCGCCCAGGGCGGGTACGGCCACGCTCAGGAGGGCCACGGCCGCCGCGCTGCGGCGCACCCCGCCGGTGCGCCGTGCCCGGACGGCCAGGCGGACGGCCTCGTGGAGGCCGAAGCCGCAGAGCACCACCGCGAAGCCGAGCACCGGTGTGCCGCCGACCGCGGCGAGCGGCAGGAACACCCCGTCCGCCTGACCGAACGCGATCTTGCCCCAGGGGAAGCCCTCGAACGGCGCCCGCGCGCGTGCGGCCTCCCCGGTGATCCACAGCGCGGCCGCCCAAAGGGGCCACCCCGGCAGCCTCGACACCGTCGCGGCGCCCGCGCCGACCAGCGCCACGAAGACCGCTTCGATCGCGGCCAGGGCCAGCCAGGGGCCGGGACCCACCTCCACTCCGGTCCACACCAGCAGCGGCAGCAGGAAGCCGAGGCCGAAGAGATAACCGAGGCCGAGGCCCGCCTTCCAGCCGCGGCCGCGCAGCGCCCAGCCGAAGCCGGCGAAGGCGGGCAGGGCCAGCCACCACAGGGTGCGCGGCGGGAAGCTGACGTAGAGCAGCACTCCGGAGAGCGCGGCGACGACGGCCGGGAGGAGGCGCTGGAGCCGCGCGGCGGCGCGCGAGGAGCGTGTGTCCTGGGGTTGGGTCCGGTCCGACTCGCCGACGGAGGTTGCGGTGGCTGTCACCCCCCGGAGTGTACGGCGAGTGACCGCGCGGCCGACAGCACGGTCCCCGGCCGGCGGACGGCCCTGACGCCGGGACGGTGTGTTCAGCGCGCCGAGCCGGGGGCCTTCGGCCGCAGGCGGTCCTTGATGACCTGGACGGCCGCTTCCGCGTCGTCGACGGTGACGGTGAAGGTGTGGCCGTCCCACAGGCGCAGGACCAGGCCCTCCCCGCGGCGTACGACGACCGCGGTGCCCTTCTCCGGTCGCCAGCGGTAGCCCCAGCCGCCCCAGTGGCGCGGGGTGACGTGCGGGGCGAACTCGGCGCCGGCGACCTGGGAGAGGGGGATGCGGCGACGGGGCACGCCGATGTGGCCGCAGCGCACCTCGAGGCACTCCTCGTCGACCCTCAGCGCGACGTGTACGAAGGCGAGCGTGCCGAAGAGGACCAGCAGTCCCGCCGCGATGCAGCCGACGACCGCCATGGCCAGCGGGGCGCCGCCGGACTCCCAGGCCGATTCGACGGCCAGGGCGATGCCGAACGCCAGGCAGGCGGCACCGATGAGGGCCAGCAGCCACTGGACCCGGTTGGTGGCACGTCCGGTCCAGACGTGCGGTGGGGGGATGCTCTCGCCGTGGCGACGCCTCATGGATATGAGGTTACTCAGGTTTCGCCGCGCCGGTACCTCGTCGCGCAGGGTGACTGGGCCGACCGGGCGGCCCGACGGTCAGCGCGCCGGCGTGACCGCTCGCAGCAGCCGGCCCTCGTCGTAGGCGAGTGCGGCCGCGGGCAGCGTGCCCTCGCGTCCGCTCAGGAGCACGGTGAGGGTGCCTTCGGCCGGCGCGCCGGGGTCGGGACCGGCCCCGATCCGGCGCAGCGCCTGGGTGGCGACCGCGCCCGCGGAGCCGTGCAGGACCAGGCGCGGCCCGTCGGGGCGCTGGACGGCGGCCCGGATGCGTTCGGCGACCAGTTCGTAATGGGTGCAGCCCAGGACGACGGTCGTGACGTCGTCGGGCGTCAGGGCGGCAGCGGCGGCGACGGCCGCGTCGATCGCCGTCTCGTCCGCGTGCTCGACGGCGTCGGCGAGCCCCGGGCACGGCACCTCGGTGACCTTCGCGTCCCCGGCGAACTCCTTGATCAGGTTCCGCTGGTAGGCGCTGCCGGTCGTGGCGGGTGTCGCCCAGATCGCCACGGGGCCGCCGCCGGACGCCGCGGGCTTGATCGCCGGGACGGTGCCGATGACCGGCAGTGCGGGTTCGAGGCGGGCGCGCAGCGTGGGCAGCGCGTGCACGGTGGCGGTGTTGCAGCCGACGATGAGGGCGTCCGGGCGGTGCGCGGCGGCCGCCTCGGCGACGGCGAGGGCCCGTCCGGTGAGGTCCTCGGGGGTGCGCGGGCCCCAGGGCATGCCGTCGGGGTCCAGGGAGAGGATGAGATCGGCGTCCGGTCGCAGGCGCCGTACCGCGGCGGTGGCCGCCAGCAGACCGATTCCGGAGTCCATGAGCGCGATCTTCACCCGGCCACCATAGTCGATGGGCCGTCGCGGGCCCCTGCCGTGGGGCAGACTGCGCACGTGAGCGCCGATGTGTGGACTGCCGTCGTGACCGTCGTATCCGCCCTCTCGTTCGCCGCCTGGCTGTGGCTGCTGCTCGCCCGGGGCTTTTTCTGGCGTACCGACGTCCGGCTGCCGCCCCAGGAGGAGCCGGCGGTGTGGCCCTCCGTCTGCGTCGTCGTGCCGGCGCGCGACGAGGCGGCCGTCCTGCCCGCGAGCCTGCCGTCCCTGCTCGCCCAGGACTATCCGGGGCGGGCGGAGGTCTTCCTGGTCGACGACGGCAGCACGGACGGCACGGCGGACCTGGCGTGCGAGCTGGCCCGGCGGCAGGAGGGGCTGCCGCTCACCGTGGCCTCGCCGGGGGAGCCGCCGGCCGGGTGGACCGGCAAGCTGTGGGCGGTGCGGCACGGCATCGGTCTGACCCGGGCGCGTGAGCCCGAGTACCTGCTGCTGACCGACGCCGACATCGCCCACGCGCCGGACAGCCTGCGCCGGCTGGTGGCGGCGGCCCGCACCGGTGGTTTCGACGTCGTCTCCCAGATGGCCCGGCTGCGGGTGGAGAGCGTGTGGGAGCGGCTGGTCGTGCCGGCCTTCGTCTACTTCTTCGCGCAGCTGTACCCGTTCCGGTGGATCGGCCAAAGCCGGGCCGGGAGCGAGGGGACGGACGGGCAGAGGAGGACGCGCACGGCCGCCGCGGCGGGCGGCTGTGTGCTGCTGCGCGCGGACGCCGCCGAGCGGGCCCGGATCCCGGACGCCATCCGGCACGCCGTCATCGACGACGTGGCCCTCGCCCGGGCGGTCAAGGGCGTCGGCGGGCGGGTCTGGCTGGGCCTGGCGGACGGGGTGGACAGCGTCCGTCCGTATCCGCGGCTGCACGACCTGTGGCGGATGGTCTCGCGCAGCGCGTACGCGCAGTTGCGGCACAACCCGTTGCTGCTGGCCGGGACGGTGGCCGGGCTGGCGCTGGTGTACCTGGTGCCGCCGGCGGCGGTGGTCGTGGGCGCGGCGACGGGCGGCACGGCGGCGCTCGTCCCGGGCGCCGCCGCCTGGCTCGTGATGGCGGGGACGTACGCGCCGATGCTGCGGTACTACCGGCAGCCGCTGTGGCTCGCCCCGCTGCTGCCGTTCACCGCCTTCCTCTATCTCCTCATGACGGTCGATTCCGCGGTGCGGCACTACCGGGGGCGCGGCGCGGCCTGGAAGGGCCGGACCTACGCCCGTCCGGACGCCGTGGCCGACGAGGGCTGAGCGTCCGGGCGGTGCGGGCCGAACGTCCGCCCGAGGGATGTCACTTCCGGCCGGGGGTCCAGTTCATGCCCCACCCGTAGGCGTGGTCGACGGTCCGCTGCGGGCTCACCCCGCGCTCCGGCACGAGGTAGCGGGCTTCGCGCTGGACGACCAGGTCGTTGCCGTCGGCGGTGATCAGCGCGAGGGCGCACACCGTCGAGGGGACCGTGCACTCGTCGAGCGAGAAGTCGATCGGGGCGCCGTACTGCGGCTGGAGGGTCACCGTGGCGTGCAGGTCGGCGAAGGAGCGGGCGCCCTCGTAGATGGTGACGAAGACGAGGACGCGCCGGAAGTACTGCTTGTGGTCGAGGTTGATCGTGAGGTTCTCCCCGGTCGCCACGGCCCCGGTGCGGTCGTCGCCGTCGAGGTGGATGAACGGCGGCCGGTCGAGGGCACCGTAGGCGTTGCCGAGCGCCTGGACGACGCCCTTGCTGCCGTCGGTGAGTTCGTACAGGCAGCACAGGTCGAGGTCGAGGTCGTCGTGCATGGCGACCGGGCGGCCGAGTTTGCGGGCCCATCCGGAGAACTGCTTGCGCACCTCCCAGTTGAGGTTGACGCGCATGGCGCCCGAGGTGCCTCCCTGCTTGGTCAGCGAGACGGAGGGAGCGGCCTTGGTGAGCGTGACCTTGGTCAGGCGGACCGGCTCGGCGGGGGGCGCCGTCGGCGGGGTGGCGGCCGGCCTGGACGCGGGCGGCGGCGCCTGCGGGGCGGCCGGTGCCTGCGGGGCGGCCGGGGGCGCCTGCTGCGGCTCGTCCACCGAGATGCCGTAGTCGGTGGCCAGGCCTTCGAGTCCGCTGTCGTAGCCCTGGCCCACGGCACGGAACTTCCAGGCGCCCTGGCGGCGGTAGAACTCGCCGAGCACGAAGGCCGTTTCCACGGTCGCGCCGGGATTGTCGAAGCGGGCGGCCACGGTGTTCCCGGCGGCCTCCCGGACCTCGATGTACAGGTCGGGGACCTGCCCGAACGCCCCGCCGTCGGTGGAGGCGGCCAGGATCACCGTCTCGATCGTGGGCTCCACGCGCGCGAGGTCGACGAGCAGGCTGTCGGTGACCCGGCCGCCGGAGTCCCGCTTGCCCTCGTGGCGTACCGCGCCGGAGGAGTGCGCCGGCTGGTTGTAGAAGACGAAGTCCGCGTCGGACCGGACCTTACCGCCCACCAGGAGCAGCGCCGAGGCGTCCGCGTCGGGTACTCCGGGGCCGGTCCGCCAGCCCAGTTCGACCCGGAGCGCCGTCGTGGGCACCGGGGTGTTCGAGCCTTTCGACATTGACATGTCCGCCCCCATCACGTGGAACCGAGCCGGGCCGAGTCCCGGCGGTTCGCCTGGTTTTCCGCGCCCAACCTATTCCCCGGCCGTCCGTCCTTCACGAGAGGTACGGGAAGAGGTCGGGACAACCGCCGGTAACCCGCCCGGAACTCGGCCTTTACCCCAAGATCACGCGGCGTGTCGCCCCGTTTTCGCCAAATTCGCTCGCATTGGTGATGCCAGGTCACTGCGGACACGGAAAACAACCCTCTTATCGGTCTCCCCAACCAGCACATCGTGGGCTTAACTTATGTGCCATGACCTCCCCCCGCTCCACTTATGGTGGCGGCTACTACTCCGCCTCCTTCCCGGACACCCCGATCTACGACTCGCTCGTGGCCGAGCGGGGCACCCCGCAGATCGCCCCGATCCGGGTCCCCGCCGCGTACGACGCGCCGGGCAGCCACCTGCCCGCGCTCCCGTCGGCTCTGCCCGCCCTCCCGGCCGGTCCCTCCCAGCCCTCCTACGGATATCCGCAGCAGGCGCCGCAGCCCGCCCCGCTGCAGCAGGCGCCCGCCGCGTACATCCCGCACCAGGCGACCGCGCCGCGTGGGTACCCCGGGCCCCAGCAGCCTCAGCCTCAGCCTCCGCGCCCGGCCGCGCCCGGCCCCGCCGGGTACGAGGCGATGCGCCCCGCGGCTCCCCGGCCGGCCCCGGCGCCGTACCAGGACCCGTACAACCAGCAGCAGTACCGCGGCTACTGAGCCGTCCCCGGGACTGTCGGTGCCACCTGGCACGATGGCTCCATGGGGAACGCGCGACTTCAGTCGATTCACGTCCACCCGGTCAAGGCGTCCCGGAGCCTGTCGCTATGGGAGGCTGTCGTGGAGCCCTGGGGGCTGGCCGGAGACCGCCGCTGGATGATGGTCGACGACGGGGGAAGGGTCGTCACACAACGCGGGCGGCCGCGCATCGCCCTGGCCGCCGCCGAGCCACTGCCCGGCGGCGGCGTCCGGCTGTCCGCGCCCGGCCGGGAACCGCTGACGGTGCCCGTTCCGCGTGCGGGGGCCACCGTGCCGGTGCAGATCTTCCGGGACAAGGTGGAGGCGGTTCCCGCCGAGGACGAGGCGGTCCACGCCTGGTGCAGCGACTTCCTCGAAGCGGACGTCCGGCTGGTGCATCTCGACGATCCCGCCACGCGCCGTCCGGTCGACCCGCGCTACGCCCTGCCGGGCGAGACCGTCACCTTCGCCGACGGCTTTCCGCTGCTGCTGACCACGACGGCCTCCCTCGAAGCCCTCAACGCCCTGATCGCGCGGGGCGAGCACGCCGGGGAGGGCCCGCTGCCCATGGACCGCTTCCGGCCCAACGTGGTCGTCTCCGGCACCGAGGCCTGGGCCGAGGACGGCTGGTCCCGCGTCACCGTGGGCGACGTGGCCTTCCGGGTCGCCAAACCGTGCGGGCGCTGCGTGGTGACGACCACCGACCAGGGCACCGCGGAGCGCGGCCGGGAGCCCCTGCACAGCCTCGGACGGCACCGCCGCGTGGACGGCAAGCTGGTCTTCGGGCAGAACCTGGTCCCGCTCGGCCGGGGCACGATCCGGGTGGGTGACCCGGTGCGGATCTCCGGATGACGTTCCGTTCGTCGGACGACCGGTTCCGGTCACTGGCCGGGGAGGGGGAACCCGGTCCGCGACCCGCGCGTTGGGCTTCGTGAGAGGTTCGTGGGAGAAACCCGGCGGGGAGCGGGAAGGGGGCGCGGATCGTGCGGGCGATCGCAGGGCTCTGGCGCTGGCGGCACAATCCGCTGTGCCGTCCGACGGACCTGGCCGAGGGGTGGGTGGCCCTGGCCGGACTGCTGCTGATCCTGACCGCGGCTCCCCTGGCCGGTGCGCTCGTGGGCGGCTCGGTCCAGGACACGCTGCAGCGGTCGGTCCGCGAACAGCACGAGTCCCGGTACCGGGTGACGGCCACCGTGGTCCGTCCCCTGGAGCGTCCACCACTGACCGTCGATCCGGAGGGTGCCTCCGGCGGGGGCCTGCGCAGCCGGGTGCTCGCCGACTGGACCGCGCCGGACGGCTCGCGGCACGAGGCCTCCCTCACGGCGGGCCTCGACGACCCGGCCCCCGGCGACCACTTCGCGATATGGACCGACGGGCAGGGCAGGGCGGTGCCCCGCCCGCTGGACGCCGCGACCGCGACGACGCACGCCGTGCTCGCCGGGACCGGCGCCGGACTGGCGGCCGCGGCCCTGGTCGAGGCCGGCCGGCGGATCGCCGTCCGCCGCATGGTCCACCGCCGCCACGCCCGCCTGGAGCGCGAGTGGGAGCGGGCCGGTCCGGACTGGGGCAGGACCGGCGCGGACAGTTGACGGGCTTCCGCCTCCGGTCAACTCACCACCTGCGCGCACGCTACGGTGGACCGGCCGAACCGAATCGGCGACGACCCGCGTACGACGAGGTGGGGGCACAGCAACGCCATGGCACAGGGCACGGTCCAGGTGACGCACACCGGCACCTCGCGGTGGCGGCGCCGCACGGGTGAGTACGCATCGCTCGCCGCCGCCCTGGAGGCCGCGGCCGACGGTGACGTCCTCACCGTCGCCCCCGGGACCTACCGGGAGAATCTCGTCGTCCACCGGGCGGTGACCCTGCGCGGGCCCGAGGGCGGGCAGGGTTCGGTCCGGATCGCCCCCGTGGACGGCGTCCCGCTGACCGTGCGTGCCTCGGCGGTGATCCAGGACCTGCACGTGGAGGGTCAGGACGCGGCGGCGCCCGCGGTGCTCGTCGAGGACGGTGTGCCGGAGCTGCTGGGGCTGAGGGTGGTCGCGCGTTCCGCGTCGGGGATAGAGGTACGCGGCGGCGCGCGGCCCACGGTGCGGCGCTGCGTCGTCGACAACCCGGCCGGTGCCGGCGTCGCCGTCCTGGACGGCGGCGGGGGCGTGTTCGAGGAGTGCGAGATCGTCTCCGCGGGGCAGGCGGGTGTCGCGGTGCGCTCCGGCGCGCATCCCCGGCTCGACCGCTGCCGGGTGCACCACGCCTCGGGTTCGGGCCTGACGGTGACGGGCGAGGGTTCCGCGCTGGAGGCCGTGGGCTGTGAGGTCTACGAGGTGCGGGGCAGCGGCGTGCAGGTGACGAACCGGGCCACCGCGCACCTGACCGACTGCGACGTGCACCGCACCACCGGCGACGGCGTCACCCTCGACACGGACGCGGTGCTCACCCTCGCCGACTGCCGTATCCACGACGTCCCGGAGAACGCGGTCGACCTGCGCTCCCGCTCCGTCCTCACCCTGACCCGCACCAGTGTGCGGCAGTTCGGGCGCAACGGACTGTCGGTGTGGGACCCGGGCACCCGCGTGGACGCCAACCAGTGCGAGATCTTCGACAGCACCGGTGACTACCCGGCGGTCTGGGTCAGCGACGGCGCCACCGCGGTGCTCGACTCCTGCCGGGTGCACGACGTGCCTGACGCGTTGTTCGTCCTGGACCGCGGCTCGCGAGCGGACGTCGTGGACAGCGACCTGTCGCAAGTGCGCAACACGGCCGTGTCGGTGAGCGACGGCGCCACCGCCCAGCTCGACGACTGCCGTATCCGGGACGCTGCCACGGGCGCCTGGTTCCGCGACCACGGCAGCGGCGGCACGCTGAACAACTGCACCCTGGACGGAAATCGCACCGGTGTGATCGTCACCAAGGGCGCCGACCCCACCATCGAGCGCTGCACGGTCGACTCCCCTTCGGAGGCCGGCGTCTACGTGTCGGCCGGGGGCCGCGGGAGTTTCCTGAACTGCCGCGTGACCGGGAGCGCCGGGTACGGCTTCCACGTGATCGACGGCTGTCGTACGACGCTCCGGAAGTGCCGCACGGAGCGGTGCGCGCGGGGCGGGTACGAGTTCGCGGACGGCGGCGCGGAGGCGGGACGCGATGCCGGTCCGCTCGTCGAGGACTGCACCAGCGACGAGAGCGCCGGCCTGACCGCGCCGGCCGCGCCGGAGCCGGCCGTGCAGACGGTGAGCCAGTCCCCCGGCCTGCTGGGCTCCATCCCCGGGCAGCGCAGCGCCGAGCAGGAACCCCTGCTCGGCGGTACGGAACCGCGGGAGCCGGCGCGGACCTCCAAGGCCGTACTGGGTGAACTGGACGCCCTCGTCGGCCTGGACAGCGTCAAGCGCGAGGTGCGGGCACTGACCGACATGATCGAGGTGGGCCGGCGGCGGCAGCAGGCCGGCCTGAAGGCCGCCTCCGTCAAGCGCCACCTGGTGTTCACGGGCTCCCCCGGCACCGGCAAGACGACGGTCGCCCGCCTGTACGGCGAGATCCTCGCCTCCCTCGGGGTGCTGGAGAAGGGGCACCTCGTCGAGGTGTCCCGGGTGGACCTGGTCGGTGAGCACATCGGCTCCACGGCGATCCGCACCCAGGAGGCGTTCCAGCGGGCGCACGGCGGTGTGCTGTTCATCGACGAGGCGTACGCGCTCTCCCCCGAGGACGCCGGCCGGGACTTCGGCAAGGAGGCCATCGACACGCTGGTGAAGCTGATGGAGGACCAGCGGGACGCGGTCGTGGTGATCGTCGCCGGATACACCGCGGAGATGGAACGCTTCCTGTCCGTCAACCCGGGCGTCGCCTCCCGTTTCTCACGGACCATCACCTTCGGCGACTACGGGCCCGAGGAGCTGCTGCGGATCGTGGAGCAGCAGGCCGACGAGCACGAGTACCGGCTGGCGCCGGGCACGGCCGAGGCGCTGACGGAGTACTTCGCGGCGCTCCCGAAGGGCCCGGCCTTCGGCAACGGCCGTACCGCCCGCCAGACGTTCGAGGCGATGGTGGAGCGGCACGCGAGCCGGGTCGCCCAGCTCGCCGACCCGAGCAAGGACGACCTGACCCTCCTCTACGTCGAGGACCTGCCGGAACCGCGGCCCTAGCAGTCCTCCGTCCCGTCGTCCGCCGCCGGGACGGAGGACGGGCGACCGGTGTGGCGGGGTGCCGGTACCTCCGGGCGCAGGCGGGCGAGCAGCCGCTGCCGTTCCTCGGCGAAGGCCGGGTCGGCCTGGTATTCGGAGTGGCCGAGGATCGGGGCGGGCAGCGGGTGGAGTTCTGTGCGGCCGTACGTCAGCGGGTCCTTGAGGGGTGGGCGGTCCACCGCGGGGCCCGAGTCGCCGGGCAGCCGCATCGGGCCGCCGATGGGGTCGGTGCGCCGGTACAGGTTGCGCCAGCAGTCGATCTCCTCGTGCAGGGAGCCGAGCGCGGCCGGTCCGAAGTGGGCCGGGAACCAGCGGCCGTACAGGCGCTCCAGCGGGGAGCCGTAGGTGAGCAGGGCGACCCGTCTGCGGGCGGGCGGCTCCAGTTGCCAGGCGGCCGAGGCGGCGAGGACGCTGCCCTGCGAATGCCCGGAGATGACCAGCCGCCCGCCGGTGGCCCGGGTCCAGGTCGCCATCCTCCAGGTGAGGTCGGGCACCGCGCGCTCCGCGTAGCAGGGCGGCGCGAAGGGGTGGGCGGCGCGCGGCCAGAAGGTGCCGACGTCCCACAGGATGCCGATGGTGCGCCGTGCGGAGGCGTCCTTGTAGGCGCGCCTGCCCCAGGTGACGAACAGTATGAAGCCGAGGCCGACGAGCCAGGAACCCAGTGCCTGCGCCGTCTGGACGGCGCCGTGCACGACGGCGTACGTCCCGCGCGCCGCGTCGGCGGGCGTCCGGTCGGTCACGAGGGCACCGGCCAGGGCCGCGGCGCCGAGCAGCAGCGTGGTCGCGGAGACGAGGGCGACCAGGAGGGGCGCCCGGTCGGTGAGGGTGGCCAGGGCCCGGGTGAGCGCGATGCGCCGGGTGCGCCCGGAGTCCCCGGCCTCACCGGGGTGGTCGTCCTCGATGTCGGCCCGTTCGGCGCGGGCCAGGCGCCAGGTGTGGCGGGCGAGTACGGCGCAGAGCAGCAGGACGACGACGAGCAGCGCCGGGATGACGGACGCCTGCCAGGTCAGCAGGACCGGCGGCCCGTCGATGGAGGTACCGGTGCCGTCCAGCCAGTCGGCGACGCGCTGGGCGACGCCGCCGGACATCACTCCGCCCAGCGCGCAGGCCAGCATCGCGACGGACGGTCCGCCGAGACCGCGGATGGCGGCCCGGGCGTCGGGGCTGCTGCGGTGCAGCACGTGGGCGACCACGGCGAGGACGATGACCAGCAGGCCCTGGACGAGGGTGATGCCACCGAAGGTCATGTCCCCGGGCAGCCGCCCGGCGGACGACCACTGCGGGCGTGACCAGCCGCCGTACAGCAGGGCGAGGACGACAAGGACGAGGGCGCCCAGCGGCAGCAGCCGTACGAGGCGCTCGTCCAGTTCCCGGTCGAGGCGCCGCTCGCTGCGGCCCCGGCGGCAGACCACCGCGACCACGGCGACCGCCCCGGCGGACAGTGCCGCCAGCAGGAGCCAGCCCAGTGTGTCGAGCGGCGCGGGCCCGCCCGGCCGTCGGTCGAAGCGGGCCGCGGGCGCGCCGACCGCCGCGGCGACGGTCAGGAGGGCGGCGGCGGTGTGCGCGGCGCGCAGCCGGGCCACGAGGCGCCGCCCGTACCAGAACCCGGGCCGGCCGAGGGCGGTGCGGGCGGGGTCCTCCCCGGGAACCGGCTCCGGGCCGGACTCCGGGCCGGACTCGCGGTCCATCGGCTGCTGGGACTCGTAGGCCCGCCAGGTGCGCAGCGACAGGTACCACAGCAGGCCGGTGAGCACCGCCGGCACCGCGGCCGCGAGGGCGAGCCTGCGGCCGGGCGTGCTCCACCAGCCGCCGTCCGACATCACCGGCGACAGGAAACCCAGCCAGGAGTGCCGCTCGGCACAGGCGCGCGTGCCCGCGCACTGCCAGGCCACGAGGTCGAGCGCGACCTCGCACGCCCCGGCGACCAGCAGCACCGTCAAGGTCAGCCCCGCCAGCCGCACCAGCAGCCCGTAGAGGCGGATCGTCCGGGTCCGGCCGCGTGCGGTGGGCCGCATCCAGTGGGCGAGGTTGACGACCATGAAGGGCAGGAGCAGCAGCCACAGGGCGCGGGTGCCGTTGCCGGAGGTGAGGTTGCACCAGACGTACGCCTCGGGCACCGGCCGGCCCCGGTAGTCCTCGGGCCGGGACTCGGCGTCGGCGTCCTCGGTGCGCCGGAAGACGGCCGCGATGTGGTCGCCGGTGACCCGCACGGTCCGCGGGTCGTCCAGCATCTCGGCGGGCGTGGTGCCGCCCACTCCGTGGACCAGGAGTTCCAGGGCGGTGCCGCTCCTCCCGTCGCTGCTCCCGTCGTCTCTCCCGGCTCCCGCGTCACGCGGTCCGGGAGCGTCCCGCCCGCCCGTCCCGGCCCGCTCCTGCGCCTGTTCCACTGTCCGCACTCCCCCGGGTGACGTGCCGTCGGCTGTGTACGTGCGGGCACAAGGATCTCCGCTCGGCGGGGGCCGTGCACCCCTGGGCACGGAATCTCCCCGAACTGTGTGACAGGTGATGCCAGGACGAGACTGTCGTGACATGTGCGCGACGGGCAGGCGGTGGCGCGGCCCGTGCCGGGGCGTGCGAGGATGGGACGTCCGCGCACCGGAGCCGGGAGAGCCCCCGGTCGGAGCGGGTGCGCCGGGCGTGTCGGGCGGTTTCGCGGCGAAAGGACCGGAGCGTACGTGAGTGAGAATCCGAACCTCCTCGCGGAGCAGCGGCGCGCCCTGATCCTGGACGAGGTGCGCCGCCGGGGCGGGGTCCGGGTCAACGAGCTGACCCGCAAGCTCGGCGTGTCGGACATGACGGTCCGCCGCGATCTGGACGCGCTGGCCCGGCAGGGCGTGCTGGAGAAGGTGCACGGCGGCGCGGTCCCCGTGGTGGAGGCGAGCACACACGAGCCGGGGTTCGAGGCCAAGTCGGGCCTGGAGCCGACCGCCAAGGAGGACATCGCGCGGGCGGCGGCGGAACTGGTCGCGCCGGGTGCGGCGATCGCGCTGTCGGGCGGTACGACGACGTACGCGCTGGCGCACCGGCTGGTGGAGGTGCCGGATCTGACGGTGGTCACCAACTCGGTGCGGGTGGCCGACGTGTTCCACGTGGCGCAGCGCACCTCGGGGGCGCGGCAGGGCGCGGCCACGGTGGTGCTCACCGGTGGTGTGCGCACTCCGTCCGACTCGCTGGTGGGGCCGGTCGCCGACCAGGCGATCGCGACGCTCCACTTCGACGTGCTGTTCCTCGGCGTGCACGGCATATCGGCCGAGGCCGGCCTGTCGACGCCGAACCTCGCGGAGGCGGAGACCAACCGGCGGCTGGTGCAGTCGGCGCGGCGCGTCGTGGTGGTCGCCGACCACACCAAGTGGGGTGTCGTGGGCCTGAGTTCGTTCGCCGCGCTGGAGCAGGTGGACACGCTGGTGACCGACGCCGGTCTGCCGGCGGACGCCCGTGCGGAGATCTCGGAGCATCTGGGGCTCGTGGTGGCGGGCGAGCCGGAGACGGACGCGGCCGACTGACCTCGGGCGGCGGCGGGCCGACGCGTACGTAGCCCGCGCCCGGTCCCCGGCCTGTGGCCTGCTCGGCGAGGACGGACCGCCCGGACCCGGCTCGCGAGCGCGGGGTGCGCTCCCGAGTACGGCTCGCCCGCGCCGTTTCGTCCTCCGGCACCGCTGACACCCGGCGTGCCCCCGGCTATCGTGGCGCCACCCGTCCGACCGTCCGCGTCCGCGGCTTCGCTCAAGGGGGTTGTTGCGTCCATGGCTCACCGTCTGCGTCCGGTGGGAGCCGGCTTCGTCGAGACCGCGCCGGTACGGCTGGTCTTCGCACGCGAGATCTCCGCCGCCCCGGACCGGGTCTTCCGCGCGCTGGCCGAGGACGTGCCGGGCTGGCCGGCCTGGTTCTCGGCGGTGACGTTCGCCAGGCCCATCGGTGAGGGAGCGGGGCGCGAGATCCGGCTCAGGGGCGGTACGCGCTTCCTGGAGACGGTGCTGACGGCCGAGCGGCCCGAGGTGTACGCGTACCGCGTCGACGTCACCAACGCGCCCGGAGCCCGGGCCATGGTCGAGGAGTGGCGGCTGGCGCCCGCCGGGAACGGCACGCGCGTGCAGTGGACGTTCGCCGCGGACGGTACGCCGCTCTTCCGTTTCGTGCTGAACCGTGCGCGTCCAGGGCTGGGACGGGCCTTCCGGGACGCGGTCACCTCGCTGGACAGGCGGCTCGCCCGCCCGTAGGCGGTCCGGCTCCGCTCGCCGTCAGCCGGGCCAGGCACCCGTCCGCAGCAGGGTTTCGATCGTCGCCGTGTACGGCCCGATGTCCAGACCCTGTTGGGCGAGCCAGGCGTCCGAGTAGTACTTGTCGAGGTACCGGTCCCCCGGGTCGCACAGCAGCGTCACCACGCTGCCCTGCCGTCCCTCGGCCACCATCTCGGCGACGATCTTCAGCGCGCTCCACAGCCCGGTGCCCGTGGAGCCGCCCGCCTTGCGGCCGATGGCCCGCTCCAGGGCCCGGACGGCGGCGACGCTCGCGGCGTCCGGCACCTTCATCATGCGGTCGATCGCGCCGGGCACGAAGCTCGGCTCCATCCGGGGCCGGCCGATGCCCTCGATCCGCGAGCCGCGGTCGCAGACGACGCCCGGATCCGCGGTGGTCCAGCCCTCGAAGAAGCAGGAGTTCTCGGGGTCGGCGACGCACACGCGGGTGTCGTACTGCATGTAGTGCACGTAGCGTGCGAGGGTCGCCGAAGTGCCGCCCGTGCCGGCCGTGGCGACGATCCACGCCGGCTCGGGAAAGCGCTCCAGCCTCAGCTGACGGAAGATCGACTCGGCGATGTTGTTGTTGCCGCGCCAGTCCGTGGCGCGTTCCGCGTAGGTGAACTGGTCCATGTAGTGACCGCCGGTCTCGGCCGCGAGGCGTGCGGACTCCTCGTACATCCGGCGGGAGTCGTCCACGAAGTGGCACTGTCCGCCGTGGAATTCGATCAGGCGGATCTTCTCGGTGCTGGTCGTGTGCGGCATGACGGCGATGAAGGGGACGCCGACCAGCTTGGCGAAGTACGCCTCCGAGACGGCGGTGGAGCCGCTGGACGCCTCGATCACGGGGCGACCCGGCCGGATCCAGCCATTGCAGAGGCCGTACAGGAAGAGCGAGCGGGCGAGCCGGTGCTTGAGGCTGCCGGTGGGGTGGGTCGACTCGTCCTTCAGGTACAGGTCGATGCCCCAGTGCTCCGGCAACGGGAAGAGCAGCAGGTGGGTGTCGGCCGAGCGGTTGTTGTCGGCCTGGACCTTGCGCACGGCTTCCTTCAGCCAGGCCCGGTAGTCGGCGTCGCTGTGGTCGACGTCGAGGGTGGCGCCGGTGCGGGTTGGCCGGTGGGTGCTCACGACGGGGCTCCTTACGCTCGCGCCGACGGCGCTTCGCGCGGCCGACGCCTCGATCATATGCATCTTCAACACGCTTCTCACCTGCATAAACACACCTTTGGGAGCCTCAAAGGCACCACTGGGGCGCGTCCGGCGGCCGGACGGGGGCGCATTCGCGCGAGTGCTCCGGCCGCCTTCGGAAAGGGGCGGCGCGTACTGGTGCTCGGCGCGCGGTGCGGGCAGACTGCCAGCGGGCGGGACGGGATTCCCGGGGGTTCCCGCCGCGGGCGCACACTGGAGCACGACACGAGCCGGTACCGGGCCCAGCGAGGAGCACGGTCCGGCGACCGACGGGCACGAGGGGGCGACGGCATGGCGGAGCCGGAGTTCAGGGCCACGGGGGTGCGGATCGGCAAGCGGCTGCGTTCACTCACCCGGGCCGGGACGGTCCGGATCAGCGGTGGCCGGGTGGAGTTGCTGACCAGCTACGGCAGTGAGATCGACAGCGCCCCGGTGCAGGCGGTGCGAGCCTCCAGGCCTTGGTTCGCCCCCGAGGACCGCGCCCTCGCCGACCTCAACGGCAAGCGGTACCTGCTCACGCTCGGCGAGCGGGACCCCGCGCCGGGTGAGCCGGGTCCGCCGGCGGCCCGCCGTTTCATCGAGGCGGTGCGCAGGGCGGCGGGGCGACGCGCTTGAGATGGCCGTAAGTTGCGGTGCCTCACCCCTTGCGTCACGCTGGTCTCACGTCACTCTGGGTTTACCGGCGATAACGCTGCGAACCAGCCCGCCGGCCATGACAGCAGGCGGCGGCGCGCCGCGTGCGCCCTGCTGGATCCGAACTCCGTGTTCTTCCGGACCTCTAGTCGGGGAGTCGCAGCCGTGATCAGTCACCCAAGCAGACACTGCACGGTGGAGCTCCAAGCCCTGCCGTCGCGGATCGGCCAGGTCCGCAGAATCGTATCTGCGCAATTGCGCTACTGGCATATGGATTCCCTGATCGACCGGGCAGCGCTCGGCGTGACGGAGTTGTTGACCAACGTCCACCTGCACGCCCGTCCCGACAAGACGTGCACCGTGGAGATAGAGCTGCTCCTTGACCGGCTCACCGTCTCCGTGCGCGACCACGATCCGAGGCTGCCCGTGGTGGACGACGCCGCACCGCTGGCGACGTGCGGGCGCGGGCTCTCCATGGTGGCCGCGATGAGTGAGAGCTGGGGCGCCCGGCCGGACGGCGAGTCCGGCAAGGTCGTCTGGTTCACGCTCCCGACGGCCGTCCCCGCCGCGCAGGTCACCGCTCCCCCGGCCACCGCGCGCCCGCCCCGGCGTCTGGTCGAGGAGGTGCCGGCCGCCGCGTTCGCGGAGGTCGAGCACGCGGTCGACGTCGGCAGACCCCAACCCGCTCCCGCCCGGTCGGCCGTTGCCGGCTGACCGGGCGGTGACCTTTCGCTGCCGCGGGCCCACGGCTCAACCGAGCCGGGCGGGCCCCACCGCGGCCGGGGCGCCGAAGCGGGCCTCGCCGTCCCGGGCGGCGTTCGCCGCGGTCAGGCCGCGCCGCCCTTGTCCGTGCGGCCGAACCGCTCGTCCAGCACGGACAGCCGGCGCCAGTATTCGTCCTCGTCGATCTCGCCGGTGGCGAAGCGGTGGCCGAGCACGGTGATCGGCGAGTTGTCCGGGGCGGCGGGCGGGCGGCCGGGGCCGCGGCGGCCGCGCCACACGGTGCGGCGCAGCAGCGTGACGCCGCCGGCGATCACCAGTGCCCAGAGCAAGGGGAAGAACAGGATCCACGGCCCGGGTGCGCCGTCGCCGAAATGTGCCAGGGTCTGCATGTCGTCCAACTCCTCGGTCGCGGTGTTCTCGGTGTCGCTTCCGAGCGTCGCTCCGTCCGGGACCCGTGGCGTCGTACGGCCGGTGGCAGTGCGGGTACCGCGCGGGGAGTACGGGGGCCGTCCACCCGTGCTTCCCGCGCCGCCGGGCCACGGTCCCAGTACGTGTCATGATCGCGCCGCCCGGGACAACGGCTTAGGCTGGCGGGCATGTTGAGACTCGGCATCCCTGTCATCGGCGTCACGGACGTGCCGCGTGCCGTGGAGTTCTGGACGGCGGCTCTGAACCTGGTCGTCTCCGAGGAGTGGACGAGCGAGACCTGGCGGACGCTGGATCACGCGGACGGGTCCGGGCGGGCCCTCGGGCTGCTGTACAGCGAGTCTCCTGCCGAGCCTCGTCCCCGGCTGCACCTGGACCTCTTCGTGGACTCGGCGCAGGAGCAGCAGGCGGAGGTGCGGCGGCTGATCGGGCTCGGTGCGCGGGCCGTCGACTGGGAGCTGTATCCGCCCGACCCGGACTTCGTCGTCCTCGCCGACCCGGACGGCAACATCTTCTGCGTCGTCGACCTCAGCCACGCGCCGAGCGGCGGTGACCGCCCGACGGCCTGAGGAGGGCGGAGGCCGTCCTCAGGAGAGCGCGCCCAGCGGGTCGTCCAGGACCGGCTGCCAGGCCAGTTCGGCGGCGCCGACCAGGCTGTTGTGGTCCAGACCGCAGGGCAGGATGGGCACGCCGCCGCTCTGGCCCCACAGGCTGCGGTCGGCGACCACGGCGCGCAGCCGCTCGGGGTCGGCGTCGAGGAGCGCGCGGTGGAGTCCCCCCAGGATGATGCGGTCCGGGTTGAGGATGTTCACCAGGCCGGCGAGGCCGAGTCCGAGGCGGTCGATGAGGGTCTCGGTGGCGGTGCGGACGGCCGGGTCGGCGTAGTGGCCGCGGATCAGGTCGTACGACTGCTGGAGCAGGGAGACCTCCGGTCCCGGCTCGCGGCCCGCCGCGGTGAGGAAGGCCAGCGGGTCGGTCTCCACGTCCAGGCAGCCCCGGCTGCCGCAGTGGCAGGGGCCGCCGTCGGGGTTGACGGTGAGGTGGCCGACCTCCAGGGCGAGGCCGGAACTGCCGCTGTGCAGACGGCCGTCGAGGACGAGGGCGCCGCCGACGCCGCGGTGACCGGTGGCCACGCACAGCAGGTCGCGGGCGCCGCGCCCGGCGCCGTGCCGGTGCTCGGCGAGGGCTGCGAGGTTGACGTCGTTGGCGGCGAAGGCGGGGCCGTCGAGGCCGGCGGCGCGCACCTGTTCGGCGAAGATCCGGCGCACGGGGGCGCCCGCGGGCCAGGCGAGGTGGAGAGGGTTCAGGGCCAGGCCCTCGGGCTCCGCCACGGCGGAGGGCACGGCGAGTCCCGCGCCCACGCAGCGCCGGCCGGTCTCCCGCAGGAGTTCCGCCCCCGCCTCGACGACGGAGCCGAGCACCTTCGCCGGGTCGGCGTCCACGACCTCGCAGCCGGGGGCGGTGGCGACGATGCGGCCGCCGAGTCCGACCAGGGCCGCGCGGAACCCATCGGCGTGGACCTGGGCGGCGAGGGCGACCGGTCCGTCCTCGGCGACCGCGAGGCGGTGCGAGGGCCGGCCCTGGGAACCAGCGGCCGCGCCGGGCCGGGCGTCGACCCGGATCAGGCCGAGCGCCTCCAGTTCGGCGGCGACCGCGCCGGCGGTGGCCCGGGTCACGCCGAGTTCCGCGGTGAGGACGGCCCGGGTGGGGGCGCGTCCGGTGTGCACGAGCTCCAACGCGGGTCCGAGCGCGCCGCGCCCCCGGTCCAGCCGCGTCCTCGAGGTGGTCCCTTCCCCCGCCGCCCGGGGGTCCGCCTTGCCGCTCATGAGGGGGAGTCTCCCATGATCCGCGGGTGCGGTGGTCCTAGAGCCCGCTGACCCGGAGCGTGATGTTCAGCCGCCCGGTGAGCCCCAACTCGGGCGGCGCGGTGCCCGGGTGCACGCGCGGTACCCCGTGGTACGCGAGCCGGGACGGCCCGCCGAAGACGAAGAGGTCACCGCTGCGCAGCTCGACGTCGGTCCAGGGGCGGGTCCGGGTCTCGGGGTTGCCGAAGCGGAAGACGCAGGTGTCGCCGAGGCTCAGGGAGACGACGGGCGCGTCGGACCTCTCGTCGGCGTCGCGGTGCATGCCCATCCGGGCGTCGGCGTCGTAGAAGTTGATCAGCGCGATGTCGTAGGGCGCGTCCGCCGCCGCGTCGGCGCCCAGCGCGTCGGAGACCGCCCGCCGGGCGAGGTCGCCGAGCCGGGCGGGGAAGGGCTTCACGGGGGCGCCGTCGCCGTCGACGACGGTGCGGGCGTAGCCGTACGGGTACCAGTGCCGGCCGAGGCAGACCTGCCGGGCGGTCATGGTGCCGCCGCCGGGTGTGCGGACGGTGCGCAGCCCGGCCGGCGGGCGGGCCCACTCGCGGCAGGCGGACAGCAGCTCGCGCTGCCGTGCGGGCTCCAGCCAGTCGGGGACGTGCACGGCACCGGGCGCGGTCTCGGCGCGCGCCCTGGGAAACAGCTCGGCCTCCATGCCCCCCATCCTGCCCGACACGGCCTGAGCTGCGGCTCGGCTAGCCTGGACGCACGATGAACGACCGCAGCGACCGTATGACGACCCCGTGGGGGGAGCAGGTGCTCACCCGCTTCCCCGAGGACCCCCGCGACCGGCTCCGGGCCTGGGACGCCTCCGACGAGTACCTGCTCGGGCACCTCGCGGAGCAGGACGTGCCGCTGTCCGGCACGGTGGTGGTCGTCGGCGACCGCTGGGGCGCGCTGGTGACGGCGCTGGCCGCGCACCGTCCGGTGCAGATCACCGACTCCCACCTCGCCCGGGAGGCGACCCGCGTCAACCTGGAGCGGGCGGGCGTCGCACCGGACGCCGTACGGCTGCTCACCACGCGGGACACGCCGCCGGACCGGATCGACGTGCTGCTGGTGCGGGTGCCCAAGAGTCTGGCGCTGCTGGAGGACCAGTTGCTGCGGCTGGCGCCCGCGCTGCACGAGGGCACGGTGGTGGTCGGCACCGGGATGGTGAAGGAGATCCACACCTCGACACTGCGGCTGTTCGAGCGGATCGTGGGGCCGACCCGTACCTCGCTGGCCGTGAAGAAGGCCCGGCTCATCCTGGCCACGCCGGACCTCTCGCTGAAGCGGCCCGCCAACCCCTGGCCGCTGAGCTACCGGCTCCCCGAGGGCGTCGGTCCGGTCTCCGGGCGGACCGTCGTCAACCACGCCGGTGTCTTCTGCGCGGACCGGCTCGACATCGGCACCCGATTCTTCCTCGGGCACCTGCCGGACACCGGCGGTTTCCGTCGGGTGGTGGACCTCGGCTGCGGCAACGGCGTGGTCGGTACGGCGGTGGCGCTGGCCGACCCGGACGCCGAGGTGCTGTTCACCGACGAGTCCTACCAAGCCGTGGCCTCGGCGCGGGCCACGTGCGAGGCGAGCGGGGCGGCGGGGCGGGCCGAGTTCCGGGTGGGCGACGGGCTGACCGGAGTGCCGGACGGCAGTGTCGACCTGGTGCTGAACAACCCGCCCTTCCACTCCCACCAGGCGACGACCGACGCCACCGCCCGGCGGATGTTCACCGGGGCGCGGCGCGTGCTGCGCCCCGGCGGTGAGCTGTGGGTGGTCGGCAACCGGCACCTGGGCTACCACGTCGCGCTGCGGCGGCTGTTCGGCAACAGCGAAGTGGTCGCGAGCGACCCCAAGTTCGTGGTGCTCAGAGCGGTCAGGAAGTAGGACACGGGCTCAGGAAGCAGGGCGGGCGGTCACCCCGTACTACAGGCGATCACCTCGATGAGCGTCGACACCGTCCGGACCATGGCCTCCCGTCCCGCGGTGAGGTAGCCGCGGGAGTCCGCCGCCTCGGGGCGGGCGGCCAGGTACTCCCGGATCGCGCCGGTCATGGCGAGATTGAGCGCGGTGCCGACGTTGACCTTGGCGATGCCGCCGGCGACGGCCGCGGCGAGTTCGTCGTCCGGGACCCCCGAGGAGCCGTGCAGGACGAGCGGCACGTCCAGGGCGCCGGACAGGGCCTTGAGCAGGTCGTGGTCGAGGGCGGCGGTGCGCGTCGTCATGGCGTGGGAGCTGCCGACGGCCACGGCCAGGGCGTCCACGCCGGAGTCGGCGACGAAGGCCCGCGCCTCGGCGGGGTCGGTGCGGGCGCCGGGCGCGTGGGCGTCGAGCGGCGGCGCGACGGCTCTCCCCCGCCCGCCCGGCCCGGCCTTGCCGCCGACCTCCCCCAGCTCCGCCTCGATCCACAGTCCCCGGGCGTGCGCCCAGTCGGCGGCGGTCCGGGTCGCCGCGAGGTTCTCCGCGTACGGCAGCCGGGAGGCGTCGTACATCACGGAGCTGAACCCGGCGTCCGGGGCCTGGCGCAGCAGGCCGTCGCTCTGGACGTGGTCCAGGTGCAGGGCGACGGGCACGGCGGCGCCCTCGGCGGCGGCCACGGCCGCGCGGGCCAGCGGCAGCAGGCGGCCGTAGCGGTACTTCACGGCGTTCTCGCTGACCTGGAGGACGACGGGCGTGCGCACGGCCTCGGCGCCCGCTATGACGGCCTCGACGTGCTCCAGGGTGATGACGTTGAAGGCGGCGACGGCGGAGCGCGCGGCTGCGGCACTGCCCACCAGGTCGCCGGTCTTGGCGAGGGGCACGGTCTCTCTCTTTCCCCGGGATCCTTCCCGGGCGCCGGAACATGGTTGTCGGGCGGACGTCAGGGGGCGAGGATCACCGAGCGGGTGAGGTGGCGGGGCCGGTCCGGGTCGAGGCCGCGCAAGGCGGCGACGGCGACGGCGAGCCGCTGGGCGCGGACCAGTTCGGCGAGCGGGTCGAGGTGGCCGGGCACCCACATAGCGCCGGTGTCCCGGACCTGCTCGGCCAGCCCTTCGGGCGCGTCGCCGAACATCCAGGTGGCCGTGCCCTCGGTACTGATGCTGATGGGGCCGTGTCGGTACTCCATCGCCGGGTATGCCTCGGTCCAGGACAGGGAGGCCTCGCGCATCTTCAGGCCGGCCTCGTTGGCCAGTCCGACGGTCCAGCCCCGGCCGAGGAAGGTGAACTGGGTGCGCTCGACGAGCCCTTCGGGCAGTTCGGCAGCGAGGGCGGTGCGGGCGTCGGTGACGACCGTGTCCGTGTGCAGGCCGAGGTGGGCGCGGAGCAGGGTCAGGGCGGTGGTCGCGAAGCGGGTCTGCACGACGGACCGTTCGTCGGCGAAGTCGAGCACGACCACGTCGTCGGCGGCGGTCATGACCGGCGTGGCCGGGTCGGCGGTGAGCGCCACTGTCCGGGCGCGGCCCTTCAACTCGGCCAGCAGTCCCAGTACTTCGGTGGTGGTGCCGGAGCGGGTGAGGGCGACGACCCGGTCGTACGCGCGGCCCCGCGGGAATTCGGAGGCGGCGAACGCGTCGGTCTCGCCCTGGCCCGCGCCCTCGCGCAGCGCCGCCGCCGACTGGGCCATGAAGTACGAGGTCCCGCAGCCGACGATCGCCACCCGCTCCCCCGCCGCCGGGAGCGCCGCCGCGTGCCGTGCCGCCTCGGCTGCGGCGCGTGTCCAGCACTCGGGCTGGCTGTTGAGCTCGTCTTCGACATACGTCATGCCGCACACTCCCCGATCACCGAGCGGTCTGATTATTCCTGCAAGATATAGCCATCTTTCGAGCACAATCAAGCAATCTTGGGAAGTGTGCGGTGCGCTAGGGTCGGCGGGGAACGAGGAACGGAGGCGCGGATGTCGCGCGACGCCCGCTGGAAGGCACTGCTGGAACTGCTCGTCGAGCGCGGCCGGCTGGACGTCGAGGAGGCTGCGGCCGAGCTGGAGGTCTCGGCCGCGACGATCCGCCGTGACTTCGACCGGCTGGCGGAGCAGCAGATGCTGGTGCGCACCCGCGGTGGCGCGGTCGTGCACGGGGTGTCGTACGAACTGCCGCTGCGGTACAAGTCGGCGCGCCACGCCTCCGAGAAGCAGCGCGTCGCCCAGGCGGTCGCCGCCCTGGTCGCGCCCGGCGAGGCGGTGGGCCTGACCGGCGGCACGACCACCACCGAGGTGGCGCGCGCGCTGGCCGTGCGCGCGGACCTGGCCTCGGGCACCCCGGCGCTGACCGTGGTCACCAACGCGCTCAACATCGCCAACGAGCTGGCGGTCCGGCCGCAGTTCAAGATCGTGGTGACGGGCGGGGTGGCCCGGGCTCAGTCGTACGAGCTGATCGGCCCGCTCGCGGACGGGGTGCTGGGCCAGGTGACGGTCGACGTGGCGGTACTGGGGGTCGTCGCCTTCGACGTCACGCACGGCGCCGCGGCCCACGACGAGGCGGAGGCGGCGATCAACCGGCTGCTGTGCGAGCGCGCCGAGCGCGTGGTCGTCGCCGCCGACTCCAGCAAGCTGGGCCGTCGGGCCTTCGCCCGGATCTGTGCGACCGAGTCGGTGGACACGCTGGTCACGGACGGTTCGGCCGACCCGGACCTGGTGCGGCGGTTCGAGGAGAGCGGGGTCCGGGTCGTGCTGGCCTGACGGGCGACCGCCGCGGGCCGCGGCCGTCGCCCGCCGGGAATCCCGCCGGTCGCCGGTGGCGTCTGCCGACCATCCGACGGCTCCCGCCGGTCACCCGGCGGGACGGTGACCTCGCCGCACGCGGTCGCCCCGGGAGCCTGATGGGGACCGTCGTTCGCCCGTCCGGGACCAGCGGCCGCCCGCAGCCCGCCGACCACCCGACGGCCGCCTGACGGCGTCCGAGGGCGTCGGGCGTCAGTGGCCGTGCCCGTCGGAGTGTTCCGTCGTCGCGGTCGGGGCCGGGTCCCGGTCCTGCGTGCTCGGTGCCGATCCGGCCCGTACGGTGAACGCCGCGGTGTGGACCTCGCCCCGGTGCTGGAAGTCCAGGAAGAGACGGTAGGTGCCGGCGGTCGGGGCGGTGGCCGTGAAGGAGATCTCCGGGCCGGGGCTGGTGGTGCCGTCACCGGGTTCGCCGTTCGGGTGGACGTGGAGGTAGGCCAGGTCGCCGGAGCGCAGGGCGACCAGGTGACCGTAGGCGCCGAGGTAGGGCTGCAGGTCGGTCACGGGTTCGCCGTCGCGGGAGACCACCAGCCGCAGCTCGCTCGGGCGCCCGGGGCTCAGGGAGCCGGCGAGCTCGACCTGGTAACCGTGGGTCGCGGCCCTGCTGTTCGGAGCCGGCAGTGGTGCGGGCTCGTAGCGGCCGGACGCGGCGAGGTCGGCGCCGAGCGTGAGGTTCTCCGCGCCCTTCTTCGCCGGGGTGAAGTCGGCGAAGACGCGGTAGCCGCCCGCGCCGGGCAGGTCGACGGGGGTGCTCCAGGTGCCGTCCGCGGCTCGGACGGGGTGCAGGTGGCGGTAGGTGACCAGGTCGCGCGAGGCCACGATGAGGTGCAGTTCCTTGTCGTGCTCGCGCTGGTACGCGGTGACGGCTTCGCCGTCGGCGTCCTGGACGGTGAAGCGCAGCTCGCTGCGTTCACCGGCGGTGACGCGTGGGGTGGCCAGGTCGAGGGTGTATCCGTTCTCGGAGATCTGCAGTCCGCCGGCCGGTGCCGTCTCGTGCTGCCCGTGCCCCCCGCCCTGCTCGGATTCGACCGAGGGCCGGCTGTGCTCGTCGTGCGGCGCGGGCGCGCTCTCGGCGACGACCGGCTCGACCGCCGTGCCGACGCCGTAGGCGGCGCCGAAGGTGGCGGCCAGCGCGGCGGTGAACGCGGTGATCCTCAGTCCGGTGTTCATGGCGGTCGCTCCTCGAGTTACGGGTCTCCGGCTCACGGGAGACCTCTTCATGCACTTCACGATACCCCTAGGGGGTACTGAGTCAAGGGGTGGCCGGCACTTGCGCTCAATACCCCGCAGGGGTATACATGACGTCGGCAGGGGTACCCCCGGCCCGTATCCGTCCGCATCGCACATCTGGAGGAAGACAATGACTTCGATCAGCACCACCTACTCCGTCGCCGGCATGACCTGCGGTCACTGCAAGGCGACGCTCACCCGGGTGATCGGTGAGCTGGACGGAGTCACCGGTGTCGACGTCCAGCTCGATTCCGGCCGGGTCACCGTCACCGCGACCGCCGAGCCGGACGACACCGTGATCGCCGAGGTCGTCGACGAGGCCGGCTACGAGCTGACCGGCCGCGTCTGACCGCCCCCCGCACTCCCCCCGCCGCACCGCGGGACCCGCGGCGCCGGGTCCCGGCCGACGACCCGCATCAGGAGCAGCCATGACCACCAGTACGACCGGCGCACCGACCGAGGTAGAACTCGCCATCGGCGGCATGACCTGCGCCTCGTGCGCCGCCCGGATCGAGAAGAAGCTCAACCGGATGGACGGGGTCACCGCCACCGTCAACTACGCGACGGAGAAGGCCAGGGTCAGCTACGGCGCCGACGTGTCCGTCCCCGAGCTGATCGCCACGGTCGAGGCGACCGGTTACACGGCCCGCGAGCCCGAGCCGGTGCGTACTGAGTCGGAGTCCGGCCCGGAGAGCGCCGAGGCCGCCGACGAGTTGCGGCCGCTGCGGGAGCGGCTGGTCACCGCGGTGGTGCTGGCCGTCCCGGTCATCGCGATGGCGATGGTGCCGGCGCTGCAGTTCGAGTACTGGCAGTGGCTGTCGCTGACCCTGGCGGCGCCCGTGGTGACGTACGCCGCCTGGCCCTTCCACAAGGCCGCCTTCACCAACGCCCGGCACGGCGCGGCGACCATGGACACGCTGATCTCGGTGGGGACGTCGGCGGCGTTCCTGTGGTCGCTGTGGGCGCTGTTCTTCGGCACCGCGGGCACGCCCGGCATGACGCACCCCTTCGAGCTGACCATCGCCCGCAGCGACGGCGCCGGGAACATCTACTTGGAGGCCGCCGCCGGGGTGACCGCCTTCATTCTGGCGGGCCGCTACTTCGAGGCCCGCTCCAAGCGCAAGGCCGGCGCCGCGCTGAAGGCCCTGCTGGAGCTCGGCGCCAAGGACGTGACGGTGCTGCGGGGCGGCGCCGAGGAGCAGGTCCCGGTCGCCGAGCTGAGGGTCGGGGACCGTTTCCTGGTCCGTCCCGGCGAGAAGATCGCGACCGACGGCACGGTCGTCGAGGGCACCTCGGCCGTCGACGCGTCGATGCTCACCGGTGAGTCGGTGCCGGTGGAGGTCGGCGTCGGCGACGCGGTCACCGGCGCGACCGTGAACGCCGGCGGCCGTCTGGTGGTCGAGGCCACCCGGGTCGGCGCCGACACCCAGCTGGCGCGGATGGCGAAGCTGGTCGAGGACGCGCAGAACGGCAAGGCCGCAGCCCAGCGGCTCGCCGACCGCATCTCCGGTGTCTTCGTGCCCGTCGTCATCGCCCTGGCGCTGGCCACCCTCGGATTCTGGATCGGCAACGGCTCGGGACTGGCGGCCGCGTTCACCGCCGCCGTGGCGGTCCTGATCATCGCCTGCCCCTGCGCCCTGGGCCTGGCCACGCCGACCGCGCTGATGGTCGGCACCGGGCGCGGCGCCCAGCTCGGCATCCTCATCAAGGGCCCCGAGGTGCTGGAGTCCACCCGCAAGGTCGACACCGTCGTCCTCGACAAGACCGGCACCGTCACCACCGGCCGCATGACCCTGCTCGCCGTGCACACCGCCGACGGCACCGACGAGGGTGCCGTGCTCCGGCTGGCGGGCGCCCTGGAGCACGCCTCCGAGCACCCGATCGCCCGCGCCGTCGCCGACGGAGCCCTGGAGAAGCTGGGCGCGCTGCCCACGCCCGAGGACTTCGCAGGCGTCCCGGGGCTCGGTGTGCAGGGCGTCGTCGACGGCCACGCCGTCCTCGTGGGCCGCGAGAAGCTGCTCGCCGAGTGGGCCATGGAGCTGCCCGCCGAGCTGGCCCGGGCCAAGGCCGAGGCCGAGGCGGCGGGCCGCACCGCGATCGCCGTCGCCTGGGACGGCGAGGCCAGGGCGGTCCTGGAGGTCGCCGACGCCGTCAAGGGCACCAGCGCCGAGGCCATCGGCCGGCTGCGCGCCCTTGGCCTGACGCCGATGCTCCTCACCGGCGACAACAGGGCCGTCGCCGACTCGGTGGCCGCGGAGGTCGGCATCGCTCCCGAGCACGTCATCGCCGAGGTCATGCCCGAGGACAAGGTCGACGTCGTCAAGCGCCTCCAGGACGAGGGCCGTTCGGTGGCGATGGTCGGGGACGGGGTCAACGACGCCGCCGCGCTCGCCCAGGCCGACCTGGGGCTGGCCATGGGCACCGGCACCGACGCCGCCATCGAGGCCGGCGACCTCACCCTGGTCCGCGGCGACCTGCGCGCCGCCGCGGACGCGATCCGGCTGGCCCGCAAGACGCTGGGCACCATCAAGTCCAACTTGTTCTGGGCCTTCGCCTACAACGTCGCCGCGCTGCCGCTCGCCGCGGCCGGGCTGCTCAACCCGATGATCGCCGGAGCGGCCATGGCCTTCTCCTCGGTCTTCGTCGTCGGCAACTCGCTGCGGCTGCGGGGCTTCAAGGCCGCGAGCTGAGCCGCCCGCGCCGCGCGAGGCCACGGGCCCGGCCAACGGGGGCGGCCCCGAGGCCGCCGCGCGCGGCCCGGGGGGCCCGGGCGAGAGCGCCGCCCC